>NZ_BAABGT010000083.1:0-121925 GCF_039541715.1 Pseudonocardia xishanensis
ACACCAACTGTCACCGATGTCCTGATGCGGAACTGTCACCCATGTCCTGAGACATCACAGGCTTTCTGCGGATATTGCGGCGAGTTCTGCGGAACCGTCCCGCGAGGCGCTGACCAGCACGGATGGAGGTTCTGCGGATAGCGCGGATATTGCGGACACCTCCAGGCCGTCGAACGTGTGGCGCCGCACCGGAGCACCGGTCGACGACCAGCCCCGCTCCGCGTGATCTCGACGGCCGCTCCCTCCGCCGAGCCCACCCCGACCCGAAGGACCAGCAACATGACGACCGACCCCCGCGACCGCATCCTCGACACCCTGCGCGAGGCCGAAGCCCTCGGCCTGGGCGAGTGGGACTTGAAGGTCACCGCGCTGCCGAACACCACCGCCAGGCTCCGCGCGCACCTGCTCGAGCAACTTGGCCCCGACCCCGCGGCGCCCTACCTCCCGTCGGCGTTCGGGCCCAAGTTCATCCCGACCGACTGCACCGAGGCCGAGGTGCTCGCCGCGTGGGCGCTGGCCGAGATCCACGTTCCCCCCGGCCACGAGATCCCCCAGCCCTTCCACGCCGAGCGGACGAAGGACGGCGTGCTCATGCTCCTCACCCGCGGCGGCCGGTACGTCGCGAGCCCCGACTCGGTGGTGCACCTCAAGCGGGTCGACTCCGAGCTCCACGAGCTCGCCGACATCACCGAGGGCGTGGTCACCGTCGTGACCTACAGCGGCGGCGCGCTCATCAGCAGCCGGACCCTGGTCGACATCGGGGAGGGCACCGACCTCACCGCCGACGTCGACTGACCCGAACCCCGAACAGAGAGGACCCCGCTCCCCGTGGACGCTCCCCGACACCTCGGCGGCCAGGCCGACCGGCTGCCCCCGACCCACCGACTCCGCACCGGCCGCACCCGGCACCCGTTCTCGACGATCCCCGAGCGGTCCGAGGAGGACGCCGAGCACGACGCCGCGGTCGAGGCCCTCGTCCGCGGGCTGCACCGGCACGCCCCTGCGCACACCCTCCGCATCGCCGAGTACGCCGAGGAGCGTGCCCGCCGCATCACCGACAACCAGCGAGCCGACGAGCAGTTCGCCGACGGACTCCTGCCCCCGGACGACGTGGCATGAGCGCAGCGCCGGACGACTGGCCGGTCGTCCTCGTCCTCCCGCGCCCCCTTGCCGGGACGCTCGTCCTCGCGATCGGCGCCTACGTCCAGCGGCTGCGCAGCAACGGGCACCCCCAGCCCGCAGCGCTCGCCGAGCTCGGCCGGGCGCTGCGGGCCGGGGCCACCCAGGGACAGCCGGTGCCCAGCGTGGACGGCCACCCGGCCCCGCTCGACGATCCGCTCGTGACCCCGCTGCTCCTGGACTACGCCGAGGCCGCCCGCCGGCTCTCCTGCTCGCAGCGCCAGGTGAAGCGCCTGACCTCCACCGGGGAGCTGCCGACCGTTCAGGTCCGCGGCCTCGTCCGGATCCGCACCGCCGACCTCGACACCTACGTCGACCAGCTCGCCACCACGACCCGAGGAGCCGCATGAGCCCCGCCCGCAGCACCACGATCCCCGGCCCGACCGCAGCCGAGTTGGCCGACGCCCGCGCCACGCTGGACGTCGAGATCAGCAAGGTCCGCACCCGGGCCCAGGCGTGGCCGGTCCGTCTCGACGTCGACGACATCGTCGAGACCGTCGAGGCGACGGCCGCCCGGTTCGGTCGAGACGCCGGCCGGATCGTCAGCGGGATCCGCGAGGCGACCCGGCGCTTCAACCACTCCCGCGAGCGGAACACCGGCAACCAGCAGTCCAACATCCGCTCCATCGAGTTCGAGCTGCGGCACGCCCCAGCCCAGCTCGCTGCGGCCTTCGTCTACTTCGAGCGGCAGGCCGACCTCGACGCCGCGGTCGCCGTGCACCGGGAGGCTCAGACCGCCCTCGATACCGGGCAGGGCAAGCTCGACGCCGCGATCGCGGAGGGAAACCTCGGTGCTGCCCGCGCGCTTCTGGACGACGTCCGGGTCCACCTGCCCACCCGGGTCGAGGAGACACACCTCGCCGTCCTCGACCTCGAGATCGAGAAGACCGTCGCCGCCGGGCTGGACACCAGCAGCAGGCTGGCCGTCCGGGATGAGACCGCCGCGCAGTACCGGCTGACCCAGAGCGACCGGGTCCGTCGGCACCTCGGCCTCGACGAGCCCCAGCCCGAGGCGGACCCCGCGGAGGGCGCCCGCCCCGAGGCGCGGTCGCTCACCCAGGAGTACATCGCGATGTCCCAAGCCGTGCCGGAGAACAAGCCCTACGACGGCCCCTGGCGTGACATGTCCCCGAGGGTCGACCCGTACCTCAACCGGCGGGGAGTCTCCTGATGACCATGCCCAACCAGCCCGCCGCGCCCATCGACGGGATGAGGCTCGGCGGACTGCGCGCCCGCGCCGACCGCGGCGACACCGCGGCGGCGGAGGAGATCCGCAGGTTGATCCCCGACCCCGTCGCCTACTACGAGCGGCGAAGCCTGGAGCACGGCGCAGCGGTCGGCAACCCCCACAGCGCCGAGCGACTGGCCAGGCTCTACCCCGAGACCGTCCCCGCACCGACGCCCGTCCAGCCGCCGCAGGTGGGGCTACCCGAGCCCGCTGCCGCGAGCGTGCCGCCGTCGGCCGAGGACCTCGACGCCCTCCGCACCCGGATCCTGCAGACCGCGGGCCTGGAGGAGGCCGACGCTGTACTCCTCACCGGCACCACAGCGGAGCAGCTGCTCGACCAGGCCAACGCGGTCCGAGCCCTCTACGCCAGTCGTGCCCCCGCGGTCCCGGTGTTCGCCCCGAACCCGGGCCAGGCTGCTGGCAACACGGCCCCGCCCGCTCCGTCTGGGATGAACCGAGGTCGCGAGCTGTACCACCGCGAGAAGGCGGCGGGGCAGACCGGCCGAGTCAGGTACGGCTGAGCATGGGCAACCGCGTCACCGCCCGGCCCTGCCGGATCGCGGGGTGCCCCGAGCTGGCCGAGCGGGTGGGCCGCTGCCCCGCCCACGCCGCCGAGCTCGACCGACACCAGCGCCGGACCACGCCGACGAAGGTCACGAGGACCAGCGCCGAGCAGCGCCGTCGAGCCCGCGTGGTGGCCCAGCATCGCCGTGTCCACGGCGACTGGTGTCCTGGCTTCGAGGTCGAAGCTCACCAGTCGTCCGACCTGACCGCCGACCACGTGGTCTCGGTCGCTGACGCAGGTCACGGCCGCGGCCCACTGGCTGTGCTGTGTCGCTCATGCAACTCGCGGAAGAACGCGCGATCGCAGCACTCGACCGACGACGTCGACAACGACCTCGACGAGGTCACGTCGTGATCACCTCGACGAGCTCGGCGACCACCCGGGGGAGGGGGTGGGGACATTGCCCCCTCCCCACCCGTTTTCGAGACGCCGCAGGCAAGGCCTCCGAGAAGTGCGGCGAGCAGATAGACCCAACGGGCCCCGTGAGCGCCTCCTGGGCGGCCCGGCGGGTCGCTGGGGGTGGTCGCTGATGCCGGGCCCGATGCGGAACCCGGGGAAGCCGCACTCCCGGGCTCGGACGGCGGCTCCGTCGAGGGGTGGGCTCGTGATGCTTCCCGCGGAGGGCTGCGACCTGCCGGTCCCGGACCTGCCTGCTGGTCGGGAGTGGACGGAGGACGAGCGGGAGCTGTGGGCTGAGCTGTGGTCGAGCCCGCAGGCCACGCAGTGGGACGACAGCTTCCGGCTGGCGGTCGCCGCGTACATCTCGCACTCGTCGGCGATGCTGTCCGGGGAGGCCAGCGCCTGGCACGCGCAGGAGTTCCGGCACCTCGGGGACAAGCTGGGGCTGACCCCGGCGGGGCTGACGGCGTTGGGCTGGCGGATCGAGGACGCGGGCCCGGCTGCGCCGGTCGTGTCAATCAGCGGGCGGCCGTCGTGACCACGGCTCGGCGGCGAGCGCGGGCCGCGCAGGGTGCGGGTGGTGGCAAGCTCAGGGGCGTCGCAACCGCGGGCGGCCTGGTGATCGACGGGCACGAGGTGCCGCCGGAGCTGCTCGACCCCGACGCCGAGGTGTGGCACTCCCATGAGGCCTACCTGGCGTTCATGGCCAAGCACGGGTGGCGGGCGACAGCGCGCGACCGGTACAGCGGTAGCTCTCAGCCGGGGACTCGGCGCCCGCAGGCTGCCGAGGGGTGGGCGCGTGAGGCCGGACTGGGAAGGGTGCCGGGACCGGACGGCCGCCTCATCCCAACGCCGTGGGCGCAGCTGCGCGCCTGGGGGCTTTGCTAGACCCCATCGACTAGTGACTTCGGGCCGGGACAGGGCGATCCTGACCGGCTCGCGGACCGCCTGGCCTGGGCAGGGCTGGCGGGGTGAGATCGGGTTCGGACCTGTGAGGAGCGGCCCGAACCCGATCTCACCGAGGTACGACGACCCGGGCGCGACGCCCGGGAGCAGCAGGACCGGGCGCGAGGCTCGGTGAGCAGGACGGCACGACCAGGGCGCGATGCCTGATCTCCCGCGCGATGCGGGTCGACACCCCCACCACGAAGTGCCTCGGCGCGACGCCGGCCACGTGGAGGAAGACCCCGCAGACCGAACAACGTGCTGGAGGTGCCCCGGATGGCCGGCGGCCGAATTCTGATCGATGTGGACCCGGCGCTCGACGCCTTCCCCGGGAAGCTGGAGGCGGGCCTCCGCGGCACGACCGGGATCGCGAGCACGGCGGGTAAGGCGATCGGCGCGGCGCTGGGCGTCGGGCTGATCGGCGCGGGCGCTGGCATCGCCGCGGTGGTGAAGATCGGCAACGAGTTCGACTCGACGCTGTCCCGGATCCAGGCGACGAGCGGGGCGTCCGCGGCCGAGATGGGGAAGGTCGCTGCTCGCGCGCGGGAGCTGGGGACCGATGCGTCTCTGGCGGGGACCAGCTCGTCGCAGGCCGCGGCCGCGATCGAGGAGCTCGCGAAGGCGGGCTTCAGCGTCAACGACTCGATGACGGTCGCGCGGGACGCGATCGTGCTGTCCCGCGCGGGCATGCTGGACGGCGGCGACGCCGCCTCGCTGCTGGCGAACACGCTGAACACCTACGGCCTGGCGGCCGCGGACGCTGGGCGGGTCACCGACGTCTTCGCGGCCACCGCGAACGCGAGCACGACGAACGTCCGTGACCTGGGCGAGTCCTTCAAGTACGTCGCCCCGGTCGCGGCCGGGCTGAAGATCTCGCTGGAGGACACCTCCACCGCGCTGGCGATGCTGTCGACCGCCGGGATCAAGGGCTCCGAGGCGGGCACCGCGCTGCGTGGTGTCCTCGCCTCGATCGCGGCACCGTCTGGGCCGGCGAAGAAGGCCCTCGACGCGCTGGGAGTCTCCGCGTTCGACCAGGCGGGGAAGTTCCGCGGGCTGGAGGTCATCACCGGGCAGCTCACCGCGGCCAAGGGGCGGATGACCGACGGCGAGTTCGCCGCGGCGACCGCTGTGGCGTTCGGCAACGAGGGCATGGCGGCGGCCAACGTCCTGGCGACGCAGGGCGTCGGCGAGTTCCGCGAGCTCGGCACGGCCGTGCGGGAGCAGGGCGCGGCGTCGAAGGCGGCGGCGGCGAACAGCCAGGGCCTCTCGGGTGCGATGGACGAGCTGCAGGGCTCCGCGGAGGACGTGGCCCTGTCCATCTACGACCTGATCAAGGGGCCCCTCGCGGACTTGGCGCGGGGCGGGGCGGACGGGCTGGAGGACCTGTCCGCTCTGCTCAGCGGGAAGGACATCGACGCGGGCGGCCTGGAGCGGGTCCTCGAGGCGGGCCGCCAGGTCCTGGTGAACCTCGGGGTGGCCGCCGCGCCGGTGCGTGAGGGGCTGGAGGAGCTGTTCGCCGGCTTCGAGGAGGGCAACGGGGTGACGTCCGCGTTCTCCGGGTCGGTCACCGTCCTGACCGGTGGGGTCGAGCTGCTGTCGCGGGTGCTGGGGCCAGTCGGGGACCTGGTGGGCGGGGTGCTCACGGTGTTCGCGGGTCTCCCGGGTCCGGTGCAGGCGGCGCTGGCCGCGTTCGTCGGGTTCCGCCTGGTGTCCGGGTACCTCGACACGGCGAGCGGGTCGGCGTCGAAGCTCGCGGCCGCGGTCAACGCGGTGAAGCCGGACGGGCTGCGAGCGTTCAACGACGAGGCCCGGGTGCAGCGCGGCCTGGCGCAGGCCGCGGGGGAGTCGATCGGGCGCTGGGGTGCCTACCAGGCGGCGTTCGAGACCTCGACGGGTCGCACTGTGACCGCCCTGCGGGACTTCCGGGACCAGACCAACTCGATCCGGGACGGCGCCGCGGCGGCGGGCGAGCCGATCGGTCGGCTGTCCGCAGCGATGGGCACGCTTTCCGAGCGGTCCGGGACCATCGGCCAGGCCGCCGCGGCGTTCGTCACCGTGCGGGATCGGGTCGTCGACGCGGGTACCGCGGCGGACGGCACGCACGGGAAGTTCACCACCCTCGCGGGCGGGCTCGGTGGTGTCGCCGCTGCTGGCGGATCGCTGGTGAAGACCGGGCTCGGTGGGCTGATGGGCGCCCTCGGTGGGCCGTGGGGTCTCGCGATCGGCGCGGGGGTGGCCGCCATCTCCCTGCTCGCGGACAGCCACGCACGAGCCGAGGAGGCCGCCCGTCGGCAGACGCAGAAGGAGCAGGACCTCGCGACGACCCTCGACGACGTGACCGGGGCGGCGACGAGGGCGACCCGTGAGATGACCGCCCAGTCGCTGACCTCGACGAAGCTGTCCGACGGGACAACCACCCTGGCCGGTGCCCTGGCGAAGGCGGGGATCTCGGCGACCGACTACGTCGACGCGACCACGGGGAACCAGCCGAAGCTCGACCAGCTCAACGCCACCCTGTTCACCCAGGCACGCAACGCCCTGCAGGGATCCGACGCGTGGGCGCAGAACCGGGCCGAGCTGAACAAGGCCGGGGTCACGCTCGACCTGGCGACCGCGGCCGCGCTCGGCAACGTCCAGGCCCAGGACGAGATGCAGAGGAAGCTCGACGCGGTCGGGCTCGGCTGGCGCGGTCTGCAGGGGAAGGTGACCGACGCGATCGGCCCGCTCGGGGAGATCGGGCGGCTGCTGGGCAACCAGGCGGGGACGTTCGCCGACGCCCAGCGCGGGGTCGAGCAGACCGCCGCGGCGATGCAGGACTTCGACAAGGTCCTGGCGACGCTGGTCGAGAACAAGGGCTTCGAGACCCTGAAGAACGGCGGGGCGATCACCGACCCGATGCGTCAGGGCCTGGAGGCGCTCGGGGCGTCGGCGACCCGGACCGCGGTCGAGGCGGGAAAGGTCGCCCAGAAGATCGGCGACATCGACGGCGGGGCAGCGAAGGCCCGCGAGTCGATGCAGGCCTCGCGGGACAGCTTCGTCAAGGCCGCGACGGCCGCGCTCGGGAGCGCCGAGGCAGCCGAGGCCCTCGCCGACCAGATCGGCCTGATCCCCGCCGCGGCGGAGACGATCTTCCGGCTGGACGCTCAGGGCGCCCAGGCTGAGCTGATCACGCTCAACGAGCAGCTCAAGGCCGTTCCGAACCAGAAGGACGTGACGGTCCGGACGCTGTCGGCGGAGGCCCAGCAGCAGCTCCGCGACATGGGGTTCGCCGTCGAGCAGCTCCCGGACAACAAGGGCGTCAAGGTCACCGTCGAGGACGCGGAGGGCCGGGCGAGGCTCGACGCGTTCATCGCGACGATCTCGACGGCGAAGGCCGCACCGAAGATCGACCTCGACACCGCCACGGCCGAGCAGAAGGCCGGAGCGATGAAGTCCTACGTCGAGGGCCTGGTCATCATCGCGAAGGCCGACGCCGACACCGCGCCGGGCACCGCCAAGGGCGACGCCATGAAGGCCCACATCGACGGCATCACCGCGATCATGAAGGCCGACGCCGACACCACCCCCGGCACCGTCTCCGGGGACGCCCTGCAGGCGCACATCAGCGGGCTGATCGGCATCATGACGGCGGACGCGGACAACGCTCCGGGCACCGCCAAGGGCGACGCGATGCGTGGCTACATCGAGGGCCTGATCGGCATCATGACGGCCGACGCGAACACCCAGCCCGGCACCGCGAAGTCGGACGCGCTGAAGGCCTACGTCGACCAGCTGCGGGCGCTGCTGAAGGTCGACGCCGACACCGCGGCGGCCGAGGCGGCCATCAACTACGTCGCCCGCAACCGGAACACGACCGTCTCGGTGAAGTGGGAAGCGGCCGCGATCCCGGGGTTCAACACCGGCGGCGGCGCCGCGATCGGTGGGATCGCCCGCGCGATGGCGGACGGTGGGGTGCTGCCGATGGCCAGCGGCGCGAGCCTGTTCAACGGCCGCCCCATGGGCTCGACCCCAGCGGGCATCGCACAGATCTTCCCGCCCAACACCCCCCGGATCATCGGGGACCGGATCCGGGACGACGAGGCCTACATCCCGATCAACGGCTCGCAGCGGTCCCGGGCCATCTTCGAGGAGACCGCGCGGCGCCTCGGCTACTCCGTGGCCCGCGGCATGGCGGACGGCGGGGTGATCGCCCGTGCCGACGACCTGCAGCGGCTGATCGCGGCGAACCGGGCGGCGTTCGGCTCGGGCTCGGCCGGCGCGGCGCGGGTCGACGTCGCCGCCCCGGTCGTCGAGGTCCGCAACTACATCGACGGGCAGGAGATCCGCGGCGTGGTGCGCACCGAGATCTCGGCCTCGGAGCGGGCGACCATCCGCCGAGCGAAGATGGGAGCGGGGGTGTGACCGGTCTCGACCTGCTGACGGCTACTTGTCCTTGCTCGGGCAGACCTTGTGCTCGGGGTCCCACCACACCGGATAGAAAACATGGTGGCCACCGACGAACACTCCCCAGAGCCTGCCCTTGTTCCCGTGGCGGAAGCGGAACAGCTCCGGGAAGTCGTCGAGGTCGAGTTCGGCGAGGCGTGCCTGCGCCTCGGGGATGATGTGATCGACCGGGATCGACTTGTGCTTCGGGCCGCGCCGTCTGTGGCCGCCGGTCATCTGGTCCCTCACCTCACGCCACGTGAGGCGCTCCATCTCCTGGAGCATGGCGAGCAGCGCCATCAGACCGTCTCGGTCTGCGGGCCACATCGACCAGGGGTGGTTGTCGTCCCGGTCCAGTAGCGCGAACCCCCACGCCGGCTTCTGGTCGATCACCGTCGAGTCTTCATCGGCGGGGACGACGCCGAGAAGCTTCTTCGGGACCTTCCGGTCGCTCGAGGTGGGTAGAGCGGAGGACGGGACGCGCTTGTCGCGTCGCGGAGCCACTAGACGTTCTGTGCCTCGGCGTTCGCGGCGACGGCGGAGTAGTAGTCCTGCATCGCCTGGGGCTCGATCTCGTGGTTGCTGCGAACGCTCGGGCCGAGCCCGTGTCGCGCGGAGATCCACGGCTCCTCGCGGTGAGTCAGCTCGCTGAGCTGCTGCGCGGAGAATCGACCGTAGGAACCGATGACGAGGTCAACAGTTTCCTGCTCCTCCGGCGAGAGCTTGTCAGCGTCGCCGGTCGTCCAGGCGTCTAGGTGGAAGCGCCCGCGGTGCTGGCGGTACAGGTTGAGGATGACCGGCCCGTTTGCCCACGCCTCGATGCGGTCGTCGAACAGCGGTGCGCTTTCCCAGACGAGGTGCCATGCCTGCGCGTAGTAGGCGAGCTTCTGCATCTTCATGGCCGACATCGGCCCTGCGGAACGGAGGATGTATGCCGCGACGTCGTTTGCCGAGACCATGACGCTTCCCTCCCGTCCAATGCGATGGAGTCGCTTAGAGCCTGCTCCCCTACGAGTCAACGCTTGCACCTGCGCTACGTCGTCGGCCGTGCGGGTGGTGTTACCCGATCGTGGGTCACTCGCCGCGACGGCACTACTGCACGTAGCAACCGTCAGCCGTGCGGCGGCGGCCGTCACCTCTGCGCCGGTCGTCGGCTCTGCCCGCCCATCCGCAGCATCATCGACGCTCTGGCGGTCATGTGACAGGCGCTCTCGGGGATTCTCTCCGAGTGGCTTGGGCGACGGCGGGTGCAAATGAGGGCAGCAACTTCGAGCTGACGGCAGAGCAGCTGGACCGGCTGCAGGAGGCGATGGTTCCCCTCGCTCGAACGACCGCCGCGGTCCGTGCGGGCCTCGCCAGCGCGATGGTCCGGATGCCCCCGGTCTCCTCTGAGTTCGACGCGGTCACGCGGTCGATGCAGGAGACGCTGAAGGCCATCCGCGAGCAGGCCGGCGGGATGAGGGAGGCACAGTCGCGTGCCGCGGAGATGCTCCAGGTCATCGGGAGGAGCTTCGAGGCCGCGGGCTTGGCGCGTCAGCAAGGGCTCGTCGTCGAGGGCGGACAACTCGTCCTCGAGGGCGGGCAGCCCGTCATGGAAGGCAGCGGACAGCTGGTGTGGGAAGAGTTGGCTCTGGCCAACGGGCTGACCCCCACCCTGGCGCGGAGTGCCTTCCGGGATGCGCAGGTCGTCGCTCGCGACGTGGCCGCTGAGCCGGACCCCGAGGCCGCGATCGAGGCTCGTGTGGCGGAGGCCCTGCCATCTGTTCGGGGTCTCACGAACGTCGAGATCCAGCTGCTGATCCTCGCCTACGTGAGCTGTCTGGTGGCCGTCCTCGGCGTCACACGCGACATCGTCGACGACGGGTTCGGCGGTACTCCGGAGCCCCCGCCCGTAATGAACGTAGAGGTCAACGTCGAGTCGCCGCCGCCGGACGAGGGTCTCCTCCGCAAGCTGGTCGACGAGCGGATCCGCGAGTTGGAGGAGGAGCGCCAGCTCGGGACGAGCCCCACCCAGGACGTCGAACAGCAGGGCCTCTGATCGGCCTCGGGCCGGAGGGCTGACAGGAGACCTGTCCGGAGTCAGCTCCGACTCCACATGGACGTGATCACGATGCTCGCTGCCGGTGGCCCCGGCGCTACGCCGCGCAGCTCACGGTCAGCCGCCGCCCTCCTGCTCACCGATGAACGCCTCGAACGCCGGGATCGGGGATGCGGATGTGCTTGCCGATGCGCCGATGGGGCAGCTCGCCGGACTGGACCAGCGTGTAGATCTGCTTCACCGGCACGGCTAGGACGTCGGCCGCCTCCTGTACGCGCAAGAACGCTCGGGGGAACGGCCGCGCAGGCTCCTCGGCGCTACCTCGTTGGGGCGGGGGAACGGCGGTGCAGCTGCAGCGGTGCTCGGTGAGCGCACGGGCTACCTCGCTGTGGACGAGCTGCTCCAGCGCGCCCGGCCGCGCCGTCATCGGGCGCCTTCGGTCGCGCCCTGCTCGTGGACCCAGTCGGCGGGGATGCGGATGTGCCGCCCGAAGTAGCGGCTCGGGATCTCACCGCTGTGCGTCATGGCCAGCACCGTTTGATAGTGCAGGCCGAGGAACTCGGCGACCTCGCGGACCGAGTAGGCGATACGGCCGGTCGGCAGGGTGGTGGGTGTGCTCATGTTGATCTACCTCTCGGGGATGGGGCTCAGCGTTTCGTCGAGACGTAACGAGCTGGATCGGTGGGCACGAGCCACTCGGCATGGCGAAGCCGACGGCCCCGGAGGGCCGCGAGAAGTACCGGAATCCGCGGCCCGGTGTGGTCGCCGGCTGCCCTTCGTGTGGGCTCTGGCAGACCCAGGAGGAGGTCGACGCGGGGGAGTGCCGTCGCTGTGGTGAGGACTTCACCAGCGACGAGCCGGGCCCGAAGCCGCCGCCTCTGCGCCCGGACATCGCCGCCCGGCTCCGTCGATTCCTCGGGGAGAGCTGACCGGAGTTCTGGTCTACCTGCGGTCGGCGAACAGCTCATAGATGCGGCGGCCGAACCGGACGCGGCGGCCGGTGCCTTCGCATCGCCAGCAGGGCCGCCAGGCCTTGCCGGTCGGCGAGCGGCGCTTGCCCGAGCCGGAGCAGCGCCGGCAGGCGGCGTACGGCCACCAGGCGCAAGCGGCGACGTAGACGATCAGGACACCTAGCGCTAGCAGGATCAGGGTGGTCACAGAGCCCTCCCGGGTGTGATCGGCGAGTTGGCAGAGCGGCCCGCTAGATCGCTAGCGCCCTGGTCAGCGGCCTGATCAGCCGCTAGCGGGGGTGCTAGGTCTAGCGGGCCGCTCTGCTAGACGGTCAGCTCGCGGCGGTACCGGTCGAGCGCGGCCTGGACGTCCTCCCGGGTCAGCCCGCGGCGGTTCGCGGTGCCCCCGGTGGGTAGCCGTCCATGCACCTGCCCGGTGGTCAGCCCGTACGGCTTCACCGCAGCGGTGAGGGCTTCTGGACTCATCCGCCCGTATCGGCCGGAGTCGAGCTCGGCGAGCTTCTCGATCACCGTCTCCGACCACACCTTGTCGACCGTGATCGTGGCGAACACAGTGGCGAGGTCGTCGAGCAGCGACCGGTCATCCCGTTCGGGCTGCTCGCCCAGGGCGTGACCCGACAGCGTCCCGGCCGCCTCGCGGGCCGCGCGGGCCCGCTCGGCGATCTTCTCCGCCTCGGGCCCGTCGATGTAGGCCGTCCTCGTGATCAGCGGGTCGTCGGCGACGCCGGCGAGGTAGCCGATGCCGCGGTCCCGCGCGGTGAACGTGGTGGCGCGGATGCCGTTCCGGTAGCTCGACGTCCCGAGGATCATGTCGTTCTCGACCTGCCCCATGACCCGCAGGCAGAACCGGATCCCGACGTTCGCGCTCACCCCGGTCGGCAGGCTCTTCGCGTCCGGCCGCTGGGTGGCCAGGATCAGGACGATCCCGAGCGCGGGGCCGCGCTTGATGATCGCCTCGCAGAGCCGCTCGGCCTCCTTGCCGTAGTCGGGGTGGGAGAACAGCTCCTGGCACTCGTCGATCCCCAGCAGTACCGGGTGCAGGCCGAGGCTGCGCCGCGCGGAGATCTCCGGGGTCACCTTGTTCTCCGGGCAGACCGCCCGCGGAAGGCTGCGGATCTTCCCCGCCCGGACGTCGAGGTCGGCGTACACCTCACGCAGCGACGCCATCGCCGCCTCGAGGGCGACGGTGTCGGCACCGGAGGCGTAGCGGTGGCAGCACCCTTCGATCGTCGACAGGTCCCCGGTGCCCTTGAGCTCGAAGAGCCGCAGCTCGGTGTTCACGTCGAGTGCGCCGGCCAGGACCAGGACGCGCAGGGCGAAGGTCTTGCCCATCCTGGGTTTCGCGCCGATCAGGACGGACTCGAACATCAGCGTCATCGCCACCGGCCGCCCGCGCTGGTCGACGCCGAACGGGATCGGGTCGAACAGGGTGACGCTGCCGCGCTTGGCCAGCGGCCACGGGGCGGGCTTCTGCTGCGCCATGTCCCGGTCGCCGACCCACAGGACCAGCCGGCCCTCGTGCTCCTCGGCCTTCGCCTCGGGCCACACGCACCCGAGGGGGCGGCGCAGGCCGGAGGCGAGCCGGTCGCGGCGCTCCATGATGTCCCCGACCGTGACGCCGAAGGGCAGGTCGACGTCTGCCCGCCACCCGGGCCCGTCGCGGGTGATCGGCGCGACGTAGGAGATCGTGGCGCCCTTCGCGGTCAGGGCGGCGATGCCGAGCGCCTGGAGCGCGCGGGTCACCACCTCGGCGGTCAGCCGCGGCGGCGCGGCCGCGGTCACCGTGGCCACGTCGGTCACCCGCCGGTCCGCCGGGGTGCCGAGCTTGCCGAGGACGGCTAGGGCCAGGGCGGCGCCGAGTAGCACCGCCCAGCCGGGCGGGGACGGCCAGAACCCGGGCGCCGGGCTGCCGGGCGCCGCGGTGGCCACGCGGGCGACCCACACCACCACGAGCACCACGAGGAACCCCACCGGGGCAGCGCCGAGCAGCGCGAGCCGCTGGCGCACCCGCCGGTTGCGCTGCTTGGACAGCGTCAGGTACCCGGCGAGGTCCTTGCGGGTGACCGCGTCGGCCCGTAGCGGGCGGGCCTCGGTGTCGAACACCCACCCGTGGAGGGTGACCAGCGCGAACCACGCCCCTGCCGGGACCCGGCCGAGCAGCTTCGCCCCGTACTTCGGGGACCTCGTGAGGTGGTAGACCGACACGTGGATCCCGTAGCGGGCGAGCCAGGCGGCGAGCTGGCGGGCTTCCTCCCGGTTCCGCGCCCAGGCGGGCACGATCGGGCGCCGCTCGGTGTCCCGCACCGACAGGGCGGTCGCGTGGATCGTCTTTGGATGCTCCGGCGGGTCAACCGGGACCAGCTCGCCGGTCTCGGCCTCAGGGGTGTGCTCGGTGCTCACTGGTCGCCCTCCTGCATCGCGGCGGCCATCTGGTCGAGGTCGATGCCGAGGTGTCCGGCGTGCTGGAGGACGAACCGCTGGGCCGTGCCGAGGGTGACCCGTGGGCTGTGCGGGGACCTCGCGCACGACGGGCACAGGGTCACGCACAGCACGCCGAGCGCGGTCGTCGCCGTCGCGACGGAGAGATCGTCGGGCGCGGTCCCGCAGGACTCGCACCGGTGCCCGAGAGGGCAGCGGCTGGTGTCGTCGAGGTTCGGACTCATCAGAGGTGCCCCTTCGCTCGCAGGGTGGCGGCGTCGCGCCGGATCTGGCCGGACGCGCGGGAGACGATGCGGCGGGCCTGCTTGGTCGCGCGGCGCTCGAGGTCCCGGCGCTGGTTGGCGGGGACCTTCCGGAGCTCGCGGCGGATCAGGTCGCGGTCGGCCCCAGCGCCGCGCCCGGTGCCCGCGGCGATCTCGCCGCCCTTCCAGAACGCGATCGCCGCCTCGGGGTCATCGGTCGGCAGCTCCGCCTGGACGAGCCCACCGTCGTCCCAGATGCGGGCGGAGCGGACCCGCCCGCCGTAGCCGCGAGCAACGGTCGCGTGCCCCGCCTCGTGCTTGGCGATCAGCGTGCCGTCGCGGCCCCCGTGGGAGTGACCGCGGACGCTAACCGCCCGGTAGCCGCCCGCGGTCGTTCCCGTCCTGGACCGTGCCCACCCCAGGAGCGTGAGCACGGCGGCGGCGACCAGGACCGGGCCGTAGCCGGCCGCCCAGGCGATCGCCGCGGCGACGGCGATCGTGACGCCGAGGTAGAACCTCATGCGGCCACCCCCGCCCGGTGCGCCTGGATCATCTTCCGGGCCTCGTGCTCCCGGATCCCGAGCTCGGCTGCGAGCTTGCGGCGGCCGATGCCGGACGCGATCAGCACGGACGCGCGGTCCGTCGGCGCGGGCTGCTCGGTCTCGACGGCCCACCAGCCGCGCGGGTCGGTGTCGGTGAGGGCCGCAGCGTCGACCTCTGGCGGCGCTGAGGTGACCTCGGTGCTGGTCGTCGGCCGTCGGGTCAGGTGCCCGAGGTGCACCATCGCGCCGAGCATCGCGGGCGGTACGGCCGAGACGAGCACGACGACCGGCCACGGCGCGGTGAGGTCGTAGGCCGCCATCGCGTGCTGACCGGCGTTGCCGACGACCGACCCGGTGATGCACGACCAGGCAAGTGCACGAGCGAACGCGACCGCATCGGCGGGGGCCTGGCCGCGCAGCCATACGCGGGTCGCGACGACGCCCGCCACGTCGACGGTCACCGGGACGAGCCAGGCGAGCCAGCCGACGATTCCGACCGCGGTGGCGAGGTCGCGCAGTGTGGTGAAGGTGAGGACCGCGGCGGCGGCCCCGACGACGAGCGTGCCGACGTCGGCGATCCAGTCTCGGGAGTCGCGCGAGCTCATGAGCACTGCACCCCCTCGATGCCACCGTCGGGCAGCGTGCGCACGATCGCCTTCCCACCGGACTGCTCGCAGGTCTGCACGAACGTGATGGCCGGGTCGGACGCCCCGCCGCCCGGGACCAGGTCCTCGACGGCGAGGGGGGAGAAGGCGCGGGCGAGCAGGACCACGACGGCGACAGCTGCGGCGATGCCGAGGAGGAACTTCAGCATCAGCCCGCCTCCGCCCGGTAGGTGAGCTGGCGCGCGAGCTGGCTGTGCAGCCTGCGGGCCTGCTCCGGGGTGAGGCACACCGTCAGCCCGCCGAGCTGCAGCAGCAGGCTCGATGAGTAGGGCCGCACGGCGACCTGCAGCCGGGAGTCCACCGGCAGCGACACCGACGCACGCATCTCGTTGGCGCTCACCGGACACCCCCGGCGGGGACGGCGTCGGTCGCGAGGATCAAGGCGGCCGACGCGGCGAGCTGCTCGAGCTGCTCGTTGGTCATCGCCACGGTGAGCCCGTCGGCGCGCAGGTAGAACGTCGACCCCGCGGGGCCGGGCTCGACGGTGACCGTCGAGGTGAAGTCGAGCGAGACGGCGATGTGGGTGCTCATGCCTCGCCCCCGTGGACCGCAGGGCGGACGGAGAGCCGACCGGCGCGCAGCGCGCGGCCCAGCTCGATCACCGAGACGACACCGGCGGTGTGATCGGTCGCGACGGCGACCGCCTGCTCGGCCCGGTTGACGGCATCGAGCCCGTCGACGCCCTCGGCATTCACGAACACGACGACGGCGACCCGGTGGGTCTGGGGCTCGCTCATCGGACACCACCGGCGGCGAGCTCGGCGGTCAGGGCGAGACCGGCGATGAACGCGCGGGCCGTGTCGACGTCGAGGGGTCGGTCCAGCTGACCGTCGACGACGATCTCGGCCGGAGCGACCCGGAGGTCGCGGCCCTCGATCAGCATGACGCACTGCTGCAGAGCGACCCGACGGCCGCCGGCAAGCATCGCCGGGCGGCGGTGCCAGACGTAGACGGTGCCGTCGGACTCGACGTCATCGGGCTCGTGCCCATCGGGCTTGGTGCACCACGGCGGGCAGGTGGTGAGCGCGTCGAGAGTGGTGGGGGTGAGGGCGTCGGGCAGGATACTCACGGGTCGGACCTCCATCCGATCAAGTCCCTCGGGCCCGGTGTTCACGCACCGGCCGAGGGGCGCCCGTCTCACGGATCTCTCACGGATCGTTCGAAACGGGCTGCTCTGGAGGCCCTGCCCTGGACTCTCTTGCGGATCGCCTCGCAGCTCAGCGGACTGGATGGACTGTGTGGACAGTCCTCATTCCGCTGGCAGTCAAGGGGTCAGGGGTTCGAATCCCCTCAGCTCCACCCTTCTGACCAGGCCCGATGAGTCTCCCGACTCTCGGGCCTGTCGTGTTGTGGGGCAGGTTGTGGGGCGAACGGCTTTACGGTCTTCCCCATGGCCAGCACGCGACCGAAGCGTCGAGTACGCCCTCGGGGTGAAATCGAGACCCTCCCGAGCGGCTCAATCCGCGTGCGCGTCGCCGCGGGCACTGACCCGGTCACGAAGCAGCGGCACCGCCTGACGGAGATCATTCCGGCCGGGCCGCTCGCCGAGGATGAGGCCGAGAAGGCACTCCGTCGTCTGCTTGTGCAGGTCGACGAGAAGGTGAACCCGCGGACTGCGGCCACCGTCGCGCAGCTCCTCGAGAAGCACTTCGCACTCCTCGAGGTCGAACGGACGACCCGAGCGACCTACGAGAACCTCGCCCGCACCCACATCGTCCCGGTCATCGGCAAGGTCAAGCTGGCCGCGCTGTCCTCACAGATCTTCGACTCCTTCTATGCGCTCCTTCGCCGCTGCCGACTCCACTGCAAAGGACAGCGGATGATCGAGCACCGCGTGAAGGGGAAGCATGACTGCGACCACCGCTGTCGTCGCCACGTCTGCAAGCCGCTCGCCCAGTCGACGATCCGTCAGATCCACGTGATCCTCAGCGGCGCGCTCCGACGGGCTGTGCGCTGGCGCTGGCTTTCCCGCAACCCGATCGAGCACGCGGAGCCGCCGAAGCAGCCGGCCGCCAACCCGCAGCCGCCGACCTCAGCGGAGGCTGCCCGGATCTTGAACGCGTCGTGGGATGACCCGGACTGGGCTGTCCTGGTCTGGCTGACGATGGTCACCGGTGCCCGCCGAGGCGAGCTCTGCACGCTGCGGTGGGACGACGTCGACCTCCTAACGGGCACCCTTCGCGTGCAGCGGTCCATCGCCGAGCTCCTTCGCCATCGGCCGAGTCGAGCCGGTCCGCGCGTCATGCGCCGCGACCCGCCCGGCGACGAACCCCACGACATGGGCGGGCAACTCCGCAACCGACCGCGCTCCGTGAGCATGAGCGAACTCGCCGAACGCGAACGCGATCGGCACCCGACGCCAGATGCTCTTGACGCTGTAACCCTGCCCGACAAGCCAGCCGGCATAGGTCTCGATATCGGTCCCGATCCACGAGCCCCGGAACCGATCGAGCGTCGACGGCTTGGCGAAGTACCGCTCCAACATGGCCGATCTGCCCTTCTGCGAGTGCGCAACGGACCGACCACCATGCCCCCGACACCACCCGTTATGTGGCCCCAGACGGAGCAGCCCGACCCGCTCCACAGGCCGACCTGGACACCCGCGCCGGCAGCCACGTTACGAGCAGACCACGCAAGCGGGTCAGGTCTCTATCAGCGGTCGTTGGCGCCCGCCGACCACGGTGACAACACCCCCCCAGATCATCAACGACAGGGGCGAAAAGTCATGCCGTGGCCGGTGGCCTGCAAGCCCTCACCGGGCTTGATCAAGAAGGTAACGGGGGGAGCAGGTCGTTGACATAAATGTCAACGACTTCTAGGCTGACAAGTCCGTACGGAGGGAGCGAACATGTCGGTGCAGACGTCGGTCGAGGCGAACGTGCTGGTCGTGACCATTGATCGTCCTGAGGCCCGCAATGCGATCGACGGTTCCGTCGCCGCCGGGATCGAGGAGGCGATCGACCGGCTCGAGGGCTCGGACGAGCTCCGGGCCGCAGTGCTCACCGGCGCACCGCCGGTGTTCTCCGCGGGCGCCGATCTCAAGGTCGTGGAGCAGGGCCGGGGTTCGGAGCTGAGTACGCCGCGAGGCGGCTTCGCGGGTCTGACGCGTCGGAACCGGTCCAAGCCGGTCCTCGCCGCGGTGGACGGGCCTGCGCTCGCGGGTGGCGCCGAGGTCGTGTTGGCGTGCGACATGGTCGTGGCATCGACCGCGGCGCGCTTCGGCCTGCCCGAGGTCAAGCGGTGCCTGGTGGCAGCGGGCGGTGGGCTGTACAACCTGCCGCGGCGCCTGCCGCTCAACGTCGCCATGGAGATCGCCTTGACCGGCGATCCGATCTCCGCTGAGCGGGCCGAGCGTCTCGGCCTCGTCAACCGGCTCGTCGAACCCGGCCGGGCACTCGCGGAGGCGGTGGATCTCGCGGGGCGCATCGCGATCAACGCTCCGGCTGCGGTGCGGGAGACGCGTCGGGTGCTGCTGGAGTCGCTGCTCGTCGAGGAGGGCGCCGGGCAGGAGTTGGCGGACGAGGCGCTCAAGACGATGTTCGCGACGGACGACTTCACCGAAGGGGTGCGTGCGTTCATCGAGAAGCGCGAACCGGTCTGGACCGGCCGCTGACAGTCCTCACCGCGAGGCCCATGGCAGCATGTGTCGTGAGTGCCCATCACGATTCGCGGGCCGGAGCTCGGCGAGGTGGTTGATTCACATGACTCAGAGCGAGCGGACCGCATGGTTCAAGCGGACCGACTACGACCGCACGGACGCCGAGACACGAAAGCGTCTGCTGGAGGCCGCGGCGCAGACCTTCAGGGAGCACGGATACGCGAAGGCGTCCATCGCGAAGATCACGGAAGCCGCAGGTCTCTCTCGGGCGAGCTTCTATGTGTACTTCACCTCCCGCGAGGAGGTGTTCCATGTGCTCGTCGACGACCTCATCGAGCGCACCATCGAGGCTCAGCGCGGCCGCCGTGGCCAGGTCGGCACAGATCCGCATGCGGCGCTGACCTCCACCATCGGATCGGTCCTCACGCTCTATGCCGACACCAACGACCTGATCGCACTCCTCGAGGAGCGTGCCAAGGTCGACGCGGCGGCAGGGGAGAAGTGGCAGTCACTGTGGGGCCGGCAGACCGATCGAGCGGTGCGGTGGGTCTCGCGCCTCCAGGCGGACGGCCTTGCCGACCCCGACGTCGATGCTCGCTTGGTCTGTGAGGCCATGAACGCCGTTCTCCTGCATTTCGGCATTCGGCACCGCGGTGCCGCCGAGGCCGAGCTGGCGCGCGTGCGGGACGACCTCACGGGCCTGTACGAGCGCATGATCGGGTTCAGGGTGGCACCCTGAGGGTGTCGGTCGGGCGACCTGTTGACAGATCGTCAACATTGGGTCTGCTGACGTTCCTCGCGTCGCGCTCCTTCTCGGAGCGCTCGACGCATCGACGACCTCGGAGGTTGACATGGAGATCGACGGTTGGAAGGACGACTTCTCGACCGAGTTCCTGTTCGAGATGGAACTCGCTCTGCTCTCGGAGACACAGGGACCGTGGAGCATCGGGGACACCCCGAGTGGACGTCGATTCGTCGGCGGGATCGTGGGAGGCACGTTCGAGGGTCCGGCGGCGACGGGCAAGCTCGCGCCGGTGGGCACCGATTTCGCCTGGATCCGGCCCGACGGCGTGCTCGTGCCGAACGTCGACCTCGTTCTGGAGCCCTCTGACGGCCCTGCGTTCGCCTTGCACTACGAAGGAATGATCGACTCCTGGTTGGATCTGCAGCGGCTCCGACAGGGAGAGGATGTCGACGTCTCACGCATCAACTGGACGATCGTCGCGAACTTCGACGTTCCCGAGGGTCCGCACGAGTGGCTCAACCGTGCCGTCGTGGCCGCGCGTGGGCGTGTCGTGGGCAAGCGGTTCCGCTATCGGTTCTTCCGCCTGGTCTGAGTCGGCAGACCCGCGGACGCTTGCCACGGGTCGATCCGTGGCGAGCGTTCTTCTTCTGTGCACTCACCAGCGCCAACGGCGTTGACATGAGCGTCAACGCTGTGGTTGAGTGAAGCCGCTGCTCGAAGGAGGAGGGCACGGATGAGCGTCGATGAAGACGGCTTCGCGCCGTACGGGAAGCGGGGGACATGCAGAGCTCGATCGCTGGCGGTTCCCCCGGATGGATCGCGATGCGTCAGCCGAGGCCTCGCCGAGAGATGACGCCGTTCGTCGTCCGTGGGCCGCAGCAGAGAACTCCACGATGATGACGACGGTCTGGGCGGGGGTGGCCATCGGGTCGGTCTACGCATTGATCGCCCTCAGCTACAACCTCTCCCGCGCGGTCTCGGGAGCGCTCAACTTCGCGGTCGCGCACCTGATGATCCTCTCGGCCCTGCTGGCCTTCACTCTGCTCGGGCTGGGCCTGCCCGTTCTGGTCGTCCTCGTCGTCTGCGCTGTCGCGACGGGCATGCTCGCCATCGTGGAGGAGCGGGTCGCGATCCGTCCGCTGCGCAAGAACGACTCGCACGGCGAACTCGTGACGACGGTCGGCGTCGCCACCGTCCTCACCGGACTGATGCTGCTGCTGTGGGGGCCCGACCTGCGCGCCGTCCGGCTCGGGGCCGGGTTCGACGACCCGTTGTCGTTCCTCGGCGGTCGGATGCTCCCCATCGACGTGGTGCTCGTGGGCGCCGCACTACTCGTCGGCGCGCTGACGGTCATGTGGTCGAAGCACACGGTGTCGGGTCTGCTCAGCCGGGCTCAGACGATGGACTACGAGGCGGCACTGCTGCGAGGCGTCAACGCACGGCGGCTCTCGCTCTGGGGTTTCGCCGTGTCGGGCGCCGTCTGCGGCTTCGTCGGGCCGCTCGTCGCCGCGAAGACCTTCGCCGTGGCGAGTCTCCCGACGTTCCTGGCGGTGATGGGTTTCGTCGCTCTGATCCTGGGCGGGCTCGGCAGCGATCTGGGCGCGGTGCTGGGCGGCGTGCTGCTGGGCCTCGTTCAGGCGTTCGCGTCACGTTATCTCGACCCGCACTACCAGTACATCGTGCCGTTCGTCCTGTTCCTCCTCGTCCTGATGGTCCGCCCCCACGGTGTTCTCGGACGCCGGGAAACGAGGCTGGTGTGATCGGCGCCGTGGCACGGCCCGCCGTCGGCAGGCTTGTCGCAGCCGTCGCAGCGCTGGCGCTGGTCACCGCACCGTGGTGGATCGGCGACGACCACCTGCTCCGCCAGCTCTCGGCAGTCGCGATCCTCGCCCTCGTCGTCAGCGGGCTGAACCTCAGTCTGGGGTTCGGCGGCGAGATGGCCCTCGGCCAGGCGGCCATGTACGCGGCCGGGGCCTACACCGGCGCGTACCTGGCGGCGAACGTGACCGACGACCTGCTCGTGTGTGTGGTCGTCGCGAGCGGGGTCGCCGTGGTGCTCGGGACCATCACCGGGTTACCCGCCCTGCGGATCGGCGGTTGGTCGCTCGCGGTCACGTCCTTCTTCCTGGTGATCCTGATCCCGGACATCGTCGATCTCCTGCGAGAGCAGCTCGGGGGCTACGACGGGATGACCGTCGGCCTCCCGACGATGTTCGGCTCGGAGCTCGACGTCGCAGGCACCTACCTGGTCGTGGCGGTGACGGCGCTGCTGTGGTTCGTCACCTTCCGCAACATCGTCCGTTCGCCATGGGGCGTGTCCCTGCTGAGCATGCGGCGGAGCCCGGTGCTCGCGGCGTCCCTCGGGCTGTCGCCCTTCCGCCTGAAGCTGACCGCCTACCTCCTCGGCGCGCTGCCCGCCGGAGCCGCAGGCGCACTGTCCGCCTCGGTCAACGGTTTCGTGGCACCGAGCGAGTTCGGCCTCGAGCTCGTCGTCGGGCTGCTGGCCGCCTCGATCATCGGCGGGCCCGCCACAGTCGTCGGCGCTGTCGTCGGGGCGTTCCTCCTCGAGTTCGCCCACGAGCAGTCGGCCCGCTTCGAGTCGTGGGCCACCATCGGCTACGGCACCCTGCTCCTGGCCGGGGGTGTACTGCTCACCCGTGGAGGCGGCGGGGTCGTCGGGCTCGTCCGTGCCTGGATCCGTCGGCACGCCGACAGCGGTACGGTGCGACGCTCCGATGCGGCGGCCGCGCGGCAGCACGAGGTACTGGAGCTGAGCGGCAGCACGATCCGCATCGCGGGCATGCGGAAGACCTTCGGCGGGACCACGGCACTCGACGGCGTGGACCTCGAGCTGGCCGCGGGCCGCGTCACGGCGCTGATCGGGCCCAACGGGTCCGGGAAGACGACCGCGCTCAACCTGATCAGCGGGTTGTCCGCGCCGTACGACGGTGACGTCATCTTCGACGGCCGGTCGGTCCGTGGCCAGTCGGCGATGGCGATCGCGCGCAGGGGGGTGGGCCGAACCTTCCAGACTCCCGCCATCCCCAGCATTCTCACGGTGCGTGAGGTGTTGGAGTCGGGTGAGCTGCGACGGTCCCGGCCGCCGCTGGCTGCGACCATCCTGCGCACACCCGGCTATCGTCGTCGCCGCGCGGAGCTGACCGCCGAGGTCGATCGGGTGTCTCGCCTCCTCGGGCTGGACCACCTCCTCCATGCCACGGCCGAGGAGCTCCCGGCGGGGACGAGGCGGCTCGTCGAGCTCGGGCGGGCGTTGCTCGGCCGACCGAGCGTCCTGCTCCTGGACGAGGTGGCCTCCGGGTTGGACGAGGAGGAGCTGGTCGACCTCAAGGACGTGGTGGGCTGGTTGAGTTCCTGCGGTGCCACCACGGTGCTGGTGGAGCACAACTTCGCGTTCGTCAACGAGGTCGCGGACGTCGTGTACGTGCTGGCCGAGGGACGAGTCGTCGCCGGTGGGACGCCGCAGGAGATCTCGAGCCATCCCGAGGTCATCGAGAAGTACCTCGGACGGGGCGCGATGGGGATCGAGCAGGAGGCGGCGCCGTGAGCGCGGTACTGGTCGCCGACGGGGTGAGCACCGGGTACCGGGACCTCACCGTCGTCCGGGACGTCGACCTGTCCCTGCAGCGGGGGACCATCACCACGCTGCTGGGTCGCAACGGCGCGGGGAAGACGACGCTGGCCCGAGGACTGAGTGGCTTGAACACGCTCAGCACCGGATCGGTCGCTCTGCTCGGGGAGGACGTGACGAAGCTGCCCGCGCACCTCTTGCCGAAGCGGGGACTGGCCTTCGTACAGGAGGGGAAGCGGATCTTCCGGGAGCTGTCCGTGGAGGAGAACCTGCGGATCGGGTGTCATCCCGCGGGTCTCACCCGACGCGAGGTGGAGTCGCGGGTCGCCGCCGCCTACGACCGCTTCCCGATCCTGAAGTCCAAGCGGCACCATGCCGCGGGCTCCCTCAGTGGCGGGCAGCAGCAGATGATCGGGATCTCACAGGCGCTGTGCGGCGACCCGAAGGTGCTGATCCTGGACGAGCCTTCCACGGGACTCGCGCCCAGCATCGTGGCCCAGGTGCTCGAGCTCATCCGTGAGCTTCGAGACGAGGGCCTCGCCGTCCTCCTGATCGAACAGTCGGTGGATGCCGCGGTGGACGTGGCCGACCATGTCGTCGTGCTCGACGTGGGCCGGTCCGTGCTCGACGCTCCACCGTCGGATGCGCTGCGGCATGCCATCCGCGACATCTACGTGGGACGCCCGGTCGGCGCAACCGACGGGGCCGGGAAGGAAACGGGGAAGCCCCGATGATCAAGTCGTTCGACGGTCTGCATCTCGGCGCCTACGCCGGGACGGCGGCGGCCCTCTACGGCGACCGTGAGCTGATCTCCGACGGCGAGCACCGGCTCACCTACGTCGAGTTCGACGCGTGGAGCCGCGGGGTCGCTCGATGGTGGCACGACCTCGGGGTGAGACGAGGTGACCCCGTGCTCATGCTGACACCGAACTCCATCGAGATGATGGTCGCGCTCGCGGCCTTGTGGCGGATCGGCGCGGTCCCGGCTCCGGTGGTCACCGGCTACGGCCGACACGAGCTGGGTCAGATCACGCGCGGCGTGCAGCCCCGGGCCGTCGTCACCTCGGTCGGCGGATTCGGGAGCCGTGACACGGTGTCCGAGCTGGACGGCCTCATGGACCGCCACCTGACCAGCCGCCCGCCGGCGGTCCTCACCGACGGGACCCGCGAGGGCTGGCAGGGTATGCCGGGGCGGCCCGGTGGTGAGGTCGAGGTCGATCTGACCCCCGTCGCGTCGCCGGACTCCGACACCGACACCTGCCTGCTCCTCCACACGTCCGGCTCGACCGCCGCTCCCAAGGGCGTCGAGCTGACGAGCCGTGGCATCCACCGGGGCCTGCAGATCTTCGAGGACCGAGGCATCCTGGGTCCCGAGGACGTCGGCATGACGATGAGCCCCCTGAGCCACGTCAGCGGCCTGGTCACGTCGTTCCTGCTGCAGTGGTGTCTCGGCGCCCGGACGACGATCCTGCGACGGTGGGCCGTCGACAATGCCGTCGACCTCATCGCCCGCGAACGCGTCACCTACGTGGGCGGGCCGATGACGTTCCTCACCGATCTCTGCAACCACTACGAGCGGGTCGGGCCCGGCGGGCACCGGATCGTGAAGATGACCAGCGGCGGCGCCGCCACCCCTCCCGCCCTCGTCGAACGCGCCGAGCAGCTGGGGATCTGGGTGGGCAGGGTGTACGGCATGACGGAGACCTCGGGCGTCGTCTCGGCTCCGTACCTGACCTCCTCGCTCGTCGAGCGCTCCACACTCGACGGCCTGCTCGACGAGGAGGCCGAGGTGCGGGTACTCGACGACGACGGCGCGCCGCTCCCGCCGGGGACGGAGGGCGACATCCACGTCAGGGGACCACACGTCGTGCGGGGGTACACCGATCCCGAGGCGACTGCGGCCCAGTTCAGCGACGGCTGGTTCGACACCGGCGACGTCGGGGTCCTGTCCGCCGACGGCTGGCTGAAGATCACCGGCAGGACGAAGGAGATCATCAACCGCGGGGGGGAGAAGTTCGCGACACGAGACATCGAGGACGCCATCGCCTCGCACCCCGACGTGGCGACCGCGGCCGTGGTGGCCGTGTCACACGAGCGGTTCGGCGAGGTGCCGTGCGCGTTCGTCCAGCCTCGGCACGGCGCGGAGCTTGCGCCGGAGGGGCTGGCCGCGTACCTCCTCGACCGGGGACTGGCGAAGGCCAAGATCCCGGGGGAGTTCCTGATCGTCGACGACCTACCGCGATCCGCCACCGGGAAGATCCAGCGCAAGGACCTGCTGGGACTACGGGAGACGCTCCAGCGAGAGCCGGAGGCAGGCCGATGACCGAGGTCCGCGAGCTGTCCGGCCGCAAGGCGCTCGTGACGGGCGCCGCCCAGGGCCTGGGCGCGGCGTTCGCCCGTGCCCTGGCGCGCGCGGGTGCCTCGGTGGCCCTGGTCGACCGCGAGGAACGGGTACGCGACACCGCGGCGGCGATCCGCGCCGTCGTCCACGGCGACGACGTCCATGGCGACGTCCACGCGGGGGTGCACGATCTCACCGACCCTGCCGCCGTCCGCGCCGCCGTCGACGAGGCGGCCGAGGCGCTCGGTGGCTTGGACATCGTGGTGAACAACGCCGCGGTGACGCTCGTGAGCCCGACGATGGGGACCGACTGGGACGACGCCGTCGAGCTGTACGGCTCCGTCTTCGACATCAACACCAGAGCGGTCTTCCTGGTGGGGCGGGCCGCCATGCCGCACCTCGTCCGAGCCGGCGCCGCGGACATCGTCAACATCACCACCGACCACATCCACACGTGCGGCTACCCGGTGGCGGTCGAGCACCCGGACGGCTCCACGTGTCCCTTCGCGGATCGACCCCGCGCACCGCTGGGCAACAAGTACTTCGACCTCTACGACGCGTCGAAGTGGGCCTTGAAGGGCTACACCCAGGTGTGGGCGCGCGCGCTGGGGAGCCACGGCGTCCGCGTCAACTCCTTCGGCATGGGCGCCACGGACACGCCCACCTTCCGGGGTTTCCTCCGCGGGGAACCGCCTGCGTCGACGCTGGACGCGGACGACGTCGCCGCCGTCCTGGTGGACCTGCTGGCCGAAGGTCCGGGCGGGCGGACCGGGGACAGCGTGATGCTCTGGCCGCACCACCCCCTCGGACTGCCGCCCGTCTCGCTGGACGGGTCGCTGGCAGGCCTCGACTCGTGACATCACCCTCCGACACCCGGGACGACCCATGCGGCTGTACCTGAGCGACGACGACGCTGCGTTCGCCGACGAGCTCCGTGACTTCTTCACGACCAGGATCCCGCACTCCATCCGGGAGACCGTGCGCGAGCGCCGGGAGCTCACCAAGGCCCAGCACGTCGAGGCCATGCGGATCATGAACGCGGCGGGCATCGCCGTCCCGAACTGGCCGGTCGAGTGGGGCGGCCGGGACTGGACCCCCCTGCAGCGACACATCTGGTACGAGGAGATGCACCGCGCGGCCGTCCCGGTCCCGCTGATGCTCAACGCCTCCATGATCGGGCCGGTGCTGGCCGAGTTCGGCTCCGCGGAGCTGAAGCGGCGGTTCCTGCCCCCGACCGCGAACCTCGACATCTGGTGGGCGCAGGGGTTCAGCGAGCCGGGGGCCGGGTCGGACCTGGCCTCGCTCGTCACGTCGGCGGTCCACGTCGGTGACGAGTACGTGGTCAACGGCCAGAAGACCTGGACGACCCACGCACAGCACGCCGACTGGATGTTCGCCCTGGTCCGCACGGACCGCGCCGCGAAGAAGCAGGCGGGCATCTCGATGCTCCTGATCGACATGCGGTCCCCGGGCGTGACCGTTCGGCCCATCGCACTGGTGGCAGGCGGCCACGAGGTCAACGAGGTCTTCCTCGACGACGTCCGCGTACCCGAGGCGAACCTGGTCGGTGTGGAGAACCGGGGATGGGCCTATGCGAAGTTCCTGCTGGGCAACGAGCGCGTGGGCGCCGCCCCGGTCGGCATCATGAAGCGCGACCTGTCCGCGCTGCGCGAGTTCGCGGCGGAGGAGGGCCTGCTGCAGCGCCCCGCGGTGCAGTCCAGGCTCGTCGACATCGAGAACACCCTCGTCGCCCTCGAGCTCACCGCCATCCGCGTGACCGCGGCGTCCGACGACGGGGAGCCCCATCCCGCCTCGTCGATCCTGAAGCTGCGCGGCACCGAGATCCAGCAGGAGATCACGGCGTTGTGGATGGATCTCGGCGGCGAGCGGGCGATCGTCCGCGCTGGAGCGGCGCGGTCCGACGTCCCCGCCTGGGTCCGGGGGGCGTCCGAGGTCTACCTGAACTTCCGGAAGACGTCGATCTACGGCGGCTCGAACGAGATCCAACGGCAGATCATCGCCGGCGCGATCCTGGGACTGAGGGCTTGAGCATGGACTTCACCTACGACACAGAACACGACGACCTGCGGTCTGCGGTCCGGGCCCTGTTGCAACGGCGCTACCCGCCGTCGGACGGGGGGCGGATCGTCGAGCAGGCGGAGAAGCCCGACGCCGACGGCTGGGCCGAGCTCGGCCGCATGGGCGCACTGGGCCTGACGATCGACTCCGACCACGGCGGAATGGGCGCGAGCCTCGTCGAGGCGTCGATCGTCGCCGAGGAGATCGGCCGCTGCCTCGCCCCGGAACCCTACGTGGAGTCCCTTGTGCTCGGGGCGCGGCTCATCGCCTCCGCCGGGACGCCCGAGCAGCGACGGACCATGGAGCCTGCTTTGGCCGCAGGCACGCACCGGGTGGTCCTGGCCCACCTGGAGCCCGGAGCCCTCAGCCGTGTCACCGCCGCCCGATGGTCGGGTGCCTGGGAGCTCTCGGGGGTCAAAGAGCCCGTCGTGGGTGGCGCGGAGGCCGATCTGCTGGTCGTGACGGCGGAGGTCGACTGCCGCCTGCTGCTGTTCGTGGTGGAGTCCGGCAGCGACGGGCTGGAGATCGACGGCTATCCGACTCACGACCACCGGCGGGCGGCGCGGGTGTCACTGCGGGGGGCCCCGGCGCACCTGCTCGGCGACGACGGGCACGAGGACCGCCGTGGCCTGGTCGGTGCCGCCCTCGCCGAGGCCAAGCTGTTGTTGTGCCACGAGGCGCTCGGGCTGATGGAGACGGCCGTCGGTCTGACGTCGGAGTACCTTCGTGTGCGCACGCAGTTCGGCAAGCCGCTGATGGCGTTCCAGGCGCTCACGTTCCGGGCCGCCGACATGTACGTCGCGATGGAGATGGCCCGTAGCACGACGATGTGGGCGACGATGGCGGTCGCGGAGGGATCCCCCCTGGGCCTCGAGGCCTGTCACCGCGCGGCGGTGGAGACCGGGCGGGCAGGCCGGTTCGTCGGCGAGCAGGCCGTCCAGCTCCACGGTGGGATCGGCGTCACCGCCGAGCACCCCGTCGGGCACGTCCTGAGCAGGCTGACCGCGATCGACCACACCGCGTTGACCTCGATGGACGCCGTCGAGTGGCTGCGAGAGGCCCCGGCCACCCGGTCTGCTGCGCCGGAGCTGCTGCTCGCGGATCCCCGCCACGGGAGTCGGTCCGCCTGAGCGCACGGCCGAGCGGCAGCGGCCACCCGCCGCTCAGGGCGGTGTGGTGCGAGGCGACCTGGGCCCCGCACGGAGCCGACGGGGCTCCGCAGGGTCCACCCCGGCGCGAGCCGGGGGGTCGGCGGACAGGCCGTCCTCGTCGGACCTGAACTGGAGGAGCCATCAGTGCGATCATGGTGTACGTGAGCGAGATGTTCCTGCGGGTGTCGCGCGGACGCTTCTTCGCCGTGCTCGTGGCCCACCGCCGGATCGACCAGGCCATCGCTCAGGTGGTCGCGCTTCAGTGCCGGGTCCGGTCCCAGACCAGCGTCTGGTGCATCCGGGCGACCAACTTCAGCCCCTCCACCTCAGCGCTGTCCCCGGCGTCCGGGCGGTGGGCCCGACGGCCACTCGACGCTCCCTCGAGTCCGTGGCCGAGGTGGCGCAGTCGTCGGCCGGGGCGATGGACGACGAGCGTCCAGCCGGAGCGGAGGCTCGTCAGGCGCGCCGCGCGGCCGAGGTGTTGACATCAATGTCAACGTGCTGTCTCCTGGTGCCGGGCGCGCTGCCCTTGCGACCCAGACCGTCTGGGAGGCCGTATCGCGACGGATCCGTCCGGTAGTGACCCCTGCGCAGGCGTGCGATTCGCGCAGGCGGGGTCCGCCGTGCGGCTCCGTCCCGACGAGAGGATGTTCGTGTGATCACGGGCGATGACTACCTGAAGTCGTTGGACGACGGGCGGGTGCTGCACATCGACGGTCGTCGCATCGACGACGTCGTCACCGATCCACTCACCCGCGTCCCCGCCGCCTCGGTCGCGGCGGGTTACGACGCCGTGGCCGCAGGTCTTCCCCCGTTCGACCGTCCGCTGCTGGCGCCGCCGACCACTCCGCTGGAGCTTCGGGCCGCCGTCGACGCCCTGACCCATGTCGACATGCTGGCCCACACGACCTTCACCTCGGCGATGAGCCTGCGGACGGTGGCCCCGGCCCTGGACCGGCTGGATCCGGTGTCGGGGGAACGGGCACGGTCTCATGTCGACCGCCTCGCCGACGAGGGCCTGCGCGTCGCCACCTGCATCACGGACGCCAAAGGCGACCGCTCACGACACCCGGGCGAGCAGGGCGACCCGGAGTCGTACCTCGCGGTGGTCGACCGCACGTCCGACGGAGTGGTGCTCCGGGGCGCGAAGCTCCACATCACCGGTGCCGCCCTCGCCCACGAGCTCTTCGTCATGCCGACCAAGAAGATGCGTGCAGGTGAGGAGCGCTTCGCCGTGGCCTGCGCAGTGCCGGTCAACGCGCCGGGAGTCACCATCCTCAACACCAGCTATCAGTTCCGCGGAGCGGACGATCGCAGCCACCCCATCTCGAGCCGACGCCAGATGCCCGAGGGCTTCGTCGTGTTCGACGACGTCTTCGTCCCCTGGGACCGCGTGTTCCTCGACGGCCAGGTCGAGATGTCGGCTCGGTTCGCCCACGCCATCGGCCTCTGGGAGCGGCTGGGCAGTATCGCGGACATGGCACACGACGCCGACCTGATGGTCGGGCTCGCCCAGCTCGCCGCCGAGGCGAACGGCCTCACCCGCGTGGAGCACGTCCGCCAGAAGATCAGCGAGATCGTCATCTACGCGACCCTGGTGCGGTCGGGGCTCGAGGCGGCCATCGCCAACACGGCGTCCACGTCGGACGGGAACCTGGTCCCGGACGAGCTGTTCACCAATGCGGCGAAGTACCACGGTGCGGCCGAGTTCGGTCTCATGGCACGCCACCTGATCGACATCGCAGGCGGTGCCGTGGCCACCGCTCCCGCCATCGCGGACCTCGAGTCACCGGAGACCGGCGCCTACGTCCGCCGATACATGGCGGGCTCGCCCGGGTTCGGTGGTGAGGACCGACTCCGAGTCCTGCACGCGGTCCGGGACTTCGTCGCCGACAGCTACGGGGGATGGCGCGCGGTCACCACCCTGCACGGGGGAGGGGGGCTCCACGCCCAACGCCTGGTCGCCCGCTTCCACTACCCCATGGCGGAGGCCCTCGCCCTGGCTCGAGACGCTGCGGGACTGTCCCCGGCCTGAGCGACGTCGGGCCCGACAGGACAACGGCGGCTGCGAGCGAGTGCTCGCGGCCGCCGTGGTCGTCGGGGGGGGGCCTGTCGTCAGCGCTCGGCGGCGAGCTCGTTGAGGGCGGCGGTGTCGAAGTAGTAGATGTCCGCTCCGTACACCAAGCCGCCTCGGACGCGGTACAGCTCGATGATCGGCATCGAGAGCCGCCGCCCGGTGGCCCGCGAGACGAACACCCCGGTCAGCTCCAGGGTCACGACCTCACCCGCCTCGTGCATCGTGTGCGACTCGACCTCGAAGACCATGGGCGTGTTGATCTCGCGTACCAGGTCGATGAAGCCGTCTGCGCCGTGCCACTCGCCCCGGTACGGGAGGGACTCGGCTTCGCGCCACACGGCGTCGGGCGCGGTGATCGAACGAAGCCCGTCATGGTCGTCCGCCCGGTAGTAGCCGAGGAACCGCTCCAGGGTCTCGCTCGGACTCGGTGTCTTCGTCATCGACTCACTCCCATCGTCGAACCCGTCATGCCTCGCGCATGGTCGCCAGGACGTGCTTCTGCACCTTGCCGGTCGCCGAGACCGGCAAGGACGGTACACAGTGGATCTCAGCGGGCACCTTCGCCGCCGCGAGCCGGCGGCCCCGCAGGAAGACCTGAACCTCCTGCGTGTCCACGGACGTCCCGAGGCGTGTGGTGACGAAGGCGCACGGGACCTCGCCGAGTCGCTCGTGGGCGATCGGGATGACCGCGGCTCCGGTGACGTCGGGGTGCCCGAGCAGGGCCTCCTCGATGTCGCGGGCAGGCAGCTTCTCCCCGCCGCGGTTGATGATGTCCTTGGTCCGTCCGGTGATGCTCAGCCAGCCGCGCTCGTCCACGCAACCGACGTCGCCGGAGTCGAGGTTGCCGTCCACGAAATGCTGCGCGTTGTCCTCGTCCGAGGTGTAGCCGATGGTCAGCTGCGGGCCATTGAGCAGGATCCGGCCGACTGACCCTGGGGGCAGCTCGTGCCCGTCCTCGTCCACGATGCGGACCTGGACCGAGTCCGCGGGGAAACCGTCGAGGTGCGCGCGATCCCAGAGCGTCGCATCCCGGGCGGGCGCCGACGCGAGTCCGGAGGTCTCGGTCATCCCGAAGATCCGGCCGCCCCATATGCCGAGGCGGTCCGCCCTCTTGATGAGCGCGGGAGGAGCTGACGCGCCCCCCGTGGTGAAGGTCGGGAGCCGGTACGCTCCGTCCGGAGCGGACTCGTACTTGTCGAGGATGTCGCTGATGAACGTCATCGAGGCGCCGATGTAGGTCACGCGCTCCGCAGCGATGTGGGCGACCGCCTCGTCGGCGTCCCAGAGTCGCATCACGACGGTGCGTCCGCCCAGCACCAGCGGCGCGAGGAAGGACGTCACCAACCCACCGACATGGCTGAGCGGGGCGACGGTGAGACCGACCGAGTGCTCGTCGAAGAGCCCCCGCTGCTCGAACAGCCGAAGCCCCTGCCACAGTCCCGTGGTCGTGAGCCGCACGCCTTTCGGGGCGGAGGTCGACCCCGAGGTGTAGAGGATCAGGCTCGTGGCATTCGGGTCGTCGGGCGCCGACGGCAGGTCCGGCCCGCTCACCGCCGTCCCGGGGCCGGGCATCCGCGTCCAGCCGGGTTCCTCACCGTCCAGCAGTACCCGCAGCGGATCCTGCTGCGCGCCGCTCACGCACTCGTCCAGCTCCCGGTGCAGCCGTCGCGACCCGATGGGAACCACGGTCGACATGACCACGCGCGGACGCAGGGCGGCCACGATCTGGCGTATCTCGTGGGCGCGGTAGGCCGACACGACGGGGGAGGGGACCGCGCCGATGCGCCAGGCCGCGCACTGCCCCGCGAGGACTTCTGCCGAGTTGCCGGAGAATATGAGGACCGGGTCGCCGGGCTGCACGCCCTGCTGCACGAGCCAGGTCGCCACCGCCTCCACCCACTGATGGAACGCCGTGAACGTCAGGCGTACCCCGCGGTCGGCGACCAGCTCCCGTTCTCCGTAGAGGTGTGCGGCGAGTGAGGTGTAGCGCCCGATGTGCGCGCCCTCGAAGTCGGTGATCGCCATGGGTGTCTCTCCTGGGTCTGTCGTTCACGACGTGGGTCGGTGGCCCGGGTGAGAGCTTGCCCGCCCGGGCCACGCGAGCTCTCGTTCACCCCCGGTCGGGGAACCCGCCCTCGGTCAGCGCGACCGGGACGACGAAGGACAGCAGGTCGTCGTTGGCCGCCACGATGTGAACGTCCTTCGTGAGGGAGGTGAAGTCCCCCATGGGAGTCCACAGCGGTTGGTCGGGCGGGGTCAGGTCCTCGAGCGCCGCAGCGATCGCGGGCCCGTCGGCGGACTTCGCCTGCTCGGCCGCGGCACCCACGGTGACCAGTGCGTTCCACGCGATCTGCGCCGTGCTGTTCGGCCCCACCTTCGGCGCGTACTGCGCGTAGTGGGTGTAGAACTGCCTGAGCGGCTCGGGGGCGTCGGGGTCTCCCGCGACGTATCGCTGCGTCGTGTAGATCGACATCAACGCGTTCTCCAGCGCCTGCGGGCTCGTGTACGACAACGGCCCGTCTCCCGTCGCCATCAGGCCGGTTCCGAGCACCGTCGGAATGTCCGTAGCGCCGATCTTGAGCCGGGCGTCCATGATGCGGCCCGCCGCGGGCCCGAGGGTGTTGATGAAGATCTGTTGCGGTTCCTGGGCGACGATACGCTGGTAGCTGCCGGTGAGATCCAGGTCAGTGGTGGAGAAGTCCTCGGCGACGACCTCGATCCCCAGCGCCGCGGCTCGCCGTTCGAACGCGGTCCGGAAGCTCTGCCCGAACACGTCGTTGGAGGCGAGCACTCCGATCCTCGTGACCCCGGCGTCGGCGAAGTGCGTCAGGGTGAGCCGGGTCAGCTCGTCCGCCGACGGGAGGAAGCCGAAGGTGAGTGGGTAGGTCGACGGCGCGTACAGGTCCGGCGTCTGCGCCTGGTTGATCGACAGTACCCCGGCCCGGGTGGTCACCGGAGCCATCGCGACGGCGTTCGTGCTCGTGGCGCCCGCCCACACGACGTCCGGCTTGTCCGATCCCATCAGCTCTCGCTGAGCCAGTGCCGTTGCCCGGGCGGCGTCCTCCTGGGTGTCCTCGGTCCGGACGACGACCCGTCGACCGTTGACGCCACCCCGTTCGTTGAGCATGTCCGCGGCCGCCTTCAGGCCGGCGACGCTCTGGGCGGTCACGGGCGCGAGCGGCCCGCTCAGTCCGCCGAGGTAGAGCACCTCGAACTCGTCGTTGGACGCCGCCTGACCACCGCTGCCGCAACCGACGAGTGCCAGAGCCCCGGCGAGTGCGACCAGGAGCAGGCGCGCACGAGATTGTGCCATCGATTTCCCTCGTCTTTGAGTCTTTCGGGATGGTGCGACGATGATCGCCGAGCATTGACGGTAGTGTTAACGATCTATTGGGGATCCGTCACCGTCGGTCCAGACCACATTCTTCGTCGATCTTGGCTCCGCGGACGGCCGACCACCCGGTGCCGAGTACGGCGGCTCGGACGTCGTCTCGTCCGAACCACTCCTGCGCCCACTCCTCCTGGTCGAAGTACACCGAGATGAAGGCGGTGCGGTTGGATCGGGGGAGGAGCTCCGCGGACAACCGCTGCCCAGGCTGGTCGATCGCCAGCGGCCGCCGCTCTGCGACGACCCGGTCGACCACGAGCAACCGGGCGCCGAAGGCCTCGCCGATCAGCCGTTCGATCGAGGAGACCTGCCGGTCCAGCCGCTCGGCGCTCACGGCGTCGGGCTCGTCGTCCGTGCGTTCGTACTCGAACTGATATCTCTGCAGGGAGGTCGCCCGACCGAGACGATCGAACCGCACACTCTCCGCGACGCCGAATCCTCGGATGTTGCACAGGAAGACCCGGTGGTCTTCGGCCAGCCGGTCGGCGAGTTCCGCGGGGATGTCGAGACCGGCCGACGTCGCGAAACGCATCGTCAGGTAGCGGAAGGTCGGAGGAGGCGCGGCGAAACCGCCTGCGATGTCGAATCCGCCCGTCGCGAGCCCGATGTGGTAGCTGACGATGTCCGGCATCGCCCGCATGAAGCGTCGGGCGTAGCCCGTGTGGGCTCCACGGTAGTAACGGTCAGCGACCTCCCGCCCGATCTCGGGCAGAGGGTCGAACTGGACCACCGACTTCGAGCGCACGGCGTCCGGCGGGACGTTCTGAACGTGCCACGGGTCTGCTGAACCGATCATGAGAGCTCCGATGCGTGCCTCGCCGTGCGGTCAGTCGCCCTGGAACGAGACCGGGCGTCCGGCCACGACTGCCTGGATCGCGCCACGGAAGTCGTTGGTCGCGAACATGTCCTCGACGATCTCGGCTTCCGCTTCGAGGGCCTCCCGCAGTCGGGGATACCCGGACGCGTTCAACAGCCGCTTGGTGGCGGCGAACGAACGCGTCGGCCCGGCGGCCAGGTCGGACAGCAGACGCGAGACCCCGGAGTCGTACTCCTCGGACTCCAGTACCTCGTCGACGAGTCCCCTTCCGAGGGCCATCTCGGCAGACACGGGTCTGCCGGTCATCGCCATCCAGGCCGCCGTGCCGAAGCCCGCCCGAGCGACCAGCGTGGCGCTCGACCCGCCGTCCAGACTCAGCCCGATCTTGCTGAAGGCCATGGTCAGGCGCGCGCTCCTGCGCGCCACCACCAGATCACAGGCCAGTGCGAACGAGCATCCGATTCCGGCCGCCACCCCGTTCACGGCGGCGACGACGGGCTTCGGCATCTCCCGAATGAGCGTGAGGGTGGGGGTGGTGATCTCGCGCAGGTGTGCCGGCATCGCCGCCAGGGCGTCCGGGGTGAACGCCCCCTCGAGGTCGGCGCCCGCGGAGAAGCCCCGTCCCGCTCCGGTCAGCGCCACGGCCCGCACCGTCGGGTCGGCGCTCAGCTCGCGGAGCACGGTCAGCAGCGAGTGGGTGTCGTCCAGGGTCAGAGCGTTGAGCCGCTCGGGCCGGTTGAACACGACCGCCGCGGCCGCGCCCTTCTGCGTGACCAGGAGACCACCCTCGGCGGAGCGGACCGGCCAGTCCCGGATGTCCCCGGTGCCGTCCTGCGTACTGCTGTCCCGAGTGTCCTCAGCGCTCATATCCAGCTCCGTTCCATACCGACCGCCGACTCACCGAGAGTGTCGCGACGATCGACTCGCGGGTGTCCTTGGGGTCGATGACGTCGTCGATCTCGAACACGCCTGCGACGTTGAGCGCGGTCCCGCGTTCGTACATCTCCGCCAGGAGCTCGTCGAACCGCGCCTGACGTTCGGCGTCGTCCGCGATGGCCTCCAGCTCCCGCTTGAACCCCAGGCGCACGGCGCCCTCGAATCCCATCGTGCCGAACTCGCCCGTCGGCCACGCGACGCTGGCGATGGACTGCTTCATGTCTCCGCCCGCCATCGCCATGGCGCCCAGACCGTAGGCCTTGCGGAGCACGAGCACGTACATCGGGACCCGGAGGTTGGCACCCGCGGCGAACATCTGGCTCATGTGGCGGACCGCGCCCTCCGACTCGGAGTCCGGTCCGACCATGAACCCGGGGGTGTCGACCAACGAGACCACCGGGATGCCGTACTTGTCGCACAGTGCGAGGAGATAGCTCGCCTTGCGCGCGGACTCGGAGTCGATCGCTCCGCCGAGGAAGCGGTTGTCGTTGGCCATGACGCCCACGGGGCGGCCCTCGATGCGCGCGAGGACGGTCTTGATGCTCCTGCCGAAGTCGGCCCGCAGCTCCAGGACCGAGTCCCGGTCGCACATCCATCCGATCAGCCGGTCGAGGTCGTACGCTCGCACCCGGTTCTCCGGAATCGCGTGCCGCAGGATGCGCTGGTCCTCGCACTCCCACTCCGGGAAGCGGACCCCGAGCGCGTGGCGGAGGGCCTCCCGAGCCGCACCCACCGCGGCCGCGTCGTCCTCCACGACGACGTCGATCACACCGATCCGGCTGAGGAGATCCGGGGGACCGACGTCGTCGGGGTGTACGCGGCCCAGGCCGCCACCCTCGATCATCGCCGGTCCGCCCATGCCCAGGGAGCTGTCCCGGGTCACGATCATGACATCGGCGCACCCGGCGAGCACCGCGTTCCCGGCGAAGCAGCGTCCGGCGACGACGGAGATGACCGGGACGGCTCGCGCCAGCTGGCCGAAGTACCGGAAGCTCGGCTGGTCGAGACCCACCATTCCGGCGAAGTCGGTGTCGCCCGGGCGGCCGCCGCCTCCGGTGGCGAAGATGACCACGGGGAGGGTCTCGTCGATCGCGATGCGCACGAACCGATCGAGCTTCTCGTGGCTGTGGATGCCCTGTGTCCCGGCCAGGACGGAGTAGTCGTACGAGATGACCGTCACCCGGTGCCCGTCGACCTCGCCGAAGCCGGTGACCAACCCGTCGGCCGGGGTCGACTCGACCAGCTCCGCGACGGAGCGGCGGCTGCGCTGTGCCGCGATCGTCAACGCGCCCATCTCGTGGAAGGTGCCCGGGTCGCACAGGTCCGCGATGTTCTCGCGGGCCGTGCGGCGCCCGGCCGCGTGGCGTTTGGCGGCGGCCGCGGCGCGGTGCTCGTCGGTCGTGCGATGGCGGCGGTCCAGCACCTGCGCCAGCTGGGGGCTGATGTGGTCGAGGTCGAGCTCGTCCGCCGCCTCCCCGCTCGCGTCGATGCGGCCGTCCGGGATCATCGAGAACAGCGGCGCCCCCGCGGTGACCGATCGCCCGACCTCGACATGGACCTCGGCCAGCAGGCCCGATACCCGCGCGGTGACGGCGTGCTCCATCTTCATGGACTCGACCACGACCACGACGGTTCCTGCGTCGACGCCGGTGCCGGGCCCGGCCTCGACACTCAGGATCGTCCCGGGCATCTCCGAGCACACCGTGCTCTGGTTCGGGTCCGCGGGTGCCTCGGCGTGGACCCGGGGTGCCGCGTCGGCCGCGATCAGCTCCGCGGCATGCTGCTCGACGAAGGTCGTGGAGGGGTGTCTCGGCAGAGCGTCGTGGTCGAGGATCGCCAGCAGCAGCTCGCGGTTGGTGTCGACACCGCCCACGACGGTTCCCGCCAGCGCGCGCCGAGCCTTCGCCACTGTCGACACCAGACCTCGTCCCGACCACACGATGATCTTGGCCGCCAGGGTGTCGAAGGCGGTGCCGATCGGGGTGCCGGGCCGGATCCAGGTGTCCACCCGAATCCCGCGCCCCGACGGCAACACCAGCTCGTCCACCGTGCCGACCGCCGCCGCGACGGTGCCCGAGGAGAGCAGTGTCTCGGCATTGAGGCGGAGCTGGACCGCCGAGCCGGACGGCTCGGCCACCTGCTCCTGTGTGAGGCCGAGCTCGGCGAGGGTCCGTCCCTCGGCGATCCCCACCTGCACCGCGACGAGATCGACCCCCGTGATCTGTTCGGTGATGGTGTGCTCGACCTGGATCCGCGGGTTCACCTCGAGGAAGTAGAAGGCGGATCCCTTCACCAGGAACTCCACCGTCGCCAGTCCGCGCAGCTGCGCCTTCGCCCCGATCGTCACGGCGTCGGTGAGGAGCTGCCGGCGCGAGTCCGGGTCGAGCCCCTCGGCGGGGGCGAGCTCGATGATCTTCTGGCGGTTGCGCTGGATGCTGCAGTCGCGGTCCCACAGGTGTGAGACGTCGCCCGTGCCGTCACCCACGATCTGGACCTCGATGTGGCGAGCGTCGAGCAACAGCTGCTCGACGAAGAGGTCGCCGTCACCGAAGGCTTTCGTCGCCTCGGACGCGGCGCGCGGGAACTCGTCGCGAAGCTGGTCCACCGAGGTGATGACGCGCATGCCGCGACCGCCACCGCCGTGCAGGGCTTTCAGCATCACACCGGAACCAGGGGGCAGCGACTCGAGGAACTCGACGGCTCCCTCGAGGTTCGTGGCCCCGTCCGTGGCGCGGAGCACCGGGGCCGCCGCGGCGGCGGCATGGCGGCGTGCGGCGGCCTTGTCGCCGAAGGTCGACAAGGTGTCCGGCCGGGGCCCGATGAACGTGAGCCCGGCGGCTTCGCACTCGGCGGCGAACTCGGCGCTCTCGGACAGGAAGCCGTAGCCGGGATGGACGGCGTCGCAGTCCGTGGACCTCGCCGCCTCGATCAGCGCATCGGCATCGAGGTACGCGGCGGCACCCGGGCCGTCGAGCCGGACCACCGTGTCGGCGCCGTCCACATGGAGGCCCGAGAGGTCGTCGGTGGCCGCCACCGCGACGGTCTCCACTCCGAGCTCATTCAGGGTGCCTGCGATCCGGGTCGCGATCTCGCCTCTGTTCGCGATCAAGACTCGTCTGATCGTCATCCGCTTCCTCACGTACCGGTGCGCCCCCGCGGCGGCACCCGGAACGCACTCTAGGCAGTGTTGACTATAGTGTCAACGCTGCCTAGAGTCGGCTCCCGCAGCCGCCGAACCACGGACGCGGCCCGCAGGGCGAGGAGGCCGGACATGAGCTACTGGGTACTGGGTGGGGTCCAGACCGACTTCGCGCGGAGTCTCGCCCGAGAAGGCGCCGACTTCGCCGCGTTGTGCTCGGAGGTGCTCGGTTCGCTCTTCGAGAGCCTTCCCGTCGAGCCGACCGACGTCGAGACCATCCATGTGGCGAACGCCTTCGGGGAGGCGTACCAGGGGCAGGGGCATCTCGGGACCATGCCCGCGACGGTGCTGCCGCAGCTGCAGTGGCTTCCCGCGAGCCGGCACGAGGCCGCCTGTGCCTCGGGATCGATGGCGGCGCTGGGTGCGCTCAAGGACCTGGCAACGGGCTCGCACTGTGTTCTCGTGGTCGGGCTCGAGCTCGAGCGGTCCGCGGGCCGAGACGCGGGTGGTCTGATGTCCGGAGCCTCCTGGGTCGGGCACGAGGCCGATGGGGTGTCACTGACCTGGCCTTACGTGTTCGACCGTATCCGCGAGGAGTACGACCGCCGCTACGGGCTCGACGACGGCGTCCTGCGCGCGATCTCGGCGCTGAACCTGGGCAACGCCCGCGCCAACCCGCTGGCCCAGACGCGGGGCTGGCCCGAGGTCGACCTGGCCGGGCCCGCGGGCACCTCCGACGAGACGAACCCCTTCGTCCTCGGTGGGCTGCGACGGTCCGACTGCAGCCAGATCACCGACGGCGGGGTCGCGGTCCTCCTCGTCGACGACGAGTTCCTGGACCGGCGTCCCGAGCTCCGGTCACACGCCTCCCGGATCGTCGGCACGGCCCACGGGACGGGCCCGCTGGGGCTGCAGACGAAGCTCGAGCAGTCCGCCGACGGCGGCTACCTGATGCCCGGGGTCAAGAAGGTCGCGGACCGGGCGCTCGCCGCAGCGGGCACGACGGTCGCCGAGATCGACCTGTTCGAGGTCCACGACTGCTTCTCCATCTCCGAGCTCGTCATCGTGGAGCACCTCGGACTCGCTGCTCCGGGCAAGGGGGCGCAGCTGCTGGAGACCGGTCAGCTGGCGCCGGACGGCGGGTCACCGGTCAACCCGAGCGGCGGTCTCCTCGGCGTCGGGCACCCGGTGGGGGCTAGCGGGCTCCGAATGCTCCTCGACGCTCACCGACAGGTCACCGGCTCGGCCGGGGACTACCAGGTCCAGGGCGCGCGGCGGGCGATGACCCTGAACTTCGGAGGAAGCATGGCCACGGTGGCCTCTCTGATCGTGGAAGGCGCGTGAGGTGGACTTCGCGTTCAGCGCCGAGCAGGACGAGTTCCGCGTTCAGCTGCGGGAGTTCGTCCGCGGGCTCCTTCCCGACGGCTGGCGCGGACTGTTCGGGTCGAACTCGGAGGAGATGATCCCGATCACCCGCGCGGTCTGCGAAGCCCTGGCGGAGCGGGGCTGGTTGGCCCGTGCGTGGCCGTCGGAGTACGGGGGCGGCGACGGTGACCTCTGGACCGAGATGGTGCTCCGCGAGGAGATGTGGGCCGCGGGCGAGCCGCGCGGCCCGCAGTACATGAACCTCAACTACATCGGCCCGATGATCATGCGATTCGGCACCGAGGAGCAGAAGCGGACCCACCTACCGCCGATGGCGGCGGGCAAGGTGATCTGGACGCAGGGTTTCTCCGAACCCGGGGCAGGCTCCGACCTCGCCTCGTTGTCGACGCGTGCCGTCCGGCAGGGGGACGAGTACGTCGTCACCGGACAGAAGATCTGGAACAGCTACGCGAACTCGCCCGCCGACTGGTGCATGCTCCTGGTCCGGACCGGGCCCACCGAGCCCAAGCACGCCGGCATCTCGATCCTGCTCGTCGACATGAGGTCACCGGGCATCACCGTGCGACCGATTCGGTCGATGGCGGGCATGGGAGAGATCAACGAGATCTTCTTCGAGGACGTGCACGTCCCGGCGGCGAACCTGCTGGGGAAGGAGAACGCGGGCTGGCCCGCGATCACCTTCGGTCTCTCGTTCGAGCGGACGGGCATCGCCATGCACGCGCGCGCGGGCGCCATGCTCGAGCAGCTCGTCGACCACGCCCGTGAGACCGTCGCCGACGGCGAGCCGCTCATGGCGCGCAACGATGTGCGGCGGGCCATCGCGAGGGCCTACTGCGACTACCGGGCGGCGAGGCTGATCAGCTATCGCATCACCTCGATGGTGGAGTCGGGCCAGGACCCGGTGGCGGAGTCGTCGATGGCCTGGGTCCACGGGGCCACGGTGGTGCAGAAGGCGGCCAGAGCGGGCGTGGCCGTCGCGGGCGCGAGTGGCGCCATCCTGGAGGACGAGCCCGGGGCACCGATGCAGGGACGGATCGAACGCGAGTGGGTGGAGATGCTCCCCATGACCATCGCCGGCGGCACGTCCGACATCCAACGGTCCATCGTCGCCCGGCACGGCCTCGGCCTCCCGAAGGCGGGCTGAGCCGTGAAGCTCACTCTCGATCTCGAGCAGCAGGAACTCGTCCGGACCGCGCGCAAGCTGCTGTCCACCCGGTACCCCCTCGACGACACGGCGGAGCGGGTCCGCGCCGAAGCCGACCCGAGGGCCCTGCTCGCCGAGGCGGTCGACCTGGGCTGGACGGCGATCCCGCTGCCGGAGTCGCACGGGGGGCTGGGGGCGACCGTCCTCGATCTCGCCCTGGTCTACGAGGAGCTGGGCAGGGCCGCGGTCGCCACGCCGCTCGACGCCTCGATCGCCCTGGTCGCCATCCCGCTCGCGCGGACCGCGCCGCGGTCCGCGGCCTTCGTCGCCGACCTGGTCGAGGGCCGGACCCTCGCGACCTTGGCCGTACTCGAGGAGGGCATGCGGGACGAATGGGCTCGGCGGAGCCTCACGGCGGCGGCGAGCGGCGACGGCTGGACGGTGTCCGGCGTCCTGGCGATGGTTCCCTGGGGCGCCGCCGCGGACACGATCCTCGTCGTCGTCGACCTCGAAGGGCGGGGCCCGCGGCTGCTGTCCATCGCGGGCGGGGCGAGTGGTCTCGCCACCCGGAGCCTCCGCGTGGTCGGCGGCTCGCCTTCGGCGAGGGTCGTGCTCGACGGCATGCACGTGACCGAGGCGGACGTCGTCCTCGACAGCCAGGAGGAGGTGGAGGCCTTCGTCACCACGGCGCTGGACACCGCGATGGTGCTCGGTGCCGCACAGGCGGTCGGCGCGTGCGAGTCCGCGCTGCAGCTGTCCGTGACCTGGGCGAAGGACCGCCGGCAGTTCGGCAGACCCATCGGGTCGTTCCAGGCCGTCAGCAACCGGTGCGCCGACATGCGGATGGGCATCGACGCCGCTCGGCTCCTGGTCCTGGAGGCGGCGTGGGCACTCGACGCCGAGTCCGCGCCGCCGGCGTCCTCCTCCGTGGCCAAGAGCTACGTCGACCAGGTGATCGACGACGTGGAGGCGAGCTCGCACCTCGTCCACGGCGCGATGGGTTTCTCCACGGAGTACCCGCTGCACCTGTACACCCGGATGATGAAGCGCTTCCAGATGTCGTGGGGGAGTGCGGACTCCCACCTCGACCGTGTCGCGTCCGCTCTCGACCAGGCGCGCGCTGCCGTCGTGCCGACCGTGAGGAGTTCTCGGTGACCCTGAACCAGGCGACGGTGGTGATCTCGGGCGGAAGCCGGGGCATCGGGGAGGCGATTGCGCTGCGGTGCGCCAGAGACGGCGCGAACGTCGCCCTCCTCGCGAAGTCCGCGGAGGAGAACCCGAACCTGCCGGGCACGGTCCACTCGGTGGCAGCGGCGGCCGAGGCCGCGGGCGGTCGGGCGTTGCCGCTGGTCGGCGACATCCGCGACGACGACTTCGTGGTCGCCGCCGTGCGGACGGTCGTGGAGCGGTTCGGTGGCGTCGACGTCGTCATCAACAACGCGAGCGCCATCGACCTGTCGAGCTCGGAGACGATCTCGATGCGCAAGTACGACCTGATGCACGACATCAACGCGCGCGGCGCCTTCCTGCTCGCCCGAACGGCGATCCCGCACCTGAGGGCCTCCGCGAACGCCCACGTCCTCACGTTGTCCCCACCCATCCTCACGGCGCCGCGGTGGTTCGGTGCGCACACGGCGTACACGATGTCGAAGTACGCGATGAGCCTGGTGACCTTGGGGCTGTCCGAGGAGCTGCGGGGGGACGGGATCGCCTGCAACAGCCTGTGGCCGCGGACCGCCATCAGCACCGCGGCGGTGCGGATGCTGATGGGGCCGGAGTTCGCTCGACACGCTCGCAAGCCGGAGATCATGGCGGACGCCGCCCATGCGGTGCTCACTCGGCCTGCGAGCACCTGCACGGGCAACTTCTTCATCGACGACGAGGTCCTGGAAGAGGAGGGCGTCGCCGACTTCGACTCCTACCTGGACGGCGGGCGGCCCGAGGACCTGGCGCTCGACGCCTGGGTCGAGCCCAAGGGCCCGCACGATCCGCGCCTGACATTCGGTCGGGCGAGTCGCTGAGGGGAGGGCTCGCGGTCACCGACCGCGAGCCCTCCCCGGAGCCCCTACTCGTGGGCGAAGCCCGTTCCGCTGAAGGGGTGCAGGGCCGTCAGGGGCGAGGGCGGTCGCTCGACCAGCTGGAAGCCGACACCGGCTGGTCGGTCAGGAGGACCCGACGGTTGCCGAACTGCTCATCGAGGTCCCACTCCTCCGGGGCCGACAACGCTATGGCTTCCTCCTGGGCCCATCGCGAGCTCCGGCAGAGTGTCGTAGGCGTCCTCGACGTCGTCTACCTCGATCGGGACGTGCGGGGTCGTCCGGCCTGCGGTTCTGCCGGGTGCTCCGCTCTGCTCGTGCCGACGGTCAGGCTGGTTCAGCCTACGGGGACGGGCAGCGTGTGGAGCCGGGCCAAGGCCGCCGCGAGCTGTTCGGCCCAGGGCCAGGACCCCTCGCCGCCCGAATCACCCGAGGTCAACGCCGCACCTTCGCCCGGATCCAGCAGATGTTGGGTCGCGGAGAGCAGGTCGACGGCGAGCAGGACAACGGTCAGCCACGCCTCGTTGATCGTGAACGTCCGGGAACGGGCCGTGGGGTCGGTCGGTGGACGACCTGACGTGACGCAGTCGTTGGTGTCCAAAGTACGGAAGTGGCGATCCTTACAGGGCGATCGCGTCGACGGCCTGTCGAGTGTCGAGGGGTTCCGTCGTTACAGGCATTTCCGGGCAAACCTTTCCAATGCGGTGATGTGTTCGGTGGGTGAGGTGAAGCCAGGTGCCTCGATCCGCATCCAGTCGGCGGCGGTCGAGATGGTGCGGAAGGAGAAGTGTGTTCCGCCGACCTTTTCCCAGTCGGCGAGCGCCCGCTCCCATTCGGCTTCCCCTGCGGTGTAGTCGATGACCGCTTCGAGCCCGAATTGCCGCGGGTCCCGGCCGGCTTGGTCGACCAGTTCGAGCGCCCGGGGCGCCAGTTCGAACACGACCGGCCGGGTGGAACCGAACATGAATCCATCGGCCATGCGGGCGCCGCGTCGGACGGCGGGCAGGCTGCTGCCGCCGCACCATAATGGGATGTCCGATTCGGGCCGAGGGAGAAGGCCGGCCCGGTCGATGCGGTGATGCTTGCCCTGGAAGTCGACGACCGGGTCGCGCCACAACGCGCGCAGCACCTCGATCTGTTCGGTCAGCACCGAAGCACGTTGCGCGAACTCGGTGCCGAGCGAGGAGTACTCGACGTAGTTCCAGCCGGTGCCGACGCCGAGGCGGAGCCGCCCGCCGGACAGCAGGCTGATCTCGGTTGCCTGCTTCGCCACGAGCGCGGTCTGACGTTGCGGCAGGACCAGCACCCCGGTCGCCAGCTCGATCCTCCGTGTCAGCGCCGCGAGGTATCCGAAGAGGACAAACGGTTCGTGGAACGGGTCTTGCTCGTCGTAGGGACCGGCCAGTGGCGGTTCGCGACCCTCGTGGACGGCGCCCAGTACGTGGTCGTAGGCGACCAGGTGATCGAACCCGAGTTCCTCGACCGCCTGGGCGAAGTCCCGGATCGCGATCGGGTCCGAGCCGATCTCCTGGGTCGGCAGCACGGCGCCGAACCTCATCCGCCCAGTCCGCTTTCGCGCAGGGAGGCATCCAGTGCGCGCAGCACGGAATCCACGTCATCGTGCGTCATGGCCGCGGTGAGCGTATCGGTGCCCGCACGGAACATGAGGAAACCCTCGTTGTAGAGGTTGAGGATCAGTCGGGAGATGACCTCACGATCCGAGGCCTGCGTCGTGTCGAAATCGGTCACCGGGGTTTCGGTCCAATGCAGACCGAAATCGAGCGTCTCCGCACCGTCGGGGTCGTTGAACGGGAGCGGCACCACGCTGTCCGGGGTGCCGGGGATAACTCCGCCGGGAATGAGCCTGCTTGCCTCGTCGAACGCGGCCGAGGAGCGCGGAGTCCTGGACCGGAACCGGTCGACGGCCCCCTCGAACCACCGGTCCAGCTGATCAGTAGCCGAAGGTTTTTGAGCCAGGCCGATCATACCGCCTCCACGTCATCGGGATGCTTTCCAACTAGCGATTATCATGCATGCATGTAACCAGATCAAGTGGCGATCCTGGGTTGGCGCGCATCACAGCAATAGATATTACGTCGAACCCACGGACGTCATCAGTGTGTCGACGACCGGCAGGTGCAGGGTGCTCATTGTCACGCGCGCGGTGAGCGGTATGGCAAACTCCGAGACGAACTCGACCTGGCTGTTGCCCGCGGCTTCGTCGACAATCTCGTCGATGGTTTTCTGGATCGGGCTCGTAGTCGCGGAGCTCTCCGGGCTTGGTGAATTGCCCGCACGCGAGCCGCCGCTCGACGCGGTGCGTGTCCGTCTGAAGTGGAGTTCCATTACGGGGCGGCCGAGCGCGACGCCGAACCCGTCGCCGGGCTCACCGAGCTGCGGATCGACCGCCAGGCCGCGGCGTCGTCGCAGCGATCGCTGTGTCGGCGGTTGCTTCTTCCCGCACCCAGGGAGTAGCGGTGATGGCGTCCGGGACCCCGTCGATCGTCGCGAGGTAGCGGTCGACGAGAGTCCCGAGATCGCCCGGGACCGCCCCCCTCGACCAGTCCGACATGGCTTGCACAACCGCTGACGTGATGTACGACCGGAGTAGACGTATTCGAGGATCGGTCAAATGTACGTCGAGCCGCTCGGCGAGTTCCACGCTCATCGTGTCCTCCGCGTGGCCCCCTGCTCGCCCCAGGTACTCGCCGCGGATGCCCGGCACCTCGTCGTAGAGCCGAAGTGTCAGGCGCACCTCCTCGCGGTCGGATTCCAGATCACCCACTGTCGCGAGCAGGGCGATCCGATAGGCCTGCAGGAGTGGAAGATCCGACGGTTGCTCGCTGAGCTTCTCCGGGATCCGCCGCGACCAGTCCGCGATCCGCGAGGCAAGAATGTCGTCCTTGCCCCTGAAGTGGCGGAACAGCGTCCTGAGCGAGATTCCGGCCTCCTCGCAGATCTCCTTCAATGTCGTCGCTTCGTAGCCGCGTTCACCGAACTGGCGGAGTGCCACCTGCCGAACGTCGTGCAGGAGCTGATCGCGACGCTGCTCGCGCAGCCCCGGCCGTCGAGGCGTCTGATTGTCGTTCGCCATGTCCCACTTCCTGCGCCCGGCCTTCATGCTACCGACCCGACTGTAATAGTTGTCGCGGGCGGCTGGTCCTGCTACAGGTCGAGAACCAACGTGGGCGAGTGTGAACGGGACACACAGACCAGGATCTGTTCACCGGAGGCACGCTCGGCCCCCGTCAGAACAGAATCGCGATGATCGGGGATCCCGTCGAGCACCGGGACCATGCACGTGCCACACGTGCCCTCTTCGCAGGACGTCAGAACATCGACACCCGCGTTCTCGAGGGTCTGGAGGATTGATCTGTCGCGCTCCACGGTGATCGTCCGAGCGGATCGCCGCAGCTCCACCTGGAATCGTGACGCCGAGGACTGCGCGTCCCCGCGCGGACGGAACCGCTCGACGTGCAGCGACCCCGGCGGCCAGGTTGCGCACTTCGACTCGACTGCGTCGAGCAGACCCTCCGGCCCGCAGCAGTAGACGACAGCACCCGGATCGGGAGCGCCCAGGTGAGCGTCGAGATCCAGGAGCCCTGCCTCGTCCTGCGGAGTGACGACGACCCGTCCGGATGCCGAGGACGCCCAAGTCGGCGCTCGGTCGTCGAAGTCGTTCAGGAAGGCCATCGCCCCCCTGGTTCGCCCGCCGTAGAGCAACGTCCATTCTCTCCCCGCCGCCTCGGCCGCCGCGATCATGGTGCGGATCGGGGTGATGCCGATGCCGCCGGCGATGAACAGGTAACGATCAGCGTCTACCAGCGGGAAGTTGTTGCGGGGCCCCCGCACTCGTACAGTCGAACCCGCGATGAGGGAATCGTGGACGAGACGGGAGCCCCCGCGGCTCTCGGGCTCCCGCAGCACCGCGATCCGCCAGCTCGCGCGGTCACCGGGATCACCGCACAGCGAGTACTGCCTGATGATGGTCGGAGCCAGGACGAGATCGACGTGGGCACCAGGATCCCATCGGGGCAGTGGCGAACCGTCCGGGCAGCCCAAGGCGATCATGACGACACCGTCGGCGACGACTTCTCGCTCCGTGACGATCAATTCGCCGTCCCACTCGGGTGCACCGGGTCGTGGCGGAACGGTGGCGGGGCTCATCGTCGGTCTCCTCGGGTCAGGCGAGCGCCGCGAAGAAGGCGCGGATCTCTGTCAGCAGGGCGTCGGGCTGTTCGAGCGCGGCGAAATGGCCGCCGCGTTGCATCACCGTCCAGCGCCGGATGTCGCTGTAGTGGCGATCGGCCCAGCGTCGGGAAGGCCGAAACAGCTCACGAGGGAACATGGCGCAGCCGGTCGGCACCGTCACGGCTTCCGGCAGTGGTCCCCCGTTTCCGGAGCGTTCCGACTCGCAGTAGATCCGGGTGGAGGAACCGATCGTGCCGGTGAACCAGTAGGCGCTCAGGTTCGCCAGGATCTCGTCCCGCGAGATCGCGGTCTCCACGTCACCGCCGCAGTCGGTCCACGCGTGCAGCTTCTCCACGATCCAGCCTGCGAGACCGGCCGGCGAGTCCGTCAGACCGTATGCGAGGCTCTGTGGCCGGGTGCTCTGGATCGCGACGTACCCACTTCCCGTGGCGAGGTGGGCCCCCATCTCGGCGAGCAGCTGCTGTTCCTCCGCTGTGGGGTCGCCGTCCTCCGGGATCGGCCCGGCGGTGACGACGAAGTTCAGCTGCAGGCCGATGACGCGTTCGGGAGCCGCAGCGGCTATCCGAGTGGCCACGACTGCGCCCCAGTCGCCGCCTTGGACCCCGAACCGCTCGTAGCCGAACCTGTCCATCAGAGTCAGCATCGCCGTCGTGATCCGAGCGGCGTCCCACCCCGGTTCCGTCGTGGGGCCGCTCCAGGCGAATCCCGGGAGGGAAGGACAGATGACGTGGAACGCGTCCTCTGCGCGTCCACCGTTGGCGACGGGATCGGTCAGCGGACCAATGAGCGAGAGGAACTCCATGACCGACCCCGGCCAGCCATGGAGCAGGAGCAGCGGAGTGGCGCTCGGTTCCTTCGAACGGGCGTGGATGGCGTGTACCTGCTGCCCGTCGATCGTCGTCACGAACTGGGGCCACTGGTTGAGCCGTGACTCCACACTCCGCCAGTCGAACGTCGTCTCCCAGTAACCGCACAGATCCCTCAGATAGTCGCGGTCCGTGCCGTAACCCCATCCGCTGCCCGGGATCTGGTCGGGCCAGCGGGTTCGCGAGAGCCTCTCGCGCAGGTCGGAGAGATCCTCATCGGTGACGTGAACCTCGAACGGGGTCACCCCTTCGCGGGGTGTACCGGCCGTCTCACGGCTCGTGGACGCGGTGGTCATCGGAGCACCAGCTTGCCGAGCTCGTCCCAGTCGGCCTGGATCGCCGACACCACCTCGTCGCCGGCAAGCCATTCGGGTGAGCGGATCAACTGGGTGGTCTCCATGAACTTCTCGTACGTCTCGCGGTCGCGGGAGACGAATGCGAGCAGCCGGTCGGAGAACTCCGCCTCGCCGGCAGGGCTGGGCTGTGCCTGCCCGTCCACCATGAGCTCGACCCCGGGTACTCGGTAGTCCTGTCCGGTGGAGGTCGACCAGCAGAACTGGATCGACCCGTCCAACGACTTCTGGAACCGTTCGGCGAGGCCGGCGAGCGCATCGGGGCGCGTGCTGGGCACATTCTGCAACTCGCGGTCCAGAGTGACAGCGCTGATGGCCGCCATGGTCATGCCCTGGCCGTAGACCGGGTTGAAGGCCGCGACCGAGTCGCCGAGGAGCACGAAGTTCTCCGGACGCATCGCGAGGTTCGCATAGTCGCGCAGTCTGTTCGTCGTGTCGCGCCACACCTGGACGGGGCTGATGAACTCGAACTCGGCCACCGCCGCGTCGACCTCGGCGACACCGATGGTTGCCACGTACGCGCGCAGACCGGCCTCGTCCCGTGGCGGGTAGTCGCCGGCAGCACCCTGCACGGTGAAGATCCAGCGATCCTCGCCCTCCTGCACCCACATCGCGCAGCCGCGTGTCCGCGCGCCGCCCTCGGGAGCCCCCTCGCCCAGCGGAGGGGTGTACATGGCGCGGAAGCCGGGATCCCAGCCCTTCGGCACCCGGACGAAGACGCTCGAGTACCCCCAGTGGGCGTTGACGGTCGTCTCCGAGGGGCTCGGGTACCCCAGTTCGCGCAGCCAGGAGCTCGCCTTGGAGTTGCGGCCGCTGGCGTCGACGACCAGGTCGGCATCGAGATCGGACTCGGCACCGGACTGCTCGTCCTTGACCGACACTCCGGTCACTCGGCCATCGGCCAGGCGCAAGCCGAGGACGGACGTCCGGGGCCGGTAGTGGATCCCGTCGATCTGGCCGGCCAGCTCGCGGACGGTCCACTCGATGAAGGGCCGGCTCGCCATCACGACCTCGAGGGCTCCCGGGAACCGCGGCATCCAACCGCACCTCTGCCGGTATCTGACGTCGGCAGTCACCGAGAGGGTGTGCGCACCGTCCTCGACAGCTCGGCGGGAGAAGTCCGGGAGGAGGCTGTCGATCGCCTCCCGGCCGCCGGCGAGCAGTGCGTGGAAATGATGACCGTGCGGCACGCCCTTGCGATGGTCTGGCTTCTCGGGGAAGGCGTCCCGGTCGAGGACGGTCACTTCGGCGAAGTGCCGCGACAATGCGGCGGCCGCGAGCGAGCCGGCCATGCTTCCACCGATGACGATCGCTCGACCCGAGCGCTCGCGCGGGGTCTCCTGCTGGGCGGATGAAGTGGACATGTAGCTCTCCAGTACTTGGTGGCGGATGCCTGATCGGCTACTTGGCGCTGGCGCCGAGGTCGACGGGCAGGCTGATGCCCGTCACGTATCGCGCTTCATCGGATGCCAGCCAGAGGATGGCGTTGGAGATGTCGATGGTCTCGACCCACGGCAACGGCATGAGGTTCATGACGCTGTACACGTCCTTGGCATCCTCGAAGGTGGGGTTGTCGAGATCCGGTCGGAAGAGCTTGTAGATGCCCGGGTTGTCGAGCATGGTCGTGTGCACGTTGGTCGGATGCACCGTGTTCACGCGGATCGCATGCGGAGCGAGCTCGTGGGCGAGTGTCCGGGCGATCCCCACCACGCCGAACTTGGCGGCCGAGTAGCTCACCGAGTTCGGGAATCCCTTGATCCCGGCCAGCGAGCTGGTGATGACGATCGACCCGCCGGAGCCCTGGGCGGTCATGGTCGGAATGGCGGCCTTCGCGGTGTGCCACACACCGGTCAGGTTGATCCCGATCATCGTCTCCCACTGCTGCTCGGACTGTTCTGCGGCCGGCCCGTAGGTGGCGATGCCGGCGTTGGCCAGCACGATGTCGAGCCTGCCGAGCTCGCTCACACCTCGGTCGACCGCAGCCTGGAGCGCGTCGAAGTCCCGGACGTCCGCTTGGGTGGCGACGATCCGGCGGTCCAGTTTTTCGACGAGCCGTACCGTCTCCTCGAGATCGGCCGGGGTCGCAGGGTCGTAGTTGACCGTCTCGATCGGCGCGCAGACGTCGACCGCGATGATGTCAGCGCCCTCCTCTGCGAGCCGCAGCGCGTGGGAGCGCCCCTGACCTCGGGCAGCGCCGGTGATGAGGGCGACCTTGCCTTCCACACGTCCCGTCATCGTCGGGCCTCCAGTTCGTCATGATCTGTGGTCACAGTGCGAGCCAAACGTTCTTGGTGCGGCTGAACTCGTCGAGCCCGGACCTGCCGCCGAGCCTGCCGACACCGCTTGCCTTCACCCCGCCGAAAGGTAAGGACGGCGGGAGCCCACCGAACCCGTTGATCCAGACCATGCCGGCGTCGAGCTGGGCCGCCAGTCGATGGGCCCTTTTGACATCGTTGGTCTGCACATAGGCGGCGAGACCGTACGGCGTGTCGTTGGCCAGCTCCAGCGCCTCGGTCTCGGTGCCGAAACGCATGATCGACAGCACCGGGCCGAAGATCTCCTCGCGAGCGATGTCGGCGTCCGGCTTGACGTCCGCGAACAGCGTCGGTTCGAGAAAGTACCCGGCGGCAAGGTCTCCCTGGCACCGGCCGCCACCCGTGATCAGGGTGCCGTCCTTGTTCTCCTGGGCCCGGTCGATCGTGTCGAGGATCCGGACACAGGAGCGTTCGTCGATCACCGGCCCGACGACCGTGCTGGTCAGGGCCGGGTCCCCGACGGACGCTTGTCGGAGGGCGACTCGACACCGCTCTACCACGTCGTCGTACGCCCGGTCCTCGACGAGCACGCGTGTTCCGTTGATGCAGCCCTGACCGGAGAGGCTGAGCACCGCCGAGACGGTCTGTCCGACGGCGGCCTCGATGTCGGCATCGGCGAAGACGATGTTGGGGGACTTGCCTCCGAGTTCTAGCCCGACCGGAACGAGGGTCGCGGCCGCAGCGGCCAGGATGGCGCCCGCAGTCCGCCCGCTGCCCGTGAAATGGATCTTGTCGAGTCCTGGATGGGAAACCAGCGCGCTGCCGGCTTCCGCACCGCCGGGAAGGATGTTGAGCACGCCCGACGGCAGACCCGCCGCCAGCGCGAGGTCGGCGAAGCGTGCGGCGGTGAACGGGGTCAGCTCAGGTGGCTTCACGACGACGCAGTTGCCGGCCGCCAGTGCCGGCGCCACCACCGAACCAAGGGTGTAGAGCGGGCTGTTCCACGGGATGATCACGCCGACGACGCCGAGCGGTTCCCGAAGAGAGTAGTCGAGCGCCGGAGCAGGCCACATCGGGTGGACCTCCCCGCCCGCCTTGTCCACCCAGCCCCCGTAGTACTCGAGGCTGTCGGCGACGACCCCGGCCGAGAAGGCCGCGACCGCGGAAGGCGTCCCGTTCTCCGCGACCTGCAGAGCGGTGAGCTCCGCCGCATGTGTTCTGACGGCCGCCGCGATGTCGAGCAGGATTCGACGGCGCGTGTCGGCTGTCGTGTTCCGCCACGCGGGGAGTGCCCGACGGGCGGTCGTGATCGCCTCGTCGACCTCCAGCGCGCCGGCCAAGGGCACCGCAACCGTGACCCGGCCCGTGGCAGGGTAGATGTGATCGTGCGTACCCCCGGAGGTCGTACCGCGCCGCTCGCTCCCGATGAGGGGCGATGCGTCGGGGAGGATCGTGATGTCAGCGTCCGAAACGGCCATCTGGGTCCCTCTTCCTCGAGGTCGGTCCACTTCCGGACGGACTCAGTCGTCGATGTGGATGACAGCAGCCGGGCATGCGGCCGCGGCCTGGCGAACTGTGTCGTGGGCCTCGACCGGTGGGGAGTCGTCGAGGACGGCGACCGTCCCGTCCTCGTCGCTCTGGTCGAAGACCTCCGGAGCGATCAGGGCACAGTTGCCGGCTGCGATGCACCTGTCCGCGCTCGCCGTGATCTTCACGACTGGGCCTCGGACGTCGGTGCCGAGGTGTAGAAGTCCAGCATCTCGCGCAGGCCCTCTTCGAGCGTGTATCTCGGGGTGAAGCCGAGCTCGGCGCGAGCGCGGCTGCCGTCCATCACGGGCGCGGGTGTGGCGTAGTCGGGGAACGGCTCGACCCGCACGTCCGCGTCACTGCGGATCTTCCGAAGCAGAGCCGCGATCTCCTCGCCGGTGTAGGTGGCCTCGACGGGGGTGTTGAAGAGGTGATGTTCCGTGCGGGGCGCCAGCGTGCCGGCAACGAACATCGCGGCCATGTCCCGGTTGTAGATCGGGGAATGGGGTACGCGACCGAAGTCGTTGACGACCGCGGGCTCACCGACCGCCACGCGCCGGACCGCATCGTTGAACAGGCCCGTACCGCCGGTCAGTCGGCCCAGTCCGTAGGCGAGCGACGGGCGGATGCCGATCACATCGAGGCCCCGCTCGGCCCGGTAGACACCGGCCATGACCTCGCAGCCGTATTTCGCCGCTCCGTACGGGCTGACTGGTGAGCAGCGGTAGTCCTCGTCCACCGGAGTGCCGTCGTAGTCGGGCATGATGCCGACCGCATTGACGGTGCTCGCCCAGCAGACCCGCTCGACATCGAGCGCGAGCGCCGCATCGAAGACGTTGGCCGAGCCCATGATGTTGACCGTGAACGAGGCCACCGGGCTGCTGTGCGACTCGTGGGCGATGAAGGCCGCCAGGTGCAGGACCCGGTCGATCCGGTGCTTCTTCATCACCGACAGCAAACGCGGCAGGTCGGTGACGTCACCGGTGACCACCTCCACCTCGTCGCGGACTCCGGCGAGGTTCTCATAGTTGGGTCGGAGGTCGTACACAACGACCTCGTGACCCGTCTCGACGAACTGTTCCACGGCACGCCAGCCGATGAGTCCGGATCCACCTGTGATCAGCACGCGGGCCATCTCACTGTCCTCCCACGGGTACGAGCCGGTCGACACCGGCAGGGTTGTCGTAGCGGGCACGCAGGGCCGCAACGGCCCCCACCGCCCACTCGCTGACGTGCATCAGGTCCATGCCGTGGACGATCGCGCCGGCCTGCCCCGCACTGAGACCGGGTACGTTGTCGGTGGTCATGACACGCTTGCCGGCCGCGCGTGCGAGTGCCCGGGCCCGCTCCCACGCCAGCCCCACCTCGGGTGCGTCCATGGCGACGCCGATCGAGAGGGAGTAGTCGCCCGGACCGAAGAAGACATAGTCGATCCCGTCGACCGCGAGGATCGACTCGAGGTTCTCCAACGCCGTGGCGGACTCGATGATCGGGATGACGAGCACATTCTCGAGGGAGTGCTCGCGGTAGGCGTCCCAGTAGGCGATCGAGTATCCGGACGCGTGGTTCGTCGGGCAGATGCTGCGTTCGCCGTGCGGGGGGAAGCGCGTGGCCGCGACCGCTGCGGCTGCCTGCTCGGCGGTGTCGACGTGCGGCACGACGATCCCCTCAGCGCCGATGTCCAGGAACTTCTGGATCAACGGCCGGGAGTTCTCCCAGACTCGCACGACGGGTACCAGTCCTGACACGTCCGCGGCGCGGACGTGTCCCAGGAGATCGGCAGGCCCCATGTGCGAGTGCTCGGCGTCGAGGATGGCGAAGTCGTAGCCGGATCGTCCGAGGATCTCGGTGAACGCGGGATCCTCGCACGCGACGAACATGCCGAGGGGAACCTTGCCCTGGTCGAGGAGGGCGGTGAAGCGCGTCCTGGCTCCATTGCCGATCACGTTGCGTCTCCTTTGAGATGACCCGTCACCATGTGACGGGAATGGACTTCGGGCCGCGCAGCAGGATCTGCTGTCGCCATTCGGGGTCGGGATCGACCGCGACGAGTCGTTCGAACCGTTGGAGCGTCGCCCGCACGGCGACATCGATCTCGACCCTGGCAAGCTGCGACCCCACGCACGAATGGGCACCGTGACCGAATGCGACGTGCGGTGACGCGCTCCGGTTCAGGTCCAGCTCGCCAGCGTGCGCAAACTCCGATTCGTCGAAGTTCGCGGCGTGCACGATCGGGAGGACGGCCTCACCGGCGGCGATCGTGACGTCGCCGATCGTGACGTCCTCCATGGCGATCCTCGACCTGGTGCCGGCCAGGCCGGCGGGCAGGAACCGCACGAACTCCTCGAATGCCTTCGGAATCATTTCCGGCTCGTCGCGCAGCGAGGCATACGTGTGCGGCTGGTGGACGAGCCAGCGGAGGATGCCGCCCAGGATCGCGGCCGTGGCGTCATGGCCTGCGATCAGCAACACCACGCCGACACCGTGCAGCTCCTCGGTGGTCCACAGACCACCCAACTCCGTGTCGTGGACGAGTGCACTGAGCAGATCGTCCGTGGGGTGGGCGCGCTTGCGCGCCACCAGCTCGCCGAAGTACTCCGTCAGCGATGCGAACAGCCGGGCCGCCTCCTCGACGTCGACGACCCGTGAGTTGGCAAGAGGAGACGCATCGGCGAGGAATCGCGCACGCTCCGTCGCCGGCACTCCGAGCAGATGACAGAGCACGCGCACCGGGATGTCCTGCGCGAAATCGGTGGCGAAATCGGCCGGCGGCCCCTTCCGTTCGATCGCGTCCAGTTGCTCGCCGACGATCTTCTCGATCGCCGGACGGAGCGCGCGGACGCGCTTCACGGTCAGGTGCTTCATGAGCACGCCGCGTTGCTTGGTGTGCTCCGGAGGGTCGAGCTGGGTGAAGGACGGCGGGAACGGCGGCCCGCCCTCGGTGATCCTGATCCGGGGATGATCCCCCCGCATCGCCTCTGCGAGGCTGAACCGGGAATCGCTCAGAACGGCCTTGACCTCCTTGTATCCCAACGCGATCCAGCCCTCGCCGCCGAAGGGGAAGGTCGCGCGCACGAGCGGCGAGATCGACCGGAGCTCGGCGAAGTCGCGCTCGAGCGGTGGGGCAAGTACCTCGTCTTGGCGAAGGGGAAGGGGATACGGGACCGGTACGGCCATCGTTCGCTACCTCCTGATTTAGTGGGCTGCGACACATCCACCGCCGAGGACGCTAGAGACAAGCGCCGCTGCGTGTCAATACGCCAATGTGTGCCACTTTGTGTTGTGCGCGCTGGCCGAACCCGGTATCGAGTCGGCCATGATCGGGATGTCGGTGCAGTGGGCGATCCGCGCGGCTTGGCGGCCGGTTCGGTGGCGGTCCGGAGTCCGAGGTCGGACGCGCCGATCTCGGTGACCTCGTGGGCCACGCCCGACAGGCGCACGTCACGAGCCGGCGATCTCAGTGAGTCGAGCCGTGAACGGTCGTAGCAAGGCGGTCCGACGACGACGCCGGCTCTCAGCCGGGGCCGCTGTCGGGTGGTCTGACGTCGGTCCGTCATCGGTCTTCGATCTCGGCCATCGACCCGGGGGCCTGCGGTACGGAAACCGACGAGTCCGGATTCCGCAGCACCACGGCGGCGAGCAGCGCGCCAAGACCCAGCAACAGCGCGAGAAGCGAGAAGGAGGCCGGTACCGATCCGAGCGCGTCGGCGAGATACCCGACCAGGTAGGACGATGCGAAGCCGAACAGCGCACCGGTGGTGTTGATGAGCCCGATCCCGACCCCGACGGCTGCCGACGGCAGCATCCACGTCGGGGACGCGTAGAACAGCGGTACCACTCCGACGCAGCCGCTTGCCACCACGCAGAGCAGCACGATCTGCAACCACCGCGGCTCGGCGATCAGCGGTCCAGCCGCCAGTCCCAGTGCGCCGACCAGCATGGTTGCGGCAACCGTCGAGCGGTAGCGGTTCGTGCGGTCGGCGAAACGACCCAGTGCGATCGCCACGAGGCCCCCGACCAGCGCCGGCGCCGCCGCCAGCGCACCGATGGCGAACGGGCCGAGCCCGCGGAAGGTCGCATGGATGACTGTCGGAAGCCACATGGAGAAGACTCCGGACACCCCGCCGAGCAGACCGTAGATCAGCATGAGGAGCAGCACCGTGGGATTGAGCAGGGCCCGCCGGTATCCCAGCGAGGCGACCGAGGGCCTGCCCTTCTTCTCCTGCGCCACCGCGTCCTCGATCAGCTCTCCTTCGCCCGGCGCGAGCCAGAACACCCGGCTCGGGCGGTCGTTGTACACGATGAGCCATACCACTGCCAGGACGATGGCCGGCAGTCCCTGCAGGACGAGCACGGTGTGCCAGCTCATGTGCTCGAGCATCAGCCCGGTCAACGGGGTGGCGACCACTCCGGCGACCATGTTGAAGGAGAAGAAGATGCTGTTCGCTCGGCCGCGTTCGCGCTCCATGAACCACAGTGCGATGAGGACATACATCGCGGGGTGAAAGGCCGCTTCTCCGATCCCGACGACTAGCCGCGCGACCACGAGCTGGTCGTGCGTCTGCGCGAGGCCCGACGCGCTGGCCCCCAGGCCCCAGACAAAGATCGAGACGGCGATGACGATCTTGCCCCCGAAGCGCGCCATCGAGGCCAGCAAGGGGATCTGGAAGATGACCGAGCCGAGGAAGAAGACGCCGGTGATCGTGCCGATGTCCGCGTTGGACAGACCGAGATCCTGCTGGATCACTGGCGCGGCGAGTGCGATATTGTAACGGTCGACGTACAGGACGAACATGCAGACGCCGAACAGCGGGATGAGCCTTGTCCACCTGCGGCTGGAGAGGCCGCCGGGCACTGCACTGAGGTCGTCCACGATGACTCCTTTTTGTTCAGCAAGGGTGGCCGGTCCTTTGGCTGACGAACCCTGGAACCGTTCCAGGCCCCATCTCGGGGCGGCCTTGCGATATGCACACCTGTCGGCGGCTGCGAGGCTAAGCGGCTGCCGTGCCGGCGTGCTGTCCGTGTCCCGCGATGCGACACGACATCACATCAGGAGGCGGTTGCTCCGGAGTTCACTGCGAGGGCCTGCGCGGTCACCGCACTAACGAGCCGCGTCCGAGGTGAGGAACAGGACGGCCGCCGAGATGGCCTCGGACTCCTGGGCGGCGGGTTCCTGATCGGCCCCGCGATGTCCACTGCGATCACGCCCGCACCCTCACGCGCGAGCGCCACGGCGTGTGAGCGGCCCTGTCGGCGCGCCTCTCCGGTGCCCAGAGCGACCTTGCCCTCGACCCTGCCTGTCATTGCGACTCCCTCGTCTGACACCCCTGGCGCTCGACCACGAGCTCCCTCCGTACTGAGGGAGCGAACGTGTCGTTACAGGCGTCGGTCGATGCAGACGTGCTGGTCATGATCATCAATCGTCCTCACTCCCACCCGACACCGGACTCCGATTACTCGTTCAACCGGCAAAGATCCGCTGGCTCATCGAACACGACTACCGCGAACTCGAAGACGGCCTCGGCCTGGACCCCGTCGAAGGCCGCAGCTACCTCGGCTGGCACCGCCACGTCACCGTCACCGCAACTCGCCCAGGCCTTCTGCCAGCCTGCGTCACGACCCGGAAGCCCCTGCGCCGGCTGACCCTCTATGCCGTCCTCCGCGAGATCCAGACCCTCCTCGGCGCCTGGACCGGCGCCTGACACACCTGCAAACGCCCCTACCCCAACCCGACCTGTCAAAGCCCTACTAGTCGCTGTGAGCGTGGGCAGGCACCCGATCCCCGGCCTTGATGAAGGTGAAGCCCGGGAACCCTAGTTCACGCTCCGCGTCGCAGAGATCGAAGTAGGTGTTGGCGCCGCCGAGGTAGTACAGGGTGCTCGGTTTGCGACCGTCGATGTTGCTGCCGACGATCCAGGAACTCGCCGCCTGGCCGGTCGACAGCGTGAGCAGGGTCTGCTCGCCGATTCCTCGGGCCGACGTGGTCCACTCGTCGGCGGCCTCGACCGTCGCCTCGATGACCGGACCGCCGATCGAGCGAGCATGATCGATCGCGGAGGCGATGAACTCGACGTTGTGCTCGATGCAGGAAGGAAGGTTTCCGAAAGCCGAGAGCGGGCCTATGATGGTGAACAGGTTCGGAAACTCCGGGACCGCAAGCCCCAGATAGTTCGACGGCCCCTCGGCCCAGACCTCGGTCAGCGGGAGTCCACCGCGGCCCGCGATGTTCAGCCGAAGGATGCCCCCGGTCGCGGCGTCGAAGCCGGTGGCGAGGACGACGACGTCGAACTCGAGCTCCGTTGCGTCGATGATCAGGCCTGCCTCGGTGAACCGCTCAATGGGCGTGGCCGCGATGTCCACGACCGAGACGTTCGGCTGGTTGAAGGTCTCCAGGTAGCCGACGCCGCCCGGCGGACGCTTGATCCCGAACGGGTAGGTGGTTGGGATGAGCTTCTCGGCCGTGGCAGGGTCGTGAACCGTGTCCCGGATCTTCTGCCGGATGTACTCGGCGACCACCTCGTTCGACTCGGCATCCACGAGGAGATCGTCGTAGGTGGCCATCAGCATGCCGAGACCACCCTCGGTCCAGGCTCGCGCGAGAACCTCCGCGCGTTCCTCGGGGTCGGCGGCCTTGGCCGAGGGCCCCGCAGACTTGAGGTACTGGGAGAACGGGCTGGACCGCAGGAAGGCCTGAATCTCGTCGTGATCGCGGCGGTAGGCGGCCCGGTCCTCGTCGGTGAACTCGGGGCTGACGGCGGGGGCGACGTAGTTGGGGGTCCGCTGCAGCACCGTCACTGCGGCCGCGGTCTTGGCCAGTTCCGGCAGCGCCTGGATGCCGGAGGCCCCCGAGCCGATGACGGCCACTCGCTTGCCCGTGACGTCGAGGCCCTCGTGTGGCCACCGGGCAGTGTGCACGAGAGTGCCGCGGTAGGAGTCGAGCTCGGGGAAGCGGGGCACGTTGACGGCGGACAGACAGCCGACCCCGGCGATGAGGTAGGAGCAGCGGTAGACGCTGCCGTCCGCACTGTGCACGGTCCACCGTGCCGTGTCGTCGTCCCATCGGGCGCCGGTGACGGTCGAGCCGAAACGGAAATGCTTGGTGAGGTCGAGTCGCCGGGCTACGAACTCGAGATAGGCGAGGACCTCGGGCTGCGTCGGGTAGAGCTCCGACCAGTCCCACTCCTCGCGCAGCTCCTTCGAGAATGTGTAGCAGTAGACGAAGGCCTTGCTGTCGGTACGGGCCCCGGGGTAGCGGTTCCAGTACCAGGTGCCGCCGATACCGTCCGCGGCCTCGAGACCGCGGACGGTCAATCCGCGTTCGCGCAGGACGTACACCGCGTCGAGACCCGCGAATCCGGCGCCGATGACGAGCGCGTCGGTTTCCACAGCGTCGATGCTGGGCTGGTCGGGCACTATCGATCTCCTTCGGTCAGGTCGGCGCCGAGGCCTCGGGGCCGGTCGCGCCGTGGTTTGCACGTCTCGGATCCGCACCGGTGAGAGTTACCGAGGTGCGTCGACCGCGACGTGCTCGGCGGTGCAGACGAGGGCGCGCACCACGGCTGGAGGATCGCTCTGGATGGCCTCGGACGCGGTCATCCGACCTGATCGAGCGAAGGCCCACATCCCGTCGACCGAACTCTGGACGTCCTCCGACTCGATCTCGTAGATCGCCACGTAGGGCAGTCCCGGGCCTGCCGGCGCGTAGCGCCGGGCGCTCACGAAGCCGTCACACGACACGATCTCCCGCAGGTGGACCTTGTCGTACCACTCGTTGTACTCGGCCTCCTGCTCCGGCGATGTGGGGTAGGACTCCACATAGCAGATCCCTTTTTGCATCGCAGCACTCCTTCCGAACGGTGGAGGTCGGGGGAGGCGCGGCCTCGGCGAACCTGCGTCCGGGCACGGCCGTGTCCCGATCTCGTGGAGCCGACGGCGTAGGGCCGGTGCCGGCAGGACTCGATTAGTGACGAGCATTACCCAAGCAGTCGTTGACGGATATGTCAACAGCGTTCTGGCCAGAGTGCCGGGACTGACCAACCTGGCGTCCGACTATGCCGGTACCCGGCTTTCTTGATCCTCTCGAACCACGAGTCGATGTCGTCGACCTGGAAGCCGAGCTCATGCACGCCGGTGTGGCAGTAGCGGAGGTTCTCCTCAGGCGTCGTCACGACCAACGGGTTGATCGGCTGCTGGAGCTCGATCACCGCTCCGTAAGGGTGTGTTGTCACGGCGCAGAGCGAGCGGCTCCCTCGATCTTCAAGATGTCGTCGAGCAGAGCCGGTGCCATGCTCGTCTGAGGTCGTCGGCCTCGCCGTCGGGGAGCGTCCGGCGCACGGCGGCCCTGAAGCCCATGACGTCGCGCCAGAACGCGGCGGCCCGGTCGAGGTTTTCTGAGGTCGGAGGGCGGTGGAACCGCATTCGCGTGCCGAGACGATGATCGCCATGGCTCGCCGGCGAATGCGGGTAGTCGGCTCCGGGCGGCGTAGTCATGAGGATCGCCAGTCGATGGACCCGTACCCGTACCGGTACCCGTGGAGGGTGCGGATGCGCAGCCGAACGTCTTGCTGCCTCGCGAGGGTGGGGAATCGGGCCTTGGTCTCGGTGGAGACTTGGCCCGCGGCCTCGCCGGGCACGGTGAAGTTCCGGAGCAGCGCGTCGCGCCCGTTCGCGCCTCTCGTCGAGCTCGTCGAGGGTGGTGTCGCGGCGGCGAGGTGCTGGATCTGCTCGATGGCGTCGATCATCTCGCTGAGCAGCGGGAGGTCACGCTGCATAGAGCGGGCGGGCCTCGGCGAGCACGTGGTCGGGAGACGTCCGGACCGCACATCGACTGGGCCGGGCAGGCGCGGCAGATGCGTGAGCTCGCGGAGGCGAAGGGCCTGTCGATCCGCCAGCTGGTGATCGAGGTCAGCGGCGCACGCCAGCTGTTCGTCGGTACCCCCGCCTCGGTGGCCGAGCAGATCAACCACCACGTGCAGAACGACGCGGCCGACGGCTTCATCCTCTTCCAGCACATCACCCCTGGCGGGCTGGACGAGTTCGCCGCGAAGGTCGTGCCCGAGCTGCAGGACCGTGGCGTGTTCCGGACCGAGTGCACCGAGCTGCGGGAACAAACGATCCGGCTGGTGCTCGACGCGAAGGCCGCCCCGGACGGCGGGGGCGGGAACGTCTTCAAGCGCATCGGCGGGCAGTGGGGGATCAGCCCGGAGACGTTGTGCGGCTGGGTGAAGCAGGTCGAGATCGACAACGGCGGCAGGCCGGGCACGACCATCGACGGCGCGACGCGGTTGGCTGAGCTCGAGCGTGAGGTTCGGGAGCTACGGCGGGCGAACGCCATTCTTGAATCCAAGCAATATGTTGCTGTGCGCTACGGCGAGCGACTCGTGGAAGTCGACGCATTGGCCGAAGCCCTACACGCCGACGCCGACCTCGCCCGGCAGCACGCCGGAGCGTGAGAACCGAGCCGTTATCAAACCCGGGACTTGACCCCTTCGCTGGGCCGGCACATCAACAAGTTGGCACTCCAGAGCCCGCGTGCGACGGGAAGCTGCCCGGAGATGTGACCGGATCTGTGACGTGCAGGACGGCCCTCACGACATGTCCTGGGTCGCCATCCTTGCCTCGACGGTCCGGAATGTCCCGGCCGGTCGGATGAAGTGGCCCGCACCTCACCCACGCTGAGATCGCTGACTCAATCTCGCGCACGTCGTGCCAGGGCGAGCTCACTCCGATTACATGGGCACGGCGCGATCTTATCCCCCGCTGTCGGATCTGTACGGCAGCCAGGTGACGAGGTCGGGCCACATGATGAGCAGCACAAGGATGGCCGCGGCTGCTGCGACGAAGGGGAGAACTCCCCTGAATTGAGTGGTCAACGTGATGCGCTCGCCGAGATTGGTGCGAGGTTCCTGGACGAGCCGGTTGACAACGAACACCAGCATACCGATCGGCGGGAACACCATGCCGATCTCGCACATGATCACGATGAAGACACCGAACCACACCAGGTCGACCCCGGCGGCTTCGAGGGCCGGGGCGAGAATCGGGACGGTCAGCAGGATCATCGGCAGCGACTCGAGGAACATCCCGAGGACGAGGTAGACCAGGATCAGGACTATCAGCAGCTGCACCCGGGTGAGGTTCCAGGCGATCAGCTCCTCGGTGACGAGGGTGGCGAGGCCGCTCCGGGCGATCGCCGAGGTCAGCATCAGCGCGCCGATGACGATGAGGAAGATCCCGGCGACGGAGGTGATGGACTCCCGCACGCACGTCGCCACGAACCGCAGCGGGCCCAGCCGGCCGCCGTTGCCGTCGCGCGTCTGGGCGAAGTAGCTCACCAGCACCGACACGACCGCGCCGACGGCCCCGGCCTCGGTCGCGGTGAAGATCCCCGCGTACATGCCGCCGAGAACCGGCAGCATGATCGCGATGACCGGGAGGAGTTGCGTTACGGCCCGCAGCTGCTGCGCCCAGGTGGAGGTGACGCGCTCGGAGCGGGGTGCGGCCGTCGGGACCAGCACTGCCCAGGCGGCGATGACAACGCAGTACGCGACGGCGATGATGGCGCCCGGCACGATGCCGGACAGCAGTTGGGGCCCGATCGGGGTCTCGGCGACGCCGGCGTAGATCACCAGGAGCACACTCGGCGGGATCAGCTGGCCCAGCGTCCCCGCCATGGTGACGGACCCGGTCGCAAGCGCCGGCGAGTACTTCGCCCGGAGCATCTCCGGGACGGCCATCTTCGTCAGCGCCATGGTGATTCCCATGGTGCTCCCGCTGGCGGACGACAGGACCGCGCCAGCGAAGTTCGTCGTGATGCCGAGACCACCCGGCAGCTGACGGAACCACACCCGGGCCGACCCATAGGCACGGCCGGTGACGCCCGAGACCCACATCGCGATGCCCATGAGCACGAACATCGGGATGACGCTGTAGCTCCATGAGGCGACGCCCTCGAACGTGATCGACTGCAGGGACGACTCCGCCAACTGCACGTCGCGAATCCCGATCATGGCCACGACAGCAGCGAGGATCATGGCGAAGCCGACGGGGATGCCCATCGCCAGCAGGCCGAGGAGGACGAGGATTGTCAGGCCGCCCGTTGCGGTCTTCCCCAGGTCCCCTGTCGCCACCACAACCGAGAGCCCCATAGTCGCGACTGTCGTGGCGAGGTACACCAGGCGGAGCACAACGGCGGGGCGCGGTGACGTGTCGAGGGCAGGGGTGGTCGTCGAGGGGGGGATTCCCGTCATGCAACGGCCTCCGGTTCCGGCTCGGGGAGAAGATCTGGACGAAGTACGACGGCGTACAGCCGGGCGATCGCACAGCAGGTCGCGATGACGAGCGCGACCGCGACCGCGACGTGTCCTGGCCAGAAGGGGAGCCAGCCCACAACCGTCGAGCGCTCCCCGTTGCTCACCGAGTCGACGGCTTCGCCGATCGCCAGGTACGCCATCCACAGCAGCATGACCACGCTGGCGACCTCGCAGACCGCCGCCGCCGCGCGCCGCAGGCCGGCGTCCGCGTTGTCGAAGACGAGCGTGACCCGTACATGCTGGCCGTTGATCTGGACCAGGCCCACGCAGAGCAGGCCGGCCGCGGGCATCAGCCACTGACCGACGATGTCGAGGGTCCCCTCCACCGGCCGGTTGGCGACCCACCGCATCACGACATCCAGCGTCACGAGGACGGCCATCGCCACCACTGCGGCCCCGGCGACCGTGGCGGCGGCGTGCGCCATCCTGCGCACCAGGGACAGGACCGCACCGTCGGCAACGGTGCGCGGGCTGTGTTCGGTCATGGTCGGCAATCTCCGTTCGCCAGCGTGGAGCGTCCACGCACCGGCGCCCGGGGAGGGACAGCGGACTTGCCCCGGACCGAGGCGGTGTCGGACGGCACATGTGGGGTCGCGGTGGTCACCGCAGCTGTGTGGCGATCTCGTCGAACCAGGTGTTGAGGACGCTGGTGCTGTTGCCCAGGGCCGCGTAGGCATCGCGGACCGCGTCGGGGTTCGCCGCGTCGCTCGTCCTCAGACCGGCCGCGACGAGCGAGGACTCCCACCTGGCCACACGCTCCTGGAATGCTGTGTCGAACGCCTCCGGATCGGCGATGCCGGCGTCGGCCAGCTTCTTGAGCGACGCGGCTCGCAGAGCGACGGAGCCGCTCGCCAGCACGTCCCGGATCTTGTTCGGATCGTCGAACTGGAGACCGTGCTCCCTCGGGCCGAGGGTCGCCACCTCGGAGAGGTCGGTCAGGATCTGGGAGATGTCGGTCCTGAACAGGGTCGCGGTCTCCTCGCGGAGGATGTTCTGCGCCTCGGGTGGCAGCGACTCGAACGTGTTCTTGTTCATGCCCCAGACGAGGCTGGTGTTCAGAGCGAAGACCCCGGGAATGATCCACTTGGCGTGGTCCCACAGCTGTCGGTTCTCCAGCAGGTACATCGGCGCGATGACACAGTCGATGACACCGCGCTGGAGGGCTTCGTAGGCCTCGGTCAGCGGGATCTGCACCGGTACCATGCCGATGCTCGCCGCCTGGGTGGACCAGGCCTCACCTGCCAGCCGGACCCGGCGGCCCGCCAGGTCGCTGACGCTGTCCGCGGGCTTGGTGCAGAACAGGTCGTTCGACACTGCGGTGCCGCCCAGCAGCTCGACGTTTTGGGCCTCGTACTCGGCCCGAAGGTCCGGGTCCTCGACCGCCGTCTCGTACATGGCCGCGGCGCCGGCGAGGAGGGTGTGCGGGAGCTTGCGGTCGGGATCGGAGAGCAGACCGGCGATCGCGTTGGTTCGGGGGAGCTCGTTGCTCACCGAGGTGACGATCAGTGAGATGTCCGCCAGACCGTCACTGAGTCCGGACAGCGAGGATTCCACCGGCATCAGCACAGCGCCATACTGGAGGTCGAAGGTGATCTTGCCGCCGGTTCGCTCCCCGACGTTCCTGGCGAACGCCTCGAACTCGAGAGCCTGGTCGACACCCTTCACGCTGTGTACGTTGACGACCAGCTCGACCGGGTCCATTTTCGCGATCGATGTCGCCGACCCGGAGGGCCCGGAGCAGGCGGTCACGGCGCAGCACAGTGAGGTCACGGCGCCCAGCACGATGCCCTGGCGGAACGACGACGCACGTCGGGCGATGACTGTCATCGGACCGTCTCCGTGGCCTGCTCATGGCACTCGCCGTCGCCGGCGTGCCGGCGACCCCGCCGCCCGTCGTGGCCCCCCGTCGTTACGGGACGGTACAGCGAGGATGAGGCCTGTTCTGTCATTCGCAGCTCCTTCGCGGCGACGGCGTCGGGGGCGTCAGGACGACAGCTGCACGGGACCGCGCACCGACGCACCATGCTCACCGGGCGGGCTCGGCGGGCAGCTCACACTGTCCCGATATCGGACATGGCGGACAGCATTCTGATATCGGATGTGGCGGGCGAAACCGGCCTTCCAAGAACGGAGTGCAGGTGAGGACATGAGCGGCCGCCGGAGTGGGGTTGTGTCGCTGCGCTGAGGCGCGGGCCACGAGAAGTTGATGATGCGTTCCCGCCTGTTCAGATCGTGGCAGTCACGATCGTCCGTACCGTCCAGCTCGGGGTGCGGATCACCGACGCCGCTCTGCACTGTGAGACCGCGGTGTTGTAGTGCGACCTGCCCATCGACGCCCTGGGTCGTGCCCGGGGGTGCGGGGCGGTCGGGGTCTACCGCGACAGCGTCGAGCGCCGCGTCAGCGACATGCCGGTGGTCGGGCATCCGCTGCAGCTGCGCGTGCGGGTGCCGCGCTACCAGTGCGAGGATGACGGCTGCGCCCGCGAGGTCTTCGTCCACGACTCGTCCCGGGGCCTCGACCACCCGGCGGTGCGCGGACGATATGTTGCGGCGCTTGGCGATCGATAAGGCCACCGCCGCCGTGGTCGCCCGCGAGCTGGGCCGCTGCTGGGACACCGTGAACAGCGTCGCCGTCGCCGCCACCGAGGCTCTGCCGCTCGCCGCCGGCCCCGCCCGCCTCGACGGGGTCCAGGTGATCGGACTCGACGTGCACGAGTGGGCCCATGTGTTCGTAGCCAGCGGCGACGGGTTCGTCACCGTGATCACCGATTAGACCGCCGTCGTTGCAGGTCACGGGACCGCGCGACTGTTCAACGTGGCCGCGGACCGCTCGGCCGAAGCGCTGAGGACCTGGTTCGGCGTCCCGCGACCAGACCTTCCGTGACAGGTCTGGGTGGTGGCGATGGACGGGTTCGGCGGCTCCACAAGAACGCCGCCACCAACGTATGTCCCGGACGCGGTGACGGTGATTGGCCCGTTCCACGTCGTTGCAGTGGCCGGGCACAAGCTCGATGTGTGTCAGGCGGCGACGAGCTCGTCGCGGTCGAGGTCACCTGGCGGGCTTCTCGGCAGATCATCCGATCATCGCCGTCTACGCCACCGAGGACCGGCGACGCGGCAAGGCACTACTCACACACATGATCGACCGGCTCCGCAGCGGGCCACCGGCCGGGCTCGACGAACTCGGCCCCCTCGGTCGGGCCCTGCACCGTCGCCTCGGCGACGTCCTCGCCTACTCGACCACCACGTCTGGAACGGTCCGACCGAGGCAATCAACGGCCGCCGCGAGGCGCTGCGCCGAAGCGCCCTGGGCTTCCGAAACCTGCTCAACTACCGGATCCAGTCGCTACAGCACTGCGCAGCAGTCCTTGCAGTCCAAATCCGGGCGAACCAAATGAGTCCTGCCTGCAACCTCACGCCGTCGCTGGCCAACGGATTCTTGGAAAGTACGAGAAGAGGCGTCTCGAATCGTGGAGATGGGGCGCCTCGGCATGTCCGGAATACGGGCGCCCACTGGTGAGGCCAATGGCCCGCGTCAGTCCGGTCAGCGCAACGGCGGCGCGGTACGCGTTTCCGTAGGGCGAGGGGCCTTCCGCTGCCAATGCAAGGTCGTTGACCGGTGCGGCTGTGATAACGCGAAGAGTACTTCTGGCGGAAGTTACGACGGCTGCCGCGCGCTCACGGATTGCTGCTGAATCGGCAGAGGCCGGTTGCCGGTGGGTTACTGGTCCCATCGAGCCGGCATGCGCTGTGTCGCATTTTCGGACAGTGTTACGTAGTCAGTCGGTTCTCTGTCTAGTGTCGCTAGGATGGAGAACGAGTCTGGCAATGAAGTGCTGATGCACATCGATGCGGGGTTGGCAATAATCACCATTAATCGTCCTGCTGCACGGAATGCGATCAACCATGCGGTTGCGGTCGGCCTGGCGTCGGTGATCGACGAGATGGAGTCTCGGCCGGATGTGGTGATCGGGATCATCACCGGCGCTGGCGGCACCTTCTGCGCCGGCATGGACCTGAAGGCGTTCCTCGCCGGCGAGGACATGATCATTCCGGGGCGGGGGTTGGCTGGTATCTGCGAGCGGCCGCCGCGGAAGCCGGTGATCGCCGCGGTCGAGGGTTGGGCGCTCGCCGGCGGCTGCGAGGTGGCGCTTGCCTGCGATCTGATGGTCGCCGCCTCGGATGCACGGTTCGGGCTGCCGGAGACCAAGCGTGGCTTGATCGCGGCGGCGGGGGGGCTGCTGCGTCTGCCGCGGCGTATCCCGCCGGCGGTGGCGATGGAGTACGCGTTGACCGGTGAGGCGTTCAGTGCTGAGGTCGCCCACAGGTACGGGCTGGTGAACCGGCTCACAGAGCCTGGTCGGGCGCTCGAGGGGGCCAAGGCACTGGCCGCGCAGATCAGGGCAAACGGCCCGCTCGCCGTCGCGGCGACGAAGGAGATCGTGTCCGGCGCGCTCGACGACAGTCTTGAAGCCGGGTTCGTCCGCCAGCAGCCGCTCCTCGAGGCGATCCTGGGCTCTGCGGACGCCCGCGAGGGTGCCGCGGCGTTCGCCGAGAAGCGTGCGCCGGAGTGGACCGGCCGCTGACGTCGGCTCGCCGCCTGCCGTGGTGCCCGCCGTTCACCGGCGGGCACCCCCTGTCTGCTCAGCCGATCTCGAGCGCGTCGTTCGCCAGCCGCGCCGCCGCCGACATGTCGGACAGCTCGCAGGCCGCGACGTACTCTCGGCGGAGGCGGCGGGTGAGTTCGGCGACGGTGGGGAGGTCGTCGATCAGGTCGATGCCCTGCCCGGCGCTCCAGACATCGACCCAGTAACGCAGGTCCTTCGGCAGGCCTGGCGACGCAGGGGCGTCGAGGGCGTCGACGTCAATACCCACGCGAGCGAGCGAGGCGGCCAGCCAGTTCGCCGGGACACCCCCCTCGGCTGCGACGTAACGCAGGTCGACCGACGTCGAGTCGACGAGCATCGACTTGTAGTCACGGTGCGCCATCGACTCCTGCGTGGCGATGAAGCGAGTTCCCAGGTAGGCGAGGTCGGCCCCGAGGATCTCGGCCGCCCGCACGGCGGCCCCGGTCGCGATGGCCCCGGCCGCGATGATCGTGCCGTCGTAGAACTCCCTGACCTTCGGGATCAGCGCGAGGTGGCTGACCGTGCCGGAGTGCCCGCCGCCGCCCGCGCCGATGCAGACGACGCCGTCGACACCGGCGTCGATTGCCTTCTCCGCGAACCGGACGCTGGTCACGTCGTGGAAGACCAGGCCTCCCCAGTCGTGGACCTCCTCGGTCAGCCGCCTGGGGTTCCCGGTCGCGCTGATGATGACGCGCACCCCGTACTTCGCGCAGATCCTCAGGTTGTCCCGCAGCTCGGCGGGATCGATCTTGGCGGTGAAGTTGACGGCGAGCGGGCCGGGATTCTCGACCTCGTCGAGGCTGGACCGGATGGCGGCGAGCCAGGACTCGAACTGCTCCGTGGTCCGGGCGTTCGCGCGCGGCAACGCACCCACGATTCCGGCGCGGCAGGCCTCGCCGACGAGGTCCGGGCCGCTGACGAGGAACATCGGCGGGCAGATGGCCGGGAGCACGAGTGAGCTGCGCAGCCCGCTGTCGAGCGACACGGAGACCTCCGGGTGACGCCGGTCGGACCGGCAGACGGACCTGTTGACGGCACGGACGCTAGCGGGGGGCGGGCGCGCCCGCCCGAGCCTGATTCGTAATGGAACACCACGCCCACCCGCGATGTCCTATAACGCGACATCGCCCTGCACGGGTGGCCGGGGAAGTCAGAATCGGCAAGGCCCCGCACACTGCTGCTCCGCCCGGCTCGAAGGTGCGCCCCGGGCCGGCCGGGCACCATCGAAACGGGAGGTGCGGGTACTTGATCGACTACGACACCGGCGGGAGCTACGAGGAGGCACTGGCGCTGGTAGGCGTGGCGCGCCGCGAGCTGGTCGCCGAGGTCGCCGTCGAGCAGGGCCAAGTCGAGGCCTTCTGCTCGCAGATCGAGGACGCCCGGGCGGCCTACTGGGACCACGACCTGTCCGATGCGCCCGGTGGCCTGCTCATGGCGGTCTTCCAGCGACTGCCCTGGCGCCCGGGAGGTGCCAAGCGTGAGGTGGCGTTCGGAGCCACCATCCCGCTGCCGATGCGCACCCTTGTCAACGTCTCCACCGAGACCACGTTCTTCAGACAGCTGCGGGTCGGTGACCGGCTGACGGCCGTCGAGGAGCTGGTCGCGGTCAGCGAGCTCAAGCAGTCCAGGCTGGGGAAGGGACATTTCGTCACCACCAGGTCGATCTACGTGGACCAGGACGGCGACGAGGTCGCCGAGAACGTCAACGTGCTGTTCCGGTTCAGTCCCGACGAGCCCGGGAGCGGATCGTGACCGCCGCCCGGTCGCTCGCCCCAGCTGCGATGGAGGACGGCCTGGAGCTGCCCGAGACGGTGCTGGCGATGACCGCCAGTCGCGTCCTGCTGATCCCGTCGGCCAGCCGTGACTACTTCGCCGGCCATCACCTCGAGAGCTATGCCCGCGACGTGCAGCACCTCGAGACCGTCTACGCCAACACGATGATGCTGCAGGGGTTCATCGACCGCACCGTCCTCGGTCCTGTCGGCCCGGCCTGGTACGTCCTGAAGCGTGAGATGTCGCTGCTCGCGCCGGCCTACGTCGGGCCTGACCTCGTCGGAAGGGCGACGGTGCGCGGCTCCGGGACCCTCGTCAACGGCGTGCACGTCGTCAGGCTGGGCGTGGAGCTGGTGTCCGGCTCGCGCTCCGCGGCGCGGGCGCGCGTCGTGATCGCGGACTCGGCCGAGGTGCCGAGAGCGGTGCTCGAGCGCAGCGACCTCGGCGGAGCGGCGGCATGAGGGCGCCCGCGCGCTCGGGCGCGCTGGCCGGGCTTCGGGTCCTCGAGCTGTCCGGGATCGGGCCCGGTCCGTTCGCGGCGATGCTGTTGGGCGACATGGGTGCCGACGTCGTGCGCGTCGATCGTCCCGAGGTACTGCGGGGGCCCGCGGTGCAGCCGACGGACCTGCTGCGGCGAAGCCGCCGGTCCGTGGCTCTCGACCTGAAGTCCGAGCACGACCTCGGGATCCTGCTCCGGCTGGTCGACCGGGCCGACGTCCTGATCGAGGGTTACCGGCCGGGCGTGGCGGAACGGCTCGGCTTCGGGCCGAAGGTCTGCCTGGACCGCAACCCGGGCCTGGTCTACGGCCGGATGACAGGGTGGGGACAGGGCGGCCCGCTCGCGCAGACCGCCGGCCACGACATCACCTACCTCGCGGTGAGCGGTGCGCTGCACGTCGTCGGACGCGCGGGCGAGCCGCCCGCGATCCCGGTGAACCTCCTCGGTGACTTCGGCGGCGGGTCCGCCTACCTCGTGATGGGCATCCTCGCCGCGCTCCACGAGCGGCACACCTCCGGGTTGGGCCAGGTGGTCGACGCGGCGATCGTCGACGGCGCGGCGTCGCTGACCACCTTCCTGCACGGACTCGTGCACAGCGGTGAGTGGCAGGACGAGCGCGGGGTCAACCTCCTCGACTCCGGCCGACCCTGGTACGACGTGTACCGCTGCTCCGATGACCGCCACGTCGCGGTCGGGGCACTCGAACCGAAGTTCTTCGCCGAGCTCATGCACGGACTCGGCCTGGATCCCGATTCCTGGGACCGCGACGACGAGTCGTCGTGGCCGGCGCTGCGAGCCGAGCTGGCCGGTCGCTTCGCCTCCCGGACCCGGGACGAGTGGAGCGAGCACTTCGCCGGGACGGATGCCTGCGTCGCGCCGGTCCTGGGGCTCGCGGAGGCGGCGATCTCCGCGCACGCGCGGGCGCGGCAGGCGTTCGTGACGGTCGACGAGGTGGCGCAGCCCGCTCCGGCCCCCCGGTTGAGCCGGACTCCGTCACGTGGGTTGACCCCGCCAGCCGGCCACGGCGAGCACGCCGCCGAGGTCCTCGGCGAGTGGGGGGTGGCCGGCATCGACGGGGGGCGTGCCGGTGCCCCGACATCGAGCGGATGACGCCGGGCAGGCGAGGAGGCGCGCCGTGAGCCGAACCCTCCGTGGCAAGGCCGCGGTCGTTGGTGTCGGCGAGTCCGAGTTCGCCAAGCACGGTCAGTCACGGCGGAGCGAGTTCCAGCTCTGCCTCGACGCGATCCTGGCTGCCTGCTCGGACGCGGGTGTCTCACCGAGGTCGATCGACGGCTTCGTCAGCTTCGCCAACGACGCGAACACGTCTTCAAGGGTCGCCGCCGCCCTGGGGGTGGACGAGGTGCGATGGTCGACGATGCAGTGGCAGGGAGGCGGCGTCGGCGGGGCCGGGGCCGTCCAGCAGGCCTGTGCCGCGGTCGCCGTCGGCGCGGCCGAGTGCGTGGTGGTGTACCGCGCGCTCGCCCAGGTCGACGGCCGACGCTTCGGCCGGCCGAAGGTCGGTGCGGCGACCCGCCGGACCTCGCCGCTCACCGCGCCGTACGGGCTGCTCAGCGCCGCGCAGCACTACGCACTGATCGTCAACCGCTTCTTCCACGAGACCGGGATCCCTGCGAGCACCCAGCGCGAGATCGCCCTGACCAGCTACTTCCACGCACAGCAGAACCCGCGTGCCGTCCGTTACGGACGGCCGCTCGACGCGGCGACCTACGACACCGCACGCTGGGTCGTCGAGCCGTTCCGGCTCTACGACTGCTGCCAGGAGAGCGACGGCGCGGCCGCGGTAATCGTCGTGCCCGCGGAACGGGCCCCGTCGTTGTCCGAACGTCCCGCCTATGTGCTGGGTGCGGCGCAGGGCAACGGCCATCGTGGGGGCGGCATCCTCGGCGACGTCCTCGACGCGCGGAACTTCGCCACCGCCGAGTACACGACCCTCGCCCCACGGATGTTCGCCGAGGCGGGGATCACCGCGGCCGACGTGGACGTCGTCCAGGCCTACGAGAATTTCACGGGAGGTGTCGTCATGTCGCTGTTCGAGCACGGCTTCGTGACGCGGGAGAACGCGGGGTCGCTACTGACCCTCGACAACCTCCGGGCGGACACCGGGTCGCTGCCGCTGAACACCAGCGGCGGCAATCTGGCCGAGTGCTACGTGCACGGGATGGGTCTGCACACGGAGGCGGTCCGCCAGCTGCAGGGGCGTTCGTCCAACCAGGTGCGGGACGCGGACGTCAGCCTCGTGATCGCCGGGCCGATGTCGGCCCCGGCCAGCACCGTCGTCTACGGGTCGGCGGCGACCCTGTGAACGACCCGGTGAGCGACCACGTGCTTCCCGAGCTGTTCACCCGGCAGGCCGGCGGCGCCGTCGACATCGTCGCCCCGGTTCAGGTCGCCGCCCGGGAGGGCCGTCTGGTCGTGCAGCAGTGTGCCGAGTGCGGCAGCTTCCAGAGCCCTCCGGAACACCTCTGCCACGCGTGTCTGTCGGAGGAGCTCGCCTTCGTCGACCACGCGCCGCAGGGCGTGGTGTTCAGCTGGGCGCGGGTCTGGCATCCGGTCGACGACGCCCTCGCCGCCGCCTGCCCCTACGTCGTGCTGCTCGTGTCGTTGCCCGACGCCGGTAACGTCCGGGTGATCGGGAACCTCGTGGGCGACCCAGACCAGCCGATCGTCATCGGCTCCGCGGTCAACGCCGTCTTCGAGCACCACGAGGGCTACTCGCTTGTGCAGTGGGCTCTCGCCTGATCTCGTGCTGGTCACGAGCTATCCGAAGGAGGATCAGCCGGTGCCGTTCAGCTTTCCGGCCTCGTTGGCCGACCAGGTGGCGCTGCGGGGCGACAAGGTGGCCTTGGTCGACGGGGAGATCTCGATCACCTACCGCGAGCTGCACCGCCGGTCGGATCTGGTCGCTGCGGGCCTTGCCGGGGCGGGGGTGGCGCCCGGAGAGCGGGTCGTCTACATCGGACACGGTCGGCTCGAGTTCTTCGAGCTGCTCTACGGAGCCGCGAAGCTTGGCGCGGTGATCACCCCGCTGAACTGGCGCGTGACAGACGAGGAGATCGCCGCGCTGATCGCCGACACGCGGGCGAGATTCGTGGTCGTCGACGACGAGTTCGCCGCACTCGTGCCCGACGGCGTGCGGCGACTGCTGACCGGCGCCGACTTCGGCAGCTGGCGGGAGCGGCAGGAGGGCGGGCTCGTGCCGTGCCGTGCACCGTCGCCCGACGACGTGGTGGTCCAGTCGTACACCTCGGGAACGACCGGGCTGCCCAAGGGCGTGCTGCTGACCAACCGCATGTACGAGTCCTACATCCGAATCTGCCCGACCTACGGACTCGACGACCGGTCGGTCATCGGGCTCCCCCAGCCGGTGCATCACGTCGGGGGCAACGCGACGTTCTCGATGGGGCTGACCCAGGGCGGCACCGTGGTCCTGTTCAGAGCCTTCCGCGTGGACAATGCGCTGGACCTGATCGAGCGGCACCGCGTCACCTTCCTGACCCTCGCCCCAGTGATGCTGACGATGCTCGTCCGTGCCCAGCACGAGCATCCCCGGGACCTGTCCAGATGGGACGCCGTCATGTACGGCGGGCAGGCGATCAGCGAGGCCGCGATCCGGGAGATCCGCGAGATCCTGGAGACACGGCTGTTCCAGGCCTTCGGCATGACGGAGACCTGTGGGGCGGTGACGAACCTCGAGCCCGACGAGCACACCGGAGGACTGGCCCTCTCCGCCGGCCGGGCGTTCCCGTGGAACGAGGTGGGGATCTTCGACCCGGTCACCCTCGAGCCGTGCCCCGACGGCGAGGTGGGGGAGCTCTGGATCCGCTCGGTGCAGTGCACGCCGGGCTACTGGAACCGGCCAGAGGCGACCTCGGCGCTCTACGCCCCGGGTGGCTGGTTGCGCACCGGCGACGTCGGGTACCTGGACCGCGCCGGTTATCTGTTTCTCACGGACCGGATGACCGACAAGATCGTCACGGGCGGGGAGAACGTCTATCCACGCGAGGTCGAGTCTGTGCTACTGCAGCACCCGTCCGTCGACGACTTGGTCGTGGTCGGCGGCCCTGACGAGAAATGGGGCGAGACCGTGGTAGCCGTCGTCGTGCCCGTTGCGGGCGGGTGCCTGACGGCGGACGAGCTGCTGTCCTGGACCCAGGACCGCATCGCCGGGTTCCGGCGACCGCGCCGGGTCGTGTTCGTCGACCAGCTGCCCCGGTCGGCGGAGGGCAAGATCCTGCGCCGCGAGCTGCGGGGCTCACTCTGGCAGGGGACCCGGCGGATCGGCTGACCATGGCTGTCTGCTCGTCGCGAACGCTCCTCGCCGAGGGCCGCCCTCACAGCGCGCGGCGAGCGAGGTCCGCACGGGCCGGATGGCGGCCGTGACGTGGGAGCCGGGGTTGTCCCAATGTGCGACAGCGACGGCGGACCCGGGCCCGGCCGTTCCTACGGTGAGGATCGGACGGTGGCCCGCCTCGGCGCTCAGGCCACGGACCGCCGCCCGACCGGGACCGCCCGGTCCGTGCTACGTCCGCACCACGACAGAGGAGTTCCATGCGAGACGCCGTCATCGTCGCAGCGGTCCGCACGCCGCTGGGCAAGCGCAACGGAGGATTGGCGGACGTCCATCCGGCCGATCTCTCCGCGCAGGTCCTGACCGGGCTCGCCGAGCGCAGCGCGATCGATCCCGCGCTCGTCGACGACGTCATCTGGGGCTGTGTCGGCCAGATCGGCGACCAGACCCTGGACATCGCCCGGACCGCCGTGCTGTCCGCGGGCTGGCCCGAGAGCGTTCCCGGGGTGACTGTGGACCGCCAGTGCGGCTCGTCCCAGCAGTCGGTGCACTTCGCCGCCGCGGGCCTGGTCGCGGGGCACTACGACGTCGTCGTGGCCGGGGGCGTGGAGTCGATGTCCCGGGTGCCGATGGGCTCCAGCTTCGCGGACGGCAACCCGATCGGTCCGGCGTTCGCCGTCCGCTACGGCCCTGAGGCGCCGAACCAGGGCATCGGTGCGGAGTTGATCGCCGAGCGGTGGGGTCTGTCCCGCGCCCAGCTCGACGAGTTCTCCCTGGAGTCCCACGAGAAGGCGGCTCGCGCCCAGGACGAGGGCCGGTTCGACGACCAGATCATCCCGGTGACCACGCCGAGCGGCTCGGTCGTGACCCGCGACGAGGGAGTCCGCCGCGGGACGACCCCCGAGCGCATGGCCGGCCTCACCCCCGCCTTCCACCCTGACGGCGTCGTCACGGCCGGCAACTCCTCGCAGATCAGCGACGGGTCGGCGGCGCTGCTGATGACCACGTCGGAACGGGCGTCCGAGCTCGGGCTGCGTCCTCTCGCCCGGGTGCACACCGCGGTTGTGGCCGGGGCGGATCCGATCATCATGCTCACCGCGCCGATCCCCGCCACCCAGAAGGCGCTCGCCCGCAGCGGCCTGGCCATCGACGAGATCGGGGCGTTCGAGGTCAACGAGGCATTCGCCCCGGTCCCGCTGGCCTGGCTGGCCGACACCGGTGCCGACCCCAAGTCGCTCAACGTCCACGGCGGTGCGATCGCCTTGGGGCACCCGCTCGGCGGGTCCGGGGCGCGCCTCATGACCACGCTCGTCCATCACATGCGCGACGCCGGTATCCGCTACGGCCTGCAGACGATGTGCGAGGGCGGCGGGCAGGCCAACACCACCATCATCGAACTTCTCTGACTCGAACACTGGGAGGACGAACCCCCATGGACATCACCGGAACGTCGGCGCTGGTCACCGGCGGCGCCTCGGGCCTGGGCCTGGCCACCGCCCGCAGGCTGCTCTCCGCCGGGGCCCGGGTGCTCCTCGTCGACCTGCCGAGCTCGGCCGGAGCGGCCGTCGCCGGCGAGCTGGGCAAGGATGCCGCCTTCGCGGCGGCTGACGTCACCGACGAGGATCAGGTCGCTGCCGCGCTTGACGCCGCGTTCGAGCTCGGCGAGCTGCGGACCGTGGTGAACTGCGCCGGCACCGGCGACGCGATCCGAGTCCTCGGCAAGCACGGCGTCTACCCACTGGACAAGTTTGAGCGGGTCGTCCGCATCAACCTCGTGGGCACCTTCAACGTCATCCGGCTCGCCGCCGAGCGAATGGTCAAGCTCGAGCCGCTCGGGGAGGAGCGCGGTGTCGTCGTGAACACCGCCTCGGCCGCGGCGTTCGACGGCCAGATCGGCCAGGCGGCCTACTCGGCGTCGAAGGGCGGCGTCGTCGGGATGACCCTGCCGATCGCTCGGGACCTCGCCCAGCACCTGATCCGGGTCATGACGATCGCACCCGGCCTGTTCGACACACCACTGCTCGCGACGCTGTCCGAGGAGGCGCGCGCGTCGCTGGGCCGGCAGGTGCCGCACCCGTCGCGCCTCGGCGACCCGAGCGAGTTCGCCCAGCTGGTGGCCCACATCGTCGAGAACCCGATGCTCAACGGTGAAGTCATCAGGCTCGACGGCTCGATCCGCATGGCCCCGCGGTAGCACAGCCGTGGACATCGACCAGCTCCTCTCCCATCCGGCTGACCAGCGGTACGCCGATGTGCGCAATGCCGTCGCCTGGCTGACCGAGAAGTACGACCGGGACTACATCCGCAAGTGCACGGCGCTCGAGGAACGGCCGAACGAGCTCATGGCGGCCCTCGCGGAGGGCGGGCTGCTCGGTCTGGGCGTGGCACCGGAAGCCGGCGGGCAGGGCGGCGGGCTGGGCGAGGAGCTCACACTCGTCGAGTCGCTCGCCCGCGCAGGCGTCCCGGCGGGCACGTTCCTCATCGGCAACTTCGTGCGCAGCCTGGTCCTGCGCTACGGCAGCGAAGAGCAGGTCGCGTCGTTCGTCCCCGGCTCCCTGGACGGGACCGGCATCTACAGCTTCGCCATCACCGAGCCGGACAACGGCACCAACACCTTCGCGATGCGCACCCGGGCGGACCGGGCCGACACCGGCTGGATGCTCAACGGCGAGAAGTGCTTCATCTCGCACATCGGCTCGGCGACCCACGCGATGATCGTCGCCCGCTCCGCGCCGTATGACCAGGCGGCGAGGTCAGACGGCCTGTCGATCTTCCTCACCGAGCTGCCCGTCGCCGGGCTGACGGCGACGCCGATGAACATCCACCAGGGCGGGGTGGACAAGCAGTACATCGTCCGGCTCGAGGACGTCCGGCTGCCGGCCACGGCACTGGTCGGCGAGGCGGGGAAGGGCGCCCGCTACCTGTTCAGCGCGCTGAACCCCGAGCGCCTGCTCGTGGCGGCGCAGGCCATCGGCTTCGCCACGTTCCTGCTCGCCAAGGCGACCCGCTACGCCGGTGAGCGGGCACCCTTCGGCCGCCCGATCGGTGAGTACCAGGCGGTGCAGCATCCCCTCGCGCGGGCGTTCATCGGTCTTCGCGCCGCCCGGTCGCTGATGTTCGAGGCCGCCGACGCCATCGACGCGGGAGCGCCGGCCGGCGTCCTCTCCAACTCCGCCAAGTACCTCGCCACCGAGTACGCCTGCGAGGCGCTCGACGCCGTCACGCAGGTTCACGGCGGGTACGCCTTCGACGAGGACTATGACATCGTCACCTTCCACCGCCAGCTGCGGTTGTGGCGGATCGCGCCGGTGAACAACGACACGCTGCTCAATTTCGTCGCGGAGAAGGCCCTCGGCCTGCCGACGAGCCGATGACCGCGCAGCTGAGCACGCCGTTCACCGAGCAGTTCGGGGTGCGCTACCCGATCGTGCAGGGCGGAATGCAGTGGGTCGGCCGCGCGGAGCTCGCGTCCGCGGTCTCCAACGCGGGCGGCCTGGGCATGATCACGGCGCTGACCTTCCCGACACCAGCCGACCTCGCCGTCGAGATCGAGCGGGCCCGAACCCTCACCGACCAGCCCTTCGGGGTGAACCTCACCATCCTGCCGACCATCGCGCCGCCGCCCTACGACGAGTACCGCAAGGTCATCATCGACTCGGGTGTCTCGATCGTCGAGACGGCCGGATCGAACCCCGAGCCCCACCTGGAGTCCTTCTCGCCGCACGGCATCAGGGTGGTGCACAAGTGCACCAGCGTCCGGCACGCGGTCAAGGCGGAGCGCGCCGGGGTAGACGCGATCAGCATCGACGGCTTCGAGTGTGCCGGGCATCCCGGGGAGGACGACGTTCCGGGGCTCGTCCTCATCCCACTGACCGTGCGTGCCGTGACGATCCCGGTGATCGCTTCCGGCGGGTTCGCCGACGGCCGCGGCCTCGCCGCCGCGCTCGCCCTGGGTGCCGCCGGCATCAACATGGGGACGCGCTTCATGTGCACCGCCGAGGCACCGGTCCACGACGCCGTCAAGCGGTGCATCGTCGCGGCCGGCGAGCACGACACCGAGCTGATCTTCCGCCCGTTGCGCAACACCGCCAGGGTCGCGCGCAACGCGGTGAGCACCGAGGTCGTGCGCATCCTCGCCGACGGCGGTGAGTTCGCGGACGTCCGCGAGCTGGTGAGGGGCGTCCGCGGCCGCCAGGTGTTCGAGAGCGGTGACCTGGACGCGGGCATCTGGACGGCCGGCCTCGCCCAAGCGCTGATCGAGGACGTGCCCTCGGTCGCCGATCTCGTGGAGCGCATCGTGACCGACGCCGCGGAGAGCCTGCGTGGCGCGATGGACATGTTCGGTGCACCCGGGCGGCCGACCGAGGAGCCGGCGTGACCACCGCAGCCCACGCGGAAGGACGAGGCCAACCATGATCGACAGCACCCAGGGGCAGGGTCCCGAGCCGCGAGTCCGTGCCTACTCGACATCGGACGAATCGCCGTGGCCCGACGGCCGTCGCCTGCTGCCCCACCGCAGACTCGCGCGACTCGCCCGCCGCCATGGCACGAGGACAGCGGTCGTCGGCAGCTCCGGCTCGTACTCCTACACCGAGTTCGACGACCTCGTCACCCGGCTCGCAAGCGGACTGCTCGCACTCGGTGCCCGCCGCGGCGAGGTCGTGGCGGTCTGCCTCGACAACATCCCCGAGTACCTCGCCATGTACTACGCGGCCTCACGCGGCGGATTCGCCTACGCCCCCATCAGCAGGCACGCAGTGGCCGAGGAGATCGATTGGCTGCTGGCCGAGCTGGCTCCCCGCCTCGTCCTCGGCGACGTCACGTCCCCGGCCGCCGTCACCGTCCCGGAGGTGCTGTCCGCCGGCTCCGACCGCATGCCGGAGGGGCACGACGTCCGGGAGACGGACGTGATGAGCCTGAGCTTCTCCTCGGGGACCACCGGCCGACCCAAGATGTTCGGCCGCGACCAGCGGCTGCGTGAGCACTACGCCCTCGAGATGGCCCTCGAGATGGGCCTCGGCGCCGGCGACGTCAACCTCGTGGTCGCCCCGCTCGCGCACGCGGCGATGCAGATCGCCGTGTCGAACCTGGCGGTCGGCGCGCAGGTTGTGGTCCGTGAGAAGTTCGACGCGGCCACCCTATTCGCGGACGTGGAGGCGGTCGGGGCCACGAACGCGATGCTGGTCCCGACCATGATCACCAGGCTGGTCGACCGGCCCGCGCCGCCGTGCCTGACGACCGTGGTCTCGCTCGGCGCGCCGCTGGTGCCCCAGCTCAAGCGGCGGATGGCGGAGAACTGGCCGGGCGTCGGCCTGTACGAGATGTACGGCTCGACGGAGGCCGGCATGGTCACTGTGCTCCGCCCCGAAGAGCAGCACCACCATCCCGAGGCCGTGGGCAAGCCCGCGTTCCTCGCCGAGGTGGTGGTCTGCGACGAGGCCGGCCGCAGCCTCGGAACCGGTGAGCTGGGCACCATCTACGTCCGCGGCCCGATGACCGCCACCGTGATGGGCAGCATCCCCGCGCCGGAACTGCCGGGACCGCTGCGCGGCGGCGGCTGGATCGGCTTCGGGGACCTCGGCGAGTTCGATGCGGAGGGCTTCCTGTCGTTGACCGCCCGCCGGGACGACCTCATCCTGTCCGGTGCACTCAACGTCTACCCCGCCGAGGTCGAGCGGGTCCTGCTGGAGATCCCCGGCGTCGACGCCGCTGCGGTGGTGGGTGTCGAGGACCCGGAATGGGGACAGGTCGTCTGCGCGACGCTGGTCGGCTCCGTGACCGAGGACGTCGTCGCCGAGCACTGCGCCGCCCGGCTCGCCACCTACAAGCGGCCACGCCGGATCAGGTTCCTCGACCACCTACCGACCTCGCCCAACGGGAAGCTCTCCCGCTCCCGGCTGCGCGAGTTCCTCAACGCCGAGGCCCCGGTCACGGACCTGGACAGGTCGCGCTGACCGCCCCGCATCGCGCCGAATCCGCATCCCGCACGCCACATCGAGCAGAAAGGCACTGACATCAAGCGATCGCTGTACGAGCCCGAACACGAGATGTTCCGCGCCACGGTGTGTGAGTACATCGCGCGCGAAGTCCGACCACATCTCGAGGAGTGGGACCAGAACCGCTCGGTCAGCCCGCGGGCCTGGCGGGCCGCCGCCGACCAGGGCATCGTGGGCCTGCTCGCCCCCCAGGAGTTCGGCGGCGCCGGGCTGACGGACTGGCGCTTCCGCAACGTGATCATGGAGGAGCTCGCGAAGGTCCCGGCCGGCGCGCTCTCGGCCTGCTTCTCCGTCCAGGACGACATCGTGACCCCCTACGTCGCCTCGCTGGGCGACGCCGACCAGAAGGCACGGTGGCTACCCCCGATGTGCCGGGGCGAGCTGATCATGGCGATCGCCATGACCGAGCCCGGGACCGGCAGCGACCTCCAGGGGATCCGCACCGCGGGTGAGCGCGTCGACGGGGGATGGATCGTCAACGGCGCGAAGACCTTCATCAGCTCCGGTATCAACTCCGGCGCCGTGATCACCGTGGTCCGGACGAAGCCGGACGGTGGCCCGGACGGGTTCAGTCTCCTCGTCGTGGAGGAGGGGATGGCGGGGTTCACCCGCGGCCGCAAGCTCGACAAGATCGGGCTCGCCGCGCAGGACACCGCCGAGCTGTCCTTCGCCGACGTCTTCGTACCCGACGCCAACCTTCTCGGCGTCGAGGGCGAAGCACTCGCGCAGCTCAAGCACCACCTGCCCACCGAACGGCTGGCCATCGCGGCCAGCGCCATGGCGGCAGCCGACGCCGCCCTCAGCTGGACCCTCGACTACGTCGTGGAGCGCAGGGCGTTCGGTCGGTCGATCGCCGACTTCCAGAACACGCGGTTCGTCCTCGCCGAGGTCGCCACCGAGCTCGACGTGCTGCGCGCCTACCTCGACGCCGCGGTTGTGGCGCTCTCCGCCGGCGAGCTGACCGCGGTCGAGGCCGCCCAGGCCAAGATGCACGCCACCGAGGTCGGCGGCCGGGCCATCGACCGGCTCCTGCAGCTGTTCGGCGGCTATGGCTACATGCGCGAGTACCCCATCGCCCGCGCCTACGAGGACGCCCGCGTGCAGCGGATCTACGGCGGGACCAACGAGATCATGAAGTCGATCATCGGCAGTGCCCTGGTCCGGAACCGCTGAGACCCTTTCGGGACCGGCGGCAGGAGAAACGACGTGGTCCGCATCGCAGAGCTCGAGATCGACGTGTCCAGGGCGACGGGCCTCGGCGAGCCTCTGCACACCGCGGTCACCGTCGCGTGCCCGGACGTCGTGCCGGCGCACCCGCTGGTGTGCTTTGCGTTTCCGGGAGCGGGGTACGGTCGCGGCTACTTCTCCTTCGACATGCCGGACTCATCCGGAGGTGGGCAGGCCGGCCATCACGCCGCGGGCGGGTGGATCGTCGTTGCCTGCGACCATCTGGGGGTCGGGGACAGCTCGACGCCGGCGAACCCCGCGCAGCTGACCTTGGACGTCCTGGCGGCGGCCAACGCGGCGACCGTCGAGACGGTCTCCACGCGACTGCAGGAAGGCAGGCTTCTCCGCGACCTGCCGCCACTCGCGTCACCGACCCGGATCGGGATCGGGCAGTCGATGGGTGGCGCGATCCTGATCGTCCACCAAGGCCGGCACGCGACGTTCGACGCCATCGCGGTGCTCGGCTTCAGCGCCTACCACACCGTGATCCCACGGCCGCCCGGAATGCCCGCGCATCCCGGCCGGTTGATCCCGCGCGGTGCGCTCGCCACCACCGTGATCCCACCCCGTGTGGGGGCGGCCGATCCGGCGGTGTCGTACCGGTCGCCCGACGGACGCCTGCCCCCACACACCTGGGCTTTTCACCACGAGGAGACGCCGCTCGACGTCGTCACCGCAGACCTGGTCGACTACCCCACCCGCGGCGGCGTGCTCCCGCCCTGGGCCAGCGCCACCGTCCCACCTGCCGCCTTCTCGGTGACCTCTCCGGGGGTGGTCTCTCTCGAGGCGTCGGTGATCGAGTGTCCGGTGCTCCTCGCGACCGGGGAGCGGGACACGGTGCCTCAACCCCGCATGGAGCCGCTCTACTACGAAAGCGCCCGTGACGTCACGGTGTCGATCACGCCGCGGATGGCCCACATGCACAACTTCGCGCCGACCCGGGAACTGCTGTGGTCTCGTCTGGAGACCTGGGGTGCGGGCGTCGCATTGCTTCGCGGGAGCGCCGCATCGAGCCAGAGAGCGGCACCCACCGTGAACACGCGCGGACGAACGCCGGACTGAGCGCCTCCCTCTGGTGAGCGAGGGGCACGCCGCCCTCGCGAGGCGGCCCCTACTCGACCCAGCGAACCACTTCACCGAGGTCTGCGCGCGTCGTGCGGTAGCTGTTGGCGGGGTGGTCGCGGTCCGGGAACCCGAACGAGATGCCGAGCAGCACCTTTCGGTCGTCCGGAATGCCGAGGTGCTCCCGGATCAGGGGGCCGTATCCGGCCAGAGCAGCTTGTGCGATGGCGCCGATTCCCATGCTCTCCGCAGCAAGGAGGAACGCCCCGACGTAGATCCCCGAGTCGACGGCGCCGTAGACGCCTTGCACTGCATCGGTCGTCACGATGGCGACATGCGGGGCTCCGAACAGCTCGAAGTTGCGGGCCGCCTGAGCCGCGGATGCGGCACGATCTCCGCGCCGGACGCCGACCGCCTCATACAACTGCCAACCGGACTCGCGCCGACGCTCCTGGTACACGCCGTCGTAACGCTCCGGCCAAGGGAAGTCCGGGGCCTGGCCGCTTCCGGTGGAGGCCTGTGCACGTATCGCCTCCCGGAAACGGTCGGTTGCCGGGCCGGAGGTGACGACGACCTCCCAGGGCTGGGTGTTGCACCACGAGGGCGATCGCTGCGCGAGCCGCAGTAGCCGCATGATCGTGGCGTGTGGCACGGGCGTGGGCAGGAACGCTCGGCAACTCCTCCTCGACGCGAGCAGTGCCTCGAGTGCGTCGGCGAGGTCTGGGCCATCGCTGGTGTCGGGCATCGCGGTGCAGCTTCGCAGGCGCACGCACGTCGTCGAGAAGCAAGGCCGGTTTTGGGACACCTGCCCGGCGGGATGGGTTCTTGGATGTACCAATACGCGACAGTCGGTGCGGCTCCCTGAGGGGTTCCTCGGAATCTGGTGGGGCGTGCTGCTCGCTGGTGCCGGCAACGACACTCGAAGAGGAGTTCCGATGACCGAGTACGATCAGGTGATTCGCGGCGGCGTCGTCGTCGACGGGACGGGTGCCCCCGAGCGGGTCGCTGACGTCGCCGTCCGCGACGGGCGCATCGTGGAGGTCGGCAGGGTGTCCGGTCGCGGACATCGTGAGGTCTCGGCCGACGGTGCCCATGTCCTGCCGGGATTCGTCGACATCCACACCCACTACGACGGCCAGGCCACGTGGGCGGACCAGATGCAGCCGTCCTCGTGGCACGGTGTCACGACCGTGGTCATGGGCAACTGTGGTGTCGGTTTCGCCCCGGTGGCGGGACACGATCACGACCGCCTGATCGCGCTGATGGAGGGCGTGGAGGACATCCCGGCCACGGCGTTGGCCGAGGGGCTGAAGTGGGAATGGACGAGCTTCCCTGAGTACCTGGACCACCTCGCCGTGCGTCGGCACGACGTCGACATCGCGGCCCAGGTACCGCACGCCGCCCTACGCCTGTTCGTGATGGGCGACCGTGCGGTCGCCGACGAGGACGCCACCGAGGCCGAGGTCGCCGCGATGGGCCGCCTCACAGTCGAGGCATTGGAGGCTGGTGCTCTCGGCTTCTCCACGTCGCGGACGGTCAACCACAAGACGCGGGCCGGTGAGCTCATCTTCTCCTACGGTGCGGCGGCCTCGGAGCTGGTCGGGATCGCGACCGCGATGCACGGTGCGGGCAGCGGCGTAATCCAGATGATCACGGACTGGTCGGCGGACTCGCGCCCGGAGTTCGACCTCGTCAGGGCGATGCTCGCCGCCTCGGGCAGGCCGATGTCGATCTCGCTGCTCCAGACGCGGGCGGCGCCCGACAAGCACCGCGACGTCCTCGGGTTCCTCGACGAGGTCAACGCCGAAGGCCACCGAGTGCGGGCCCAGGTCGCGGCCCGCGCCATCGGCCTCATCCTCGGCCTCGAGTGCACGCTCCACCCCTTCATGTTCAGCCCCGGGTGGCGCGCGATCTCCCACCTTCCGGTGGCCGAACAGGCCCGGCGGATGGCCGATCCCACCGTCCGGGCTCAGATCCTGGATGGGGACGGGTCGGTGGAACGGGCATTCATCGCCGGCAGCGGGCACGTGACCCAGTTCGAGCAGATGTTCGAGCTGGGAGAGGAGCCGGACTATGAGCCGGGTCCGGAACAGTCGCTCGCGGCACGGGCCGCCGCCTGCGGCCGGACACCCGAGGAGCTCGCCTACGACATCTTGCTGTCCGACAACGGACGCGGCATGTTGTACAAGCCGAGCGGGAACTACGTGTCCGGGGACCTGGGCGTCGTCGGGGAGATGCTGGGGCACCGGTACACCGTTGCGGGCCTGTCCGATGGCGGAGCGCACGTGGGGACGATCTGCGACGCCAGCTTCCCGACGTACCTGTTGACCCACTGGGCCAGGGACCGCGACAACCGGTTCAGCCTGCCCGAGATGGTACGGACGCAGACCAGCCGCACGGCTGAAGCGGTCGGGCTGTCGGACAGGGGGAGCATCCGCCCCGGGCTGCGCGCCGACCTGCTCGTCGTTGACCACGCCAATCTCCGGCTGCACAAGCCGCAGATGGTGTTCGACCTCCCTGCCGGCGGGGGGCGGCTGCTTCAGTCTGCCTCTGGTTATGTGCACACTTTCGTCGGCGGCGTTGAGACCTACCGAGACGGTGAGGCAACCGGCGAACTCCCGGGGCGCCTCGTCCGCGGGGCACGCTGAGCGGAGGGATCGGCGTCGGCGAGCGGATGCCTTGGTGCTCGGCCCCCGGTGGGATGTTATTTGTCGAGTCCGCGCGCATACCGCATCGCCTGATGGACGCTCCGCCCCCTGGTCGGCGCGCAGGGTCGCCGTCCTACGCCGACCCTGCGCGCCGAGCCGAAGGATGGTGTCCGGCGGTGCCGGCGATCGTCCGGTCGAGGCCGAGCAGGGCGGCCCTCGGGCGTTCCGGGAGCGCGGGATTCTCATCACCCGGGCGATCGCTGGACCGCGCATGAGCGGGCCCGGCGCGCGACTCGACACCGAGGATGTCCACGTCCTGATCTGCGAGTTCGGCTACGCCATCACCGAGCAGGATATCGACCGGTTGACGAGCACCTCCTCGACCGACCGGCTCTTGCCACGGCACCGGCTGTGGCTGGACAAGGACGTGGCCGGATCAAGGCGGCCGTACCCCTCGCGGACCTCGGCGCGCTGGCGCTGTGGCTTCCGCGTACCGGGCGAACGGTCGGCGGCGGTAGTCACCCACGACGGGACTGGCGGGCTCCCCCGTCGTGGGTGACCGACCGCGGGGCGATTGACTCCGGTCAGACCGCCATCGCCGTCGTGGGGACGGCGGGTGCGAGGCTGAACCCGGGGAACCCGCGCTCGCGTTCCTCGTCGCAGCGGTCGAAGTACGTGTTGGCGCCGGCCGGGTACCAGAGCACAGCGAGCTCACGTCCTTCGAGGTTCGCGCCCATGATCCAGGAGTTGGCCGCCTTCGCGGACGTGAGAAGCGTCTGGGCGGCGATGGTGCGGGACTCCTGGACCCACGCGTCGGTGGCCGCCACATCGGCCTCGACGACCGGCGTCCCCGCCGCGCGGGCCTTGTCCAGCAGGTCGGCGACAAAGTCCACGTTGTGCTCGACGACGGTGGGCAGGTTGCCGAAGGCGGAGAGCGGGCCGATGATGGTGAACAGGTTCGGGAAGTCGGGGATGCCGAGGCCCAGATAGCTCTCCGGTCCGTGTGCCCAGACGTCGGCGAGCCTGCGGCCGTTGCGGCCGGTGACGTTGAGCCGCAGAAGGGCTCCCACGCTCGCGTCGAAACCGGTGGCGAGGATGATGACGTCGAACTCGTACTCGCTGCCGTCGACGACGAGTCCCCGCTCGGTGAAGCCTTCGATCGGGGTGGACCGCACGTCGACCACGGACACGGTGGGCTCGTTGAACGCGTCGAGGTAGCCGACGCCGCACGGCGGCCGCTTCACACCGAAGGGATAGGTGCGCGGAGTGAGGATCTCGGCGGTCTCCCGATCGTGCACCGTCTCCTTGATCTTGCTGCGCAGGAACTCCGATGCGAGGTCGTTCGACTCCGGGTCGACCAGCAGGTCCTCGTAGGTCCCCAGGAGCATCGCGAGGCCGCCCTGGGCGTAGGCCTGCTCGAAGACCGTCTCGCGCTCCGCCGGGTCTGCCAGCTTGGCCGAGGGGCCGGCGGGGCTGAAGTACATCGTCCCCGGGTTCTGGCGGATGTGCGCCTGGATGGCCTCGTGGTCGCGGCGATACGCCTCGCGGTCCTCGTCGGAGAACCTGGTGCTGGTGTAGGGCGCGACATAGTTGGGCGTCCGCTGGAACAGTGTGACCGAGCCTGCGGTCTTGGCGAGCTCGGGAAGCAGCTGGACGCCCGAGGACCCCGCGCCGATCAGCGCCACGCGCTGCCCGGACACGTCGACGCCCTCCTGTGGCCACCGCGCCGTGTGCTCGACCCGGCCCTGGAACCGCTCGATCCCGTCGAACTGCGGGCGGTTGACCGCGGACAGGCAACCCACGCCCGAGATGAGGTAGCGGGCTCGGAAGCGGCGGCCGGTGCTCGTGTCGACCGTCCACAGCGAGGTGTCGTCATCCCAGGTGGCGGCCGTCACCGTGGTGTCGAAAGCGAAGTATCGTTTCAGGTCGAAGCGGTCGGCGACGTGCTCGAGGTAGGCGAGGACCTCGGGTTGGGTGGGGTAGAGCTCGGACCAGTCCCACTCCTCACGCAGCTCCTTTGAGAAGCTGAGGCAGTAGATGAAGGCCTTGCTGTCGGTCCGGGCGCCGGGGTAGCGGTTCCAGTACCAGGTGCCCCCGACGCCTCCGGCGGCCTCGATTCCCTGGACCGTATAGCCGCGTTCGCGTAGCACGTGTACGGCGTCGAGCCCGGAGAACCCGGCACCGACGACGATCGCGTCGACGTCCGTCCGCGACGGACCGTCCTGTGCATCCTGCATGTTTGCTCCTCCTCGAGCCGCCGCGCAGTGCGGAGATGGTCGTCTCAGCGCCGGCCGGTGATGTAGCGCTGGGGGTTGAGCCGGAACATGGTGTCGATCTGCTCGTCGGTGATCCCCGCCTCGCGCATCATCGGCAGCACCGCCGTGGGGATGAACCGGTAGTTGTAGTCCGGGAGTGCCTCCAGACCGCCTGGCGGGAGGAAGTCGGTGTAGCACATGGCATCGTGGGAGATCACGAGCTGTTCGAGGTATCCGCGCTCGATCAAGGTTGTGATGGTGGCGATGCGGTCAGGGGCGCCGAGCCCGAGCCCGAAGCGGTCCATGCCGAGGTAGGAGCCCGCGTCGGCCAGCTCGACGAGGTAGTCGATGTCGGTGCTGTCTCCGGAGTGACCGATGACGACGTTGGTCAGGTCCACCCCCTCCTCCCGGAGCACACGCTGGGTGTCCAGGCCGTTTCGCGTGGCGGGGTGGGTGTGCACGGTGATCGGAGCGCCGGTCTCGACGCTTGCCCGGGCCACCGCGCGCATCACGCGTTCGATGCCGGGAGTCATGCCCGGCTCGTCGATGGCGCACTTCAGGAAGGCCGCGCGGACATCGGTCCCGGCGATGCCCTTCTCGAGGTCGTTGACGAAGAGCGGGGTCATCGGTTCGTCGATGTCGATGGCGAGGCCGGGGCCGACGGTGTGGAACATCAGCGGGACGTCGCGGTAGGTGTACAGGCCGGTCGCCATGACGATGTTCATGTCGGTGCGGGCGGCGATGCGCTGGATCCAGGGGACGTAGCGGCCCAGGCCGAGTACTGTGCAGTCGAAGATCGTGTCGACGCCGAGACGCTTGGCCTCGTCCAGGGCCGCCACCGCCTGGTCGATGCGCTCGTCGGTGTTCCAGTCGTCGCGGTAGTTGGCGACGTACTCCATCGAGGTCATGGTGATGATGTGCTCGTGGGCCAGGGTATTGCCGAGTTCGTCGGCTCCTACCGGTCCTCGTGCGGTCTGGATGCTGGACACGGACCTGTCCCTTCACGTTGGTGTGCGTTTGGCGCAGTTTCGAGTGGTAGTCGTGTTACTGGCGGCGACCGCGCACCAACCGGCCCGGCAGCGCGCCGGTGTACTCGTCGGCGGTCACGATCTCCTGCCCCGCGACGAAGGTGTGACGGTAGCCCCGGGCGTGCTGGGCCAGTCGTCGCCCCCGGCCCGGCAGGTCGTGGACCACGCGGGCCGGCGGCAGCGACATCCGGTCGTGCTCGATCACATTGATGTCGGCCCTGCCGCCCAGTGTGATCCTGCCCCGGTCCCGCAGCCCGATCGCGTCAGCCGGTGTGGAGGTGAGCTCTCGCACCGCCTCGGCCAGCGTCAGCCGGCCTGCCGGCCGGTCCCGTGCCCAGTGGGTTAGGACGAAGGTCGGGTAGCTCGCGTCGCAGATCATCCCGTAGTGAGCGCCGCCGTCGCCGAGGCCGATGATGCTGTCCGGCCGTCGGACGAGGCCGGCGATGTGGTCGAGGTTGCCGTGGGCATAGTTGGAGAAGGCCACGTAGAGCATCGCCTGGCCGTCGTCCGCCAGGAGTGCGTCGTAGGCGACCTCCTCCGGGCGGGTGCGCTTCTGCCTCGCGATCGTGGCGATGTTCAGATCGGGCGGCGGCTCGTAGGTCGGTGGATCGGTCATGACGTACGTGCGTTCGAACTGGCGTGCGGCCGACACGAGCGGGAGAACCCGACTCGAAGGCGGCTCGGTGACGATTCGCTCTCGGACCTCCGGCTTACGTAGCTCGACCAGGCGTTCGGGCAGCGGCAGGTCCGCCAACGACTGGTAGGTCTCGGAGGCCGAGAAGGGATTGGCCGATAGGGCGAAGCCCATGTGGACGCCGATCGGACGGGGGGCGAACTGCGGGCGGAGATCGACGCCTGCCTCCTCGTTCGCCGCATCGGTCCAGCTCAAGACCGTGTCGATCATGTGCGGTGCCGCGTTCTGCTGGGAGATGCTGAACGTGACCGTCACGCCGGCGGCGCGCGACACGTCCCGCATGAGGTGGACCTCGTGCCGGACCTCGTCGAGCCCGCCACCGTCGCTGACGCTCGTCACCATCTGGACGATGCCGTTGCCGCCCATCGCCCGCGCGATGGCCAGGAGTTCGCGGTCGGCCGAGCGGAAGCTCGGGATGTGCTCGCCGTCGCCCCGGCGGTGGACCGCCGTCCGCGAGGTCGCGAATCCGATGGCCCCCGCCTCGAGGCCCTCCTCGGCAAGCCAGCACAGCCGGTCCAGGTCGGCGTCGGTGGCCGGTTCGCGGTCCGCCCCGCGCTGGCCCATGGCATAGACCCGCAGCGGTGAGTGGGGGAGGAGGACGGCGACGTCGATGTCACGCGCACGCTGGTCGAGCGCGTCTAGGTACTCGGGAAACGTCTCCCAGTCCCAGGGCAACCCGGTCGTCATGACCACCTCGGGGATGTCCTCGACGCCTTCCATCGCGTTCACCAGGAGGGCGTGATCCTCGGCCCGGCAGGGCGCGAAACCGACCCCGCAGTTGCCGAGGACCGCGGTCGTGACCCCGTGTCGGGAGGACGGATCGAGATGGTCGGACCACGTCGACTGTCCGTCGTAGTGCGTATGGACGTCGACGAAGCCGGGGGTGACGACGCAACCGGAGGCATCCACGACCCGTCGGCCGGCCGTGGGTACCCGGCCGATCTCGGTGATCCGGCCGTCGCGGACACCGACGTCCGCCCGGTAGCCGTCGGCACCGGTGCCGTCCACGATCGTCCCACCACGGATCACGAGGTCCTCGGCCACGAACGCCTCCTGATGTGTCGTCTGCCACTCCTACGATCTCCGCGGTGCTCACCTTCCGGCCCCGGGTGTAGCGATTTGCGACGCTCCTCGGTCGGGCGATCGCGGTCCCGCCGGGCGCGGCGCCGGGCCGTGTCGCGTTGTCGGACACCTGCAGCGGGCGGGCGGTGCTTCCCCTAGGTTCCCGTTGTCGGGGTGGTCCCGCGGGCGAGAGGGGCAACCAGGTGGGCTTGGATCCGGCGTCGGCGTCCTTGGTCCGTGCCATGCGGGAGCGAGGTGTGCAGCCCTTCTCGGGGCTGACCCCGCAGCAGGCCCGTGAGCTCACCGCGGCGGGGGTCCGCCCGCCGACCGAGGCCGTCGGTGACGTGGCGTCGGTGGTTCTCGCCCGCGGCGACCACACCGAGTTCGAGGTCAGGGTCGTGTCCCCGGTCGGTGACCCGGCCGGGGTGATCGTCTACCTGCACGGCGGCGGGTGGGTGGTCGGAAGCGTCGACGGCGCCGAGCCGGTCGCTCGGCGGCTGGCGAACCTGGCCGGCTGCACAGTCGTGCTTCCCGATTACTCGCTGGCTCCCGAACGACCGTTCCCGTGCGCGCTCGACGACGTCCGACAGACGATGGGATATGTCGAGGCGAGCCCGCTCGGCGGCCTGCCGCTGGTGATCGCGGGCGACAGCGCCGGGGGCAACCTCGCGGCGGTCACGGCCCTGCGTTCCCGGCGGGACGCCGAGATCCGGATCTCTCAGCAGGTGCTCGTCTATCCGGTGGTCGACACCGATATGACGCGTCCCTCGTACCGCGACCCGGGGAACCAGCTGCTGCTGACCGCGGCGGACATGGCCTGGTTCGCCGCTCACTACGCGACCGAGGCGCAGCGCGCGACACCGGACGTCGCGCCGCTGCAGGCCTCGTCGCTCGCGGGACTGCCCCCGACCGTCCTGGTCCAGGCGCCGCACGACGTGCTCTTCGACGAGGGCTCGGCCTACGGGCAGGCCCTGCGGGACGCCGGGGTACCGGTCGACAGGTGGGTCGTTCCCGGCCAGATGCACGGCTTCTTCACGCTGTTCGATCTCCTTCCCGGCGGAGCCGAGGCGGTCGAATTCGTCGCGGCCGCCATCACCGGCGAGCTGGCCCGGCGTCCTGATCCGGCCTCGGCGGGCTAGCGGACCAGCGCGAAGAACGACCGTACGTCGCGGACGAAGAACTCGGGCTGCTCGAAGGCTGCGAAGTGGCCGCCGGCGGGCATCTGTGACCAGTGGACGAGGTTGCACGCCGCCTCCACCCAGCTCCGGGGCGCCAGGAGCGGCTCGGCGGGGAAGAGCGCGCAGCCGGTCGGCACCGTGATCCGTTGCCGGACGAGCCCGGAGTTCGCGGCGGCCGTCTCCTGGTACAGGCGGGCGGAGCTGCCGATCGTGCCGGTGAACCAGTAGATGCTGAGATTGGTCAGGAGCTGGTCGGGGGTGAACGACCGGAGGACGTCGCCGTCGCAGTCGCTCCAGGCCCGGAACTTGTCCAGCACCCAGCCGGCCAGCCCGGCGGGCGAGTCCAGCAGGCCGAACGCCAGTGACGCCGGCCGGGTGCGCTGGATCGCGAGGTAGCCCAGGCCGTGCGCGGCCAGCTCGGCCCGCCGGTCCAGGTACGCCTGCTCGTCCGGCGACGTCGCCTCGGCGGCTGCGGGATCCGGCGGCGGCACGTTGACCAGGTTGACGTGCAGGCCGACCAGCCGATCCGCGTCGAGTACCCCGAGATGCATGGCCGCGGTAGCGCCCCAGTCCCCGCCCTGAACTCCGTAGCGCTCGTAGCCCAGGCGCGTCATCAGCTCGCTCGCCGCCCGGGCGATCCGCCGGATGTCCCACCCGGGCTGCCTGGTCGGTCCACTGAAGCCGAAGCCGGGCAGCGACAGGCACACGACGTGGAAGGCGTCCGCCGGCTCGGCACCATGTGCTCGCGGATCGGTCAGGGGCCCGAGCACGCGGTGGAACTCGTAGATCGAGCCCGGCCAGCCGTGCAGCAGCAGCAGCGGCACGGCGGCCGGCTCGGGGGAGCGGACGTGCAGGAAGTGGACCTGTTCGCCGTCGATCGTGTCCACGAACCCCGGCCACCGGTCGAGCTCCGCCTCGGCGGTCCGCCACGAGTAGGACTCGGCCCAGTACTCGCAGAGGCTCCGTAGGAAGACCGGATCGGTGCCGTAGCCCCAGCCGCCCACCTCCCACTGCTGCGGCCAGCGGGTCTGCCGGAGCCGGTGCCGCAGGTCATCGATCGAGCTCTCGGGTACACGAATCCGGTAGGGCCGCATCCTCCCCGCCACGGTGGTGCCTGCCGCGCCGCTCATCGGAGGCGGACCTGGACGCCGGCGGGTGAGCGGAAGGCGACCCCGTTGACTACCCGGTCGGCGGGGTCCGCGTCCGGGTCGAGGTGCAGGTCCGGGAACGCGTCGAGCAGCACGTCGAGGGCCCGCTTGATCTCCGCCTCGGCCAGCGGCTTGCCCAGGCACAGGTGGGCGCCGAAGCCGAAGGTGGCGTTGAGCTTGATCGGGCGGGTGATGTCGAACCGGTCGGGGTCCTCCCAACGGGAGGGGTCGCGGTTGGCGGCGGCGTGGAAGGCCAGCACCACCGCGCCCTCGGGGACGTGCACCCCGTCGACCTCGACGTCGCTGCGGGCCACGCGCGGGTGGCCGATCAACGAGGTCTGCCACCGCAGCCCCTCGGCCACGGCGTTGCCGAGCAGGGACCGGTCGGCCCGCAGCACATCCCACTGGCCGGTGCTCAGCAGTGCGACGATGGTGTTGGACATCGCCCGGTAGGTCGTCTCGAAGCCGGCGGGGTACAGGAAGCGCACGAACGTCGTGATCTGTTCGCCGGTCAGCGACTCGCCGTCCTGCTCGGCGCGGACGAGCATCGAGATGACGTCGTGGCCGTCGTTCGACGGGTCGGCCCGCCGCGCCGCGATCACCTCATCGGCCCAGCGCGTCATCCCGGTCTTGCCCCACTCGGCCAGCTCGGGTTCGGCCAGCGCCACGCAGGCCAACGCCAGGTTGAGCATCCGGTCGGACTGCGACGTGGGGAGCCCCAGCACGCCCGCGATGACCCGGGCGGAGAACGGGAAGGCGAACTGCGACATCAGCTCGGCTGTATCGCCGGCGCCGATCTCGGCGACGAGACCGGCCGCAACCGGCGCGATCACCTCGTCGCCCCAGTTCTCGATGGCCCGCCGGCTGAACGCCTGCGACACCAGCGAGCGCTCGCTGCGGTGGGCGTCGCTCTCCAGGGCGGTCAGCACGTCGCCGATGGTGTGGCGGTAGGCGCGGACCTGGGCGAGCTGGCCGAAGTTCTCCTGGTCGCGCAGCACGGTGTGCACGGCGTCGTAGCCGACGGCGAGGAAGGTCGGGGCGTTCAGCCCCTCGTACCCCGTGTGCGCCGGGGTCACCCAGATCGAGGGATCGACGCCGAGCTCGGTGGTCAGCGTCGACTCCACCAGGGGAGCGCGCTCGCGTAGCCGCCGGAACGTGTTGTACAGGTCGACCTTCTCCCGGGCCCCGGCTCCGGCGTCGAACCGGGCGAAGACGTCGACGTCGTCGAAACCCGTCGGCTCGACGCTGCTCAGTCCTTCGGTGCTCAGTCCTTCGGTGCTCACGACGTCGCTCCTCCGAGGTACGAGGAGAGGGCCGGGTCCCGAGGATCCGGCACGACCGTCTTGGTCTCCAGGTAGGGCAACAGACCCTCCCGGCCGCCTTCGCGGCCGAGACCGGACTGCTTGAAGCCGCCGAAGGCGACCCCGAAGTCCGTTCGGAACCCGTTGTGCCCGACGGTGCCGGCCCGCAGCCGGCGGGCGATTTCGGCGGCCCGCCGCAGGTCGTGGGTGAAGACGGCGGAGTTCAGACCGTAGATCGAGTCGTTGGCCACGCGAACGGCGTCGGAGTCCCGGTCGACCGGGATGACCGACATGACGGGCCCGAAGATCTCCTCCTGCGCGATGGTGGAGGAGTTGTCGACGTGGGCGAAGAGCGTGGGCTCGATGAAGAACCCGCGGTCCAGACCCGGTGGGCGACGGCCGCCGGTGACGAGCCGGGCGCCGCCGGCCACGCCGTCGGCGATCAGCCCCTCGACCCGGTCGCGCTGTCGGCTCATCGCCAGGGGTCCCATGTCGGACTCGGCCGCGAACGGGTCGCCCACGGTGATGGCCCGGTAGGCGTCCGCCATCGCCTCGACGAACTCGTCGTGCCGCGCGCGGCTGACGATCACCCGGGTGATCGAGGCGCAGACCTGGCCGGTGATGCTGCAGCCGGTCGCCGCGAGGCTGCGCGCCGCCTCGGCCGGGTCGAAGTCGTCCAGGACGACCGCGGCGGACTTACCGCCGAGCTCCAGGGTGACCCGGCCGATCCGCTCGCTCATGACCCCGGCGATGCGCCGCCCAGCCGCAGTCGACCCGGTGAAGCTGATCTTGTCGACGCGCGGGTCGCGGACCAACCGTTCCGAGACGTCCCGGTCCGCGGCGAGCACGTTGACCACACCTGGCGGGAGGCCGGCCGCCTCGGCGACCTCGGCGAACAGGTACGCCTCGCCGGGTGCCTCCGGTGCGGCCTTGAGCACGACGGTGCACCCCGCCAGCAGCGCTGGGGCCAGCTTGTGGGCGATCAGGAAGAGCGGGGCGTTCCAGGGGATGATGGCGCCCACGACACCGACCGGCTCGCGGACCAGGACACTGTCGGGCTGCAGCCGACCGGCGGGCCGCTCGATGAACCCGAAGGAGCCGGCCAGCTCGGCGTGGGCCCGGAACACGCCGGGGATAAGCCCGGTGCTCGCCGTCGCCGAGCGGTGCAGGATGCCGGACTGGCGGGGCCAGATCTCGGCGAACTCGGGGATGCGCTGCTCGATCTCGTCGGCGATCACCCGGAGGTGCCCCGCTCGCTCGGCCGGGGACAGCCGCGGCCACGGCCCGTCCTCGAAGGCGCGGCTTGCTGCCGTCACCGCCCGGTCGACGTCAGAGGCGCTCGCGGCCGCGACCGAGTAGCAGATCTCCTCGGTGGCCGAGTCGACGACCTCGAAGTGTGCGGCGGCCGAGGGCACGGCCCAACTGCCGTCGACGAAGATGCGGTCTGGAGCGTGGAGCAGCTGAGTGGCGTCGGTGCGGGCCGGCACGGGGTGTCCTTTCGTCCGGAGGTGGTCAGGCGGGCGCATCGACGAGGCGGCCGAGCCTGTCCCAGTCCTGCCGCACTCGGGTCCGCAGGCCGGGCTCGGCCAGCCATTCCGGAGTGCGGATCAGCTGGGTGGTCTCGAGCAGCTGTACGAGCACCGCGGGGTCCTCGCTGGACAGCCCCTCGACGCGGTCCATGAAGGCCCGCCGCTCGACGGCGTCCGGCGGAGGTCCCGCGCCGATCACTCCTTCGACCCGATAGTCGGCGCCGGTGGACAGCTCCCAGCAGTACCCGACCGTGCGGGCCACGCGTTCGTGGAAGCATCGGGGGAGGTGCTCCGCGGCCGGACCACCGTGGGCGGCATGCGCTTCGAGCTCGGCGCGCAGGTCGAGCGCCTCAAGCGCGGCGACGGTCATCCCCTGTCCGTAGACGGGGTTGAAGGCGGCGACGGCGTCGCCGAGCACGACGAGGCCGGCGGGCGGCGCGGAGAGGTGGTCGTAGTGCCGCATCCGGTTCACGGTGCGCCGCCACACGCGGGCGGGCAGCTCCAGCTCGAGCGCGTCGAGCGTCGTGGCGACCTCTGGATAGGGGAGGCTGGCGAGGAACGCCCGAAACCCCTCCGCGTCCGACGGCGGATGGTCACCCGCGGAGCCGACGGCGGTGACGATCCAGCGGTCGTCACCCTCCTGGCGCCACATCGCGACGCCGCGCGTGCGGGGCGTCCCGCTCGCGGTCACGCCGAGGGGCAGCGCCGACAATGCCTCGAAGCCGAAGTGGACCCCGGGCGGTCGGCGGGCCTGGCAGCTCGCGTACCCCCAGCGTGCGTCGACCTCGGTCTCCTCCGGCGCGGGGTGACCGAGCTCGACCAGCCACTGGGGCGTCGCGGACGACCGCCCACTCGCGTCGACCACGAGGTCGGCGGCGATGACGCCGCCCTCGGTCCGGACGCCGGCAATGTGGCCGTTGTCACCGGCGACGAGCCCTTCCACTCGGACACCCTCGCGGAAGACGACTCCGGGAAGTGCGCGGACCCGGGCCCGCACCAGGTGTTCGATCATCGGCCGGCTGGCGAGGATGTTGGTGATGTCGGAGTCGGGCCGGGCCGCCCATCCGTACCGCTTGTGGTTGGCGATGTCGCGGGTGACACAGATCCGATGGCAGCCGGCGGCCAGCGCGTCCTGTTCGAAGCCGGGCACCAGGGTCTCGATCGCCGCGAGGCCCCGGGCCAGCAGGGCGTGGAACTGGCCGCCATGCGGGACCCCGCGCCGCACGACCGGTTCGTTGGGCAGCTCATCACGTTCCAGGACGACCACCTCGTCGGCGTGTCGACTCGCCGCCGCGGCGGCGAGACTTCCGGCGATGCTGCCCCCCACGATCACGATCCTGTTCATGCTCAGGCCGTTTCGAAGTCGATGATGCCGCGAATGTTCAGCCCGGCGCGCATGTCCGCGTAGCCGGCGTTGATCTCTTCGAGCGTGTACCGGTGCGTGATCAGCTCGTCGAGCTTGAGCTGTGACCGCAGGTACATGTCGAGGAGCCGCTGCACCTCGCGCCGCGGGGCACCCATGCCGTAGAGCACCCCCTGGATCCGCTTCTGGTACATCGACAGCTCGAACAGGCGGACAGGGATGCCGACTGTGTCCATGCTCCCGGCGGCGGTCACCGCCACGGTGCCCGCCTTGCGGATCCCCGCGAACGCGCGCTCGATCTGGGTGCCGTCCACCACCCCGGTCGTGATCACCACCCCGTCGGCGCCCTGGCCGTTCGTGAGCGACCGGGCCAGGTCGATGGCCTCGTCCATGGAGGTGAAGAAGTGGTGCGCGCCGAACTCTAGCGCTTTGGCCCGTTTGCTCGCGACCAGGTCGACCGCGATGACGTCGGTCGCGCCGGCGTGGCGCGCGCCTTGCAGCGCGTTCGCGCCGACGCCCCCGATGCCCATCACGATGACCGTGTCGCCGGGCTGTGTGGCGAGGGCGTGCACCGCCGATCCCCACCCGGTCGGCACGCCGCAGCCGACCAGGCACGCCACGTCGAGCGGGGCGTCGGCCCGCACCTTGATGCATGACTGCTGCGCGAAGACGTTATAGGTGGCGAAGGTCCCGAGGCCGCCGCTGCGCGAGATGGGCACGCCGTCGGCGAACATCCGGAAGGTGCCGTCGGCCATGGCGCCGGTGCCGAAGCGCATGCCCGCGTCGCAGAGGTTGGGCTGCCCCGACGCGCACCAGCGGCACTGCCCGCAGGCGGGCACGAACGACGTCACGACATGGTCGCCGACGGCGAGGCCGACGACGTCCGGCCCCACGGCCTCGACGACGCCGCTGCCCTCGTGGCCACCGTTGATCGGGGTGGGCATCGTGAAGTCACCCGTGGCGATGTGGTCGTCGGAGTGACAGAGACCGGCGTACGCCATCCGGACGAGGACCTCGCCCGACTTCGGCGGCTCGAGATCCACATCGACGATGTCCCACTTGCCAGGTTGACTGCGGAGTACGGCTGCTCTGGCGTACATGCTCACGATGCCTCTCGAACGTGTCTGTCTCTCAAAAGGGGCCGCCCGGGGGACGGTAGGGTCTGCGGTGGGCGGCGGGCTCGACTGTCCCGCAATGCGACATCGGCCGACTGGCCTCCAGTCGGCCGCCTACGCACCGGTGAACTGCGCGCGCCGCCGCTCGGCGAACGCGGTGACACCTTCACGGAAGTCGGCACTCGCGGCAAGCACCCGCTGACCTGCCTCCTCGGCCTCGAACGCCTGTTCCAGCTGCCCGATCGAGAGCAGGTTGAGCACCTTCTTGGTCTGCGCGTAGGCGAGCCCGGGGCCGCGACCGAGCCGGTCGACGACGTCGGCCACCGCGGCGTCGAGCCCGTCGTCGGGGTGCACGCTCGTCACGAGGCCCCAGCTCTCGGCCAGCTCCGCCTCGATCCTGTCCGCGAGCAGCGCGATGCGCATCGCCCGGGTCCTCCCGACCGTCGCGGCGAGCAAAGCCGTCGCTCCGCCGTCGGGCATGAGGCCGATCCTGGTGAAGGCGAGGGTCAGTGACGCCGACCGGGCGAGCAGGGCGAAGTCGCACGCGAGGACGAGGGACACCCCCAGCCCCGCCGCGAGGCCGTGCACGGCCGCGACGACGGGCACCCGGGCGTTCGTGATCGACCGGATCAGGCCGGAGGCCGCCTCGACCAGCACCTGGTCGTCGGCGCGGATGTCGGCGCCCGCGCAGAACGCGCGGCCCTGCCCGGCGATCACGATGACGCGGACAGCGGGATCGGCGCCGTGCCGGTCGATCGCCTGGGTGAGTGCGGTCAGCAGGGGTTTGTCCACTGCGTTGAGCACGTCGGGCCGGGCGAGCTCCAGCCGCACCGCGGCACCCTCGATGCGGGTCACGAGTCCCACGTGCTCCACCACGTCGCCTCCCCTTCCATGCGGTACGGCCGACCGGCCGGCCTCGGTCGGATCCAACCGGTGGGATGGTGACACGGAGGAAGGTGTCGCGTTGTGCGACAGCGGAGCGAGAGGGGCCGTGCCGCCGGAGGACGGCGTGCTTCACCTTGTTTCATTTCAGGACAGGCGTTCGGGCCGCCGAGAGCAGCCCACATACCGTGCCCGGGGGCCGTTGTCGGCTCGGCTCGTGAGGGCCGTCGGCGGCCCGCTCTGACGGTATCGAGTGGAGGACACGGATGGCCCTGACCGAGGACACCTATGACGTCGTGATCGTCGGTGCCGGATTCGCCGGGATGTGTGCCCTGCAGCGTGTCCGGTCACAGGGCATGACGTGCCGCGTCTTCGAGGCGGGCGACGACGTCGGGGGCACCTGGTACTGGAACCGCTACCCGGGGGCGCGCTGCGACGTGGAGGGCCGCTTCTACTGCTACTCCTTCGACGACCGGATCAGCCACGACTGGACCTGGTCCGAACGCTACCCGGCACAGCCGGAGATCTACGACTACGCCCGCTACGTCGCCGACGAGTTCGACCTGCGCAAGGACATCACGTTCGGTACGCGCGTCGTCGGCGCGCGGTTCGACGAGGACACCGACAGCTGGACGTTGCGGACCGACGGCGGCGCCGACGCCCGGGCCAGGTTCCTGCTCCTCGCCGTCGGGTGCCTCTCGACCTCCAACGTTCCCGAGCTCCCCGGCATCGCGGGCTTCGCCGGACGGACCTTCCACTCAGGACAGTGGCCCCGCGAGCCCGTCGATTTCGCCGGCCGCAGCGTAGCGGTCATCGGCACGGGCTCCTCAGGCGTGCAGCTCGTGCCGCAGCTCGCCGAACAGGCCGAGCGGCTCTACGTCCTCCAGCGGACGCCGAGCTTCAGCGTTCCCGCTCGGAACCGCAAGCTCGGCGACACCGAGCAGATCGGGACGAACCCTACGGTGCGTGCCGAGCGCTATCAGGCACCCCAGACCCGCACCGGCATCGTGTACCACGGCCTGGACCCGCGCAACGTCGTCGACGTCAGCGCCGGCGACCGCGAGGAGCAGCTCCGGTGGGCGTGGACGGAGGGCGGCGCCGGCTTCATGCAGGCGTTCGGCGACATCGGCCGCAACGAGGAGTCCAATGGCTACGTCGCGGACTTCGTCCGGGACCGGATCCGCGAGTACGTGATCGACCCGGCGGTCGCGGAGCGCCTTTGCCCCACCGACTACCCGATCGGCGCGAAGCGCATCTGCGTCGACACGGGCTACTACGAGACCTACAACCGGGACAACGTCGAGCTCGTCGACCTCCGCGCGGAACCGATCCGAGGCTTCACGCCGGACGGCATCACGGTGGGCGAGCGGACGCTGGACGTGGACGACGTCGTCTTCGCGACCGGGTACGACGCGATGACCGGCTCGCTCACCAGGATGGGGATCGAGGGGCGTGACGGCCTCCGGCTGGCCGACGCGTGGGCCGCGGGACCGGCGACCCATCTGGGCCTCGGGGTGGCAGGCTTTCCCAACATGCTCGTGATCGCCGGGCCGGGGAGTCCTTCGGTGCTGGTGAACATGATCGTCGCGATCGAGCAGCACGTCGCCTGGATCGGCGACCTCCTCGAGTACATGCGCGCGAGCGGGGCCACCCGGTTCGAGGTCACCGCGCAGGCCCAGGACAGCTGGGTACGGCACGTGAACGAGGTCGCCGCCGGCTCACTTCTCACCCGGGCCGCGTCGTGGTACGTCGGGGCCAACATCCCGGGGAAGCCCCGGATCTTCATGCCCTACGCCGGCGGCCTCCCCGCCTACACCCAGCGGATCGCCGACGAGGTCGCGGCAGGCTATCCGGGACTGGTGTTCGACGGGGTCCCGGGTGCGGTCGTCGCGACGGGCGCCGAGCGGACGTGATGGTCTCCCGACCGTGTCCGATAACAGGACAGGTCCAGGCGCCCGTCGGGGCCGGGCGGTGAGCATGGTGCGCCGGTGCGCCGGACCGGACCCGGTCGTTGCCCTGGCGCATCGACGCCGCCGTCGCCGAAGGAGCTGTGAATGACAGAGCAGGCATCGTCGTTGCTGTCCTGCCGGGGGATGACGGCGGGTTACAACGGGCTGGCCGTGGTCTCCGACATCGACCTCACCGTCCGGGCCGGTGAGGTCGTCGCCCTCGTCGGGGCCAACGGTGCCGGCAAGACGACCACTCTGCGGGCACTCGCGGGGCTCAGGCGTCCGCAGGGCGGCGAGGTCGCCTGCCTCGGTTCGACGCGCTTCGAACCGTTGCACCGGCGAGCCCGGCGTGGGCTGGCACTGGTCGCCGACGACCGCTCTGTGCTCGCCACCCTCACCGTGCACGAGAACCTGCGCCTCGGTCTCGGTCCCACGGAGGAGGCGCTGTCGTACTTCCCGGAGCTGCGGCCGCTCCTGCGCCGCCGGGCGGCGCTGCTCTCCGGTGGCGAGCAGCAGATGCTCAGCCTCGCGCGGGCCCTCGCGGCGTCGCCGTTGCTGCTCCTGGCCGACGAGCTCTCCCTGGGACTCGCCCCGCAGGTGACAGCCCGCCTCCATCGCGCGCTTCGTGAGGCGGCCGACCGCGGGGCCGGAGTCCTCGTCGTCGAGCAGAAGGTCCGCCTCGCCCTCGCCACCGCCGACCGGATCTACGTCCTCAAACACGGCCGGGTCGTGCGCGAGGGCACGAGCGCCGACCTCGCCCAGAACATGCAGTCGATCGAGGAGGAGTACCTCGGGTCGTCCGGCCCCGCGCCGGAAGCGGTCCGGTGAGTACCTCGCGATTCCGCCCACCCGGTCGAACCGGGCTCACTCGGGAGTACTGACACGACATGGAAGTCATCCAGTTCGCGATCCTCGGGCTCGGGGTCGGCGGCATCACCGCCCTCTCCTCCCTCGGCATCGTCCTCATCTACCGCAGCACCGGCGTCGTCAACTTCGCCCAGGGCGCGGTGGGACTGATCGGTGTGCTCGTGTTCGTCGCGGTCCGCCCGACGCTCGGCACCCTGCTGGCGGGGATCGCAGGCATCCTCACCAGCGCGGCCATCGGCGTGATGATGCAGGTCGCCGTGCTCCGGCCGCTCCGCAACGCGACCCAGCTGATGCGGACCATCTCCACCCTCGCGGTCCTGGTCATCCTGCAGGCCGTCGTGTCCTTCGTGTTCGACGTGCCCATCGTTCCGGTCGAGGGCTTCCTCCCGGTCTTCGACTTCAGCATGTTCGGCGCCCGGATGCCCTCCGACCGGGTCCTGATCTTCCTGATCGCGTGTGTGCTGACGCTGGTCCTGTGGCTGATCTATCGTTACACCGCCTTCGGGCTGCGGAGCTCGGCGGTGGCGGAGAACGTGCAGACGGCGTCGGTCTACGGCATCTCGGTCGAGCGTGTGGCGATCGCGAACTGGGCCATCGGCAGCGGTCTCGCGTGCCTGGCGGGACTGTTGCTGGTGCCGATCACGGGCCTCACCGCCGACGGACTCACCTTGCTGGTGGTTCCGGCTCTCGCCGTGGCGCTGCTGGGCGGGTTCAGGTCGTTCCCCCTCACCCTGATCGGCGGCATCGTGCTCGGCGTCGTCCAGTCCGAGGTCGGCCAGTATGTTCCGGTCCCGGGCCTGACCACGGCGGTCCCGTTCATCTTCATCATGCTCGCCCTGCTGCTGCGGGGTGATCGTATCTCCTTCAAGGCACTCGCCGGGCAGCGCTTCCCGAGCGCGGGCAGCGGGAAGGTCAGCGTCCCGACGGTCCTCGCGTGGATCGGCGTCGCGCTCGTCGCGGTCTGGTTCCTCCTGCCCGACGTGTGGGTGTACGCCGCCATCGTGTCGGTGGCCGCGGCCACGGTCCTGCTGTCCCTCGTCGTCATCACGGGGTACGCGGGCCAGCTGTCCCTCATGCAGTACACGCTCGCCGGCCTGGGCGCTCTGGTGGCGGGGAACGTCTCTGCTCACCTGCAGGCCCCCTTCCTGGTGAGCCTCGTCGTCGCCATGCTGGTCGCGCTGCCGATCGGGCTCTTGGTCGGCCTCCCCGCAGTGCGGGTCCGGGGGGTCAGCCTCGCGGTGGTCACGATCGGTCTGGCGGTGACGGTCGAGGCGCTCGTGTTCAGCAACGAGCAGCTCAACGGCGGTTTCGGGGGGCTGGAGGTCGATCCGCCCACGGTCTTCGGCCTCGAGGTCGACGCCCTGCTGAGTCCCCAGCGCTACTTCACCGTGTGCCTCCTGGTGTTCACCCTGCTGGCGCTGGCGGTGACCAACATCCGCCGAGGGAGCTCGGGACGGCGCCTTCTCGCGGTCCGGACCAACGAACGGGCGGCGTCGGCGATCGGCATCAACGTGGCCGCGTCCAAGCTGTACGCGTTCGTCGTGGGCTCGGCGATCGCTGCGGCTGGCGGCGTCCTCCTCAGCTTCCGGAACTCACGCCTGCTCTTCGAGCACTTCTCGCCGGCGGTGTCCACCAACGCTGTCGCTGAGTCCGTCGTCGGCGGTGTCGGCTGGGTGGCGGGACCGCTGCTCGGCGCGCAGATCGAGCCGGGCAGCCTGCTTGCCACCGTGCCCAACCAGCTCTTCGGTGACTCCAACAAGTGGCTGAACCTGATCCTCGGCCTCCTGCTGCTTCAGATGATCCTGACCAACCCGGACGGGCTGGCGTCGATCAACGCCAAGCTCTGGCGTGCCCTGCGCAACCGCCTGCGGCGGGGACGGCCCGCCGCTGCCCCGACGCTGGACCTGTCGACGATGGTCATGCCGGGGCACGTCCGACGCGAGCCGGCCGAGCTGGTGGTGGAGGGGCTCACCGTCCGCTTCGGGGGCAACGTCGCCGTCGAGAGGGTCGACCTCACGGTGCGACCCGGCCAGATCCTCGGTCTCATCGGGCCGAACGGGGCGGGCAAGTCCACGGTCATCGAGGCGGTCAGCGGCTTCGCACCCGCTGCGGCGGGCTCGGTGCGGCTCGGCGGACAGTCGCTCGACGACGCTTCCCCGCATGTCCGCGCCCGTCGCGGGCTCGCTCGGACCTTCCAGTCCCTGGAGCTGTTCGAGGACATGACCGTCCTGGACAACATTCGCGCCGCCGCCGACCGGCACCGCTGGGTGCCGCTCGTGGCGGATGTCGTCCGGCCGGCCCGCCGCACGCTCTCCGAACCGGCCATCGCCGCGATCGAGCAGTTCGGGATCGCCCCGCATCTCGACGAGACGCCGGCGGACCTGCCGTTCGGGATGCGCAGGCTCGTCGCGATCGCCCGCGCCTTCGCCCCCGATCCTCAGGTCCTGCTCCTCGACGAGCCTGCCGCGGGCCTGGGCGATGTCGAGAAGGCAGAGCTTGGACGCCTGCTGCGCGACCAGGTCCGCGCCGGCCGGGTCGGCATCCTCCTCGTGGAACACGACATGGATCTGATCATGAGCGTGTGCGACGAGGTCGTCGCCCTCGAGAGCGGCAAGGTCATCGCCACCGGCAGGCCGGAGGAGATCCGCAACGACCCGGAGGTCGTCCGCGCCTACCTCGGCGTCGAGCAGCCCGTAGGCGTCGGTGACTAGCGAAGCGACGAGGTAGCTGGATGATCAAAGTCGCAAATGCGCGTCGAAGTACTCGCGCCCGGCGGTGGACGTCGAGAACCTGGATCTGGTCGATATTGCCGACTGGGCGACTGCAGGGAAGGATTCGATATCTCGTCTGCATATCGTCATACCTCTTTGAATCGATCCAGTAGGGATTCAGATGCGGTGGAGTGGGAGGTGTCTCGGTAACGAGGGGATTAATACGCGCACCATGCCGGACTCCCGATCGAAGTTCCCGCTGGTGGAAATGTGGACGCACATTTCGGTTTCGACCAACAGAAGCGAGCCGTTGATGTCGTCGCAGGCGAATATCCCGAGGAGCATCCGATCAATATCGGGAGACTCCAACCATGACGCCAGATGCCAGATGAGCTGAGGGATTGTGGTTATCGCCATGGACCCATACGAGATGGCGGTCGGTGACGCCGAGTCCCCGAGGCTGGAAAGCACGAGAGGCAGGATGTGATGGCAGAACGAATGCAGGACAAGGTCGCACTGATCACCGGGGCTGCACGCGGTCAGGGGCGCTCGCACGCCCTAGCATTTGCGCAGGAGGGGGCTGACGTCATTGCGGTCGATATCGCGGGACCTATCCGTAACCTCCCCTACCCGCATGCGACCGCGGAGGACCTCGCCTCCACGGTGGCGCAGGTCGAGGCGTTCGACCGGCGGATCGTTCCCATCGAGGCCGACGTGCGGAACCTGGACATTCTGCGTGAACGAGTGCGAGCTGCCGTCAACGAGTTGGGTGGGCTGGACGTGGTCGTGGCCAATGCCGGAATTTGCATCCCCGCCGCGTGGGATGCAGTGACCGAGGAGGTCTTCCGCGACACGCTCGACGTCAACACCGTCGGAGCGTGGAACACCGTCATGGCAAGCGCCCCGCACCTGATCAAGCGCGGCGGCGGATCGATCGTACTGGTCAGCTCGGTGGCCGGACTCAAGGTGGTGCCGTTCATGGTGAACTACACAGCAAGCAAGTTTGCCGTGACGGGGATGGGCAAGGCGTTCGCCGCGGAGCTGGGCATGCACGGCATCCGCGTGAACACGGTGCACCCGGGCGGCGTGCCTACCCCGATGACCGCGGAAGGCACCACGATGCAGATCATCGCGGACGCAGCGCGGCTGAACCCACGCATCGCCGGGATGATGGGCGATTTCCTGCCGGTCGACGGACAGGAGCCGGAGGACATCTCCGCTGCGGTCCTGTTTCTGGCCTCGGACGACTCGCGGAACGTCACTGGCCAGGCGCTCGCCGTCGACGCAGGAGCGACCCAGTACTGACTGACCAGGCGTCGCCACGTACTCACTTCGCTCGTCACGCTGCGATGGGCCGGTCACGTGACCGGCCCATCAGTAGTTGGCGGCGCTGAGGTCCAGGCCGAGCGCCCGCATCTTGCGGTACAGGGTCGAGCGGGCGACCCCGAGCTGGACGGCGGCCTGCCGGCGGTTCCCGCCCGCGTCCCGGAGTGCTCTGAGTATGGCCTCGACCTCGGCCTGTTCCATGCCCCCGAGGTCCCGCCGGGCGGCGCTCGCCCGCAGCGCGGGTGGGAGGTCGTCGAGCGAGACCCACGAGCCGTTGCGCTTCTGGAGCAGGGTCCTGACCAGGGACCGCAACGCGGTCAGGTTTGTCGGCCACGGGGCCCGGTGGAGGAGCTGCAGGGCCTCGGGGGACCACACCAGCTGTGTGACCCGGCCGCCCAGCTCGGTGCCGAACGCATCCAGCAGGGCCGGCAGGTCCTGCAGCCGATGGCGCAGGGCCGGGACCCCGACCCGGACCACGTCCCAATCCGCGAACGTCGCCGCGGTCCGCACGCCCTCGTCGGTGCCGGTGTGCTCTTGAAGGCGAGCGGTGAGGATGACCTGGACGGATAGGCGGTCGAGCCGGGTCAGCAGTGCCGAGCATCGGCTCAGGTCGTCGCCCTCAAGCGCTTGGGCCCCGTCCAGGACGAGCACCGGAGGCAGCTCGTCGTCGGGAGTGCCCTCGAGCCGGGCGAGCTCCTGTGGACCCGGGGCTACGACCTCGATTGGCCGTCCGGCCGCGCACGCACGGGCCAGGCTGTGGGCGACCGCGGATCGGCCGGCCCCCCGCTCGCCCACGACGAGGAGCGGCTGCCCGGCACTGACCGCCGCCAGCGCCTCGGCGCAGAACCTCCGCCAGGCCGGACTCGCCCCGACCAGGCCCTCGAGCGTGGGGGGCGACGGAGAGAGGCGCGCATGACCCGTGGCCGTGCTGATCATGGAGGTCCCGGTCCGCTGCATCCGCAGCCGGACCAGCGCGCCGATCGGCGCGTCCCCGTCGAGCACGGGGGAGAACCGGGCCAGGACCGCGTGCTCGGCGCCCTCGGGCGCCAGCACGATCTCCTGCTCCCCATGCTCAGCGGCCGAACGGGAGGCGATCTCCCAGAGAAGCGGCTGGCTCGCGGTGCCGATCGACCGGAACGCCGCGGCGTTCCCGATGACCGTCTTCTCGTTGATCACCAGCACGGGATGGCGAGAGTCCCTGACGGCGGCCATGTAGGCGTCGAACAGGATGTGGTCCGGCCGGGAGAGGGCGGCCCTCAGCTGTTGTTCGATCAGGGTGACGAGGTCTCGCACCCACTGGAGCAGAAGTGCATTCGTGTCGCGGAAGTCGAGCGACAGGCTGAGCGTCCCGATGATCCGCCTGGTCAAGGGGTGTCGGATCGGGGCAGCCGCGCTGCTCATGTGGGCCGCGTCGTCGGCGAAGTGCTCGGGGCCTGCGACGAGTATCGGGGCACCGGTGAGAAGGGCGCAGCCGCTGGCGTTCGTGCCGATCGTGCTCTCCGCGGTGCTGAACCCGGGGATGACCGATCGACGGTCGAGCCGCCGCTCGAACTTGCTGTCTCCGACCCAGCGGCGCAGCAGGCAGCCGACCTCGTTCGTCAGGGTCAGACCCCAGTGCATCCCGCTGATCGTCTCCAGGCGCCCCGCCACGACGGCCTCGCTGGCCTTGACCAGCTCGCCGTCGGTGGAGGTACCCGCCATGCGGGTCAGCCGGACCGTGTCGCTACGCAGCCCGTAGGTGGCGGACCGGACCCAGGACGCATAGATCTCCGGTCGGACGATCGTGGCATCAGGGATCTCATCGTGTTCCAAGAAGGACTTCCGCGCGCCGGCGATCGCCTCCGCCCGTTGCGTGAGCCCCAGCATGTCCGAACCTCCGCCGTTGGAAAGCCGCTTGACAGACTAGTGTCGGTGGGTCGTGGTTGCCATCGTCGCCCGTGCAGCGCCCGGCTCCGACCCCCGGCCTCGCTGCCAGGATAGCCGCACGCAACGGTGAGGGCCTCGATCATCGCGGACACGTGACCGTGCGCGGGACGCTCCCGGAGTGTGCACGATGTTCACATGACGGGGCAGGTGGAGGGCGATCCCGGCCGCTGCGGCGCCGCGGCCGGTTGTCCCAATTCGAGACAGGACGTCGAGGACGTCGAGACCCGCCTGCGACGTTGGGGTTTCCCGGTGTGGTCGACCGACCCCGACGAGTGTGAGGCACGGACATGTCAGCCTTGGATGTTGCCGCCGCTGTGGCGAACAGTCGGCGGGCACCCGGCGAGCGAGCCCATGACTGGCTACTGCGGCACGCCGCCGCTTACGCCGGCGGCGAGCCTGCCGAGGCGGATCTCGACACCGCGCGGGCGTTGATGCGGGAGCTCCACCGCGCCGGGCTCCTCGGCGTCACGTGGCCGACGTCCGCCGGCGGAGCGGGGGCGAGCGAGGACGACGAGCGGGCGATCGTCGCGGAGCTGTCCCGGTACCAGCTGCCGTTGCGGCCCTTCCGGGTCGGGCTGGGGACGGTCGGCCCGACGATCGTCGACATCGGCACCGAGAGCCAGCGTGCCCGGCTCTGTCCCGGGATCCTGGCGGGCGAGCACGTGTGGTGCCAGCTCTTCTCCGAGCCCGAGGCGGGTTCCGACCTCGCCGGCCTCCGCGCCCGGGCCGTGCCGGTCGACGGGGGGTACCGGGTTGCCGGCCGCAAGGTGTGGACCTCCGGTGCCGAGACCGCGAGCCACGGCGCGCTGCTGGCCCGGACCGACCCTGATCGGTCGAAGCACCGCGGGCTCACGATGCTCATGCTCGACATGCGGCAGCCCGGCGTGACGGTGTCGCCGCTGCGGGACATGTCGGGACGGACGCACTTCAACGAGGTGCTGCTCGAAGACGCGTTCGTCCCCGACGACATGGTCCTCGGCCGTCCCGACGACGGCTGGGCCGTGGCGTCGCGGATGCTGCAGCACGAGCGGGTCGCCGTCGCGCGGGGCGTCGGTCGCGACGGAGCCGAGACGCGATCCGTCTCCTTCGCCAACGTCCTGCGGCTCCATCGGGAGCACGGTGACCCCAGGGCGGACGTCCGAGCGGACCTGGTGGCGCTGTTCGTCGGCGAGCACCTCGTCGACCTGCTGAAACTGCGGATGAGCCAGGAGGCCGAGGCGGGTATGGACCTGGGTGCACGCGAGTCCATGGCCAAGCTCCTCCTGGGGCGCCAGGACATCGAGGCAGCCCGGTCCGCCGTGCGCATCCTCGGTCCGACGGCGGTGTTCGACGGCGGCGACGCGGACAGCCGCGCCCTCATCCTCGCGGTGACGAGCTCGCCGTCCCTCTCGATCGCGGGCGGCACCGAGGAGATCCAGAAGAACATCGTCGGCGAGCGGATCCTCGGCCTGCCCCGGGAGCCCAGCACCCAGCAGGGGAGGACCTTCCGCGAGATCATCGCCGAAGGACGTGCGATCGGAGGCGGTAACTGATGGACCTGCTGCTCACGTCGGAGCAGGAGCAGCTGCGAGCTGCTGCTCGGGCCTTCCTGGCGTCGCACGGAGCTCCCAGCGCCGACCGGGCTCCTGGCTGTGACCCGGCGTCATGGCTCCGGTCGTGCCGCGAGCTCGGGTTGGCGGGGCTGCTGGCCGCCGGTGAATGGGGCGGGAGCGACGCCGGACTGCGCGAGGCCGCCCTCGTCATGCAGGAAGGCGGTGCCGTGCTCGACACGAGCCCGCTCCTGTCCACCAGCCTGGCGATGGCGGCGCTGCGCGCGGTGGGGGAGACAGCCGGCGGGGCCTGGGTGGCAGATGCCGTCGACGGCAGGCGCCGGGTCGCCCTGCTGCTCGCGACCCGGGCGGACCGCGACACCATCGTGCTCACCGCGGCGTCGGAGAAGGGGCCGGCGCGCGTCGATGCGCGGGTGTCCGGCGTACTCGACGCCGTCGACGCGGACTTCTTCGTCGTGCTCGGCGCTCTGGCCGATGGTCGTCCCGGGGTGGGGCTGGTGGACGCGGACGAGCCGGGCGTCCGCCGGGACCCCCTATCCGGCCTCGATCTGACCCGCTCCTTCGCGCGGGTCGAGATCACCGGAGCGGCGGCTCACGTGGAGGCCGTGTCACCACCGGTCATGGACGACATCCGGAGCCGCCTGGACACCCTCGTCGCCGCCGAGCTGGTGGGGGTGATCCGGCACTGCGTCGAGGCGTTGGGCGCGTACGTCAACACCAGGGTCGCCTTCGGCCGGACGATCGGCTCCTACCAGGGCGTCAAACACCAGCTCGCCGACATGTACTGCACCTTCGAGCTCGCCGATACCGCCGTGCGGGCCGCGGCCGCGGCCATCGACGACAGCGAGCCCGATGCCGCCCTTGAGGCCGCCGTGGCGCTGCACAAGGCGACGAACTCGGCACTCGACGTCACCGCGGAGTCGCTGCGACTCTACGGCGGCATCGGTTACACCTGGGAGCATGATGCCCACCTGTACTTCCGACGCGCGCGCGTCGACGCGGTCCTGCTGGGTCGACCGGAAGCGCAGGCGCGCCGACTCGCCGCGCTGCTGTCGGTCTGAGGGACCCACCGGCGAGGAGGCCGCGCAGTGAGCGAGGCGACCGGGCGGGTCGTGCTCGTCACCGGGGCGGGTCGAGGAATCGGCCGGGCGGTCGCGATGGCCGCGCTCCGGCGCGGCGACACCGTCCACGCGACCTTCCGCAAGGCGGCGGATCGTGAGGACTTCGAGGCCGTCGCACCCGGGCGCGCCCACGGCTGGATCCTCGACATCGCCGAGGAGGCCGCGGTCGCCCGGGTCGTGGGTGAGATCGAGTCCGCCGCAGGACGGATCGACGTCCTGGTCGGCTGCGCGGGCTTCTGTCGCGCCGGCCTTTTCGAGGAGACCTCGCCGACGGAGCTTCGTGCTCATCTCGAGGTGAACCTCCTCGGCTCCGCGTCGGTCATCCGTGGGGTGCTGCCCGGAATGAGAGCCCGTAGGGCGGGGAGCATCGTCCAGATCACATCGATGAGCGGCATGATCACCATGCAGGGCCTCGCCGCCTACCAGGCGAGCAAGTTCGGTCTCGAGGGTCTCGTCGAGTCCGTCGCGCGAGAGGTCCGACCCTTCGGGGTTCGAGTGACCGCCGTCGCTCCGGGCGGCTTCCGGACTGACATGCTGGGGTCCGCCCTTGTGGGACGGCAACAGCCGATCGACGACTACGACGACATGGCGGCGGCGGTCCACTCCGCCCGGGCCGACTACGACGGCGCCCAGCTCGGCGACCCCGAGCTGGCGGCCGCCGCCGTGCTCCGGCTCGTCGAACCGGGGACCCGCGCGCCGATGCACGTGCTTCTGGGCTCCGATGCGATGGATCTCGTGCGCACCTCCCGCGCCCACCAGACCCGAGACTTCGCGGAGTGGGAGTGGCTGACCCGTTCCACCGACGGCGTCTGACGGCGGGCCGCCGCGCCGGTGATCCGGGGCGACGGCGTCGACCAGCTACGGCATCGGCGTGGTTGTCCTGATGTGGGACACCGGGCCTCCGGCGTCGGCGGTCGTCCTTAGTGTTCGCGCTCGTCGGGGCCGGCGCCGAGATCGGGGTCGGGCATGCCAGGCGGCTTTCACCGCAATCGTCAGAAAGGGGTTGTTCCGATGAAGAGACAACTCGGCAAAGTCGTGGTGTCCTGTGCCGCAGTCGGCCTCGCGTCGCTGCTCACCGCCTGCTCGGGTGGCGGGGGTGACTCGACTGCTTCCGCCGGCGAGACGATCAAAGTCATGGCAATGGGCCAGTTCGTCTCCCCGGGCCTGCAGCAACCGGAGGGGCGCGACGCCGCACAGGCCGCGGTCGACTCGATCAATGCGGCGGGCGGCATCAACGGCAAGCAGATCGACCTCATCATCTGCAACGACAAGCGCGACCCGAACCAGGCTGCTCAGTGCGCGCGGGACGCGGTGTCGCAGAACGTCGTCGCTGTGATCAGCGCGAGCATCAACTTCTCGGACCAGGTCCTGCCGGTGCTGCAGCGGGCCGACATCGCCTATCTCAAGGCCGCTCCCACCGGACCTGACGAGTACTCCAACGACGACTCGTTCCCCCTCACCGGGGGAACCCTTTCCGACGCCGGGTCGGCCGGGATCGCGATGAGGACGGAGGGCTGTGTGAAGCCGGCCACGATCGCCTCGCCCGCGACCTCCTCGCAGTTCGTCGGTAAGGCGTACGGGTGGGGGTACCAGAGTGCCGGCGGCGCCCCGATCGACATCAACCTGACCGTTCCTCTGAACTCCCCCGACTACGCCCCCACGATCGCGTCGCTGGAGAGCCAGGGCATCGACTGTGTCGGCGTCGCCTTCGCTCCCACCGACATGCTCAACATGGGCAAGGTGATCAGCCAGACCAGCTCCACGATCAAGGTCTTCTCGATCATCGGCATCTCCCCGGAGGAGGTCACCAGCGCTTACGCCAAGGACGGCGTCGCGCTGACCATCGGCTCCGCGTACCCGCCGCTGGCCGACACCACGTTCACCGGGCTCGACGAGTTCCGCACGGATCTCGCCGCGAAGAACGTGCCGGTCAACGGCGTCTCCATCCAGGGGTACCTGGGGTTCGAGGTGTTCCAGACCGTCGCCGCTGCGATGACCGGGCCGATCACCGCCGAGTCGTTCAAGCAGGCCCTCGAGGGCTCGACGGCCGTCCAGGTGCTGGGGCTGGAGCCCATCGACTTCAGCAAGGAGCTGCCCGTGCAGGGCTACAACCGGGTGTTCAACCCGAACGCCTACCTGCTCCAGGTGCGCGACGGCAAGGTCGTCGTGGCTGGGCCGCCCGTCGACACCACTCCCGTGTTCTCGTTCATCAAGCCTTGATCGGCGTCATGCACAACGATGACGCGCTCGAGCATCTGGAGGACCGGTGACCGAGGCATCGACCATGTCCGTCACCGACGACGTCGCGGTGATCACTCTCAACCACCCGGACCGCCACAACGCCTGGACGGACGCGATGGGCGAGGCATACTTCGCCCACCTCTCCCGCTGCGACGCCGACCCGACGATCAGGGTCGTGGTGGTCACCGGCGCGGGTAGCTCCTACTGCGTCGGTGGTGACTTCGCCGAGCTGGAGGCGATCTCTGCTGACCGGTCGCTCGGCGAGGACGAGGTGCGCCACCGCAGGCACGCCGAGGCGGCCGCCCTTCGGGTGCCGGTGATCGCCGCGATCAATGGAGCGTGTGCCGGGATCGGACTGGTGCAGGCGATGTGGTGCGATGTCCGCTTCACCTGCTCCCGGGCGAGGTTCTCGACGGCCTATGCGCGCCGGGGGCTGCCCGCGGAGCAGGGCCTGTCCTGGCTGCTCACTCGCTCAGTGGGTGTCGGCCGGGCGGCCGACCTCCTGCTCTCCGGACGGACATTCGACGGTGCCGAGGCGGGCGCCCTCGGGCTCGCCACGGTGGTCGGGGACAGCGGGGCCGACGTCACCCGGCACGCCCTCGACTACGCCACCGACATCGCCCGCAACTGCTCGCCCGCCGCGCTGGCGGCGATCAAGCGGCAGCTCTGGTCCGATCTGGACCGCGCGAGCGGCCCCGCGATCGCCCGGAGCGAGGAGCTGACGGCCGAGCTCGTGGCAGGCGACGACTTCGCCGAGGGCGTGCGCGCCTTCGGCGAGCGGCGCACTCCGCGGTTCGACCGGGCACCGAAGGGATACACGGGATGATTCTTCCCGCGGACACCTCGATGCGTTGCAGGGAGCAGTGACGACATGCCATTCACCATCGCCCAGGCCTTCAGGGAGTGCGCGGTCGCCGGGCCCGACGCGCCGGCGCTGACCGACGGCACCCGGACGCTGACCTTCCGCGAGCTCGACGAGCGGTCCGAGCGGGTCGCCAACGGCCTGCTGGCGCACGGGGTCGCTCACGGCCGGCGAGTGGCCTACCTCGGCCGCAACAGCGTCGAGTTCTTCGAGCTGCTGCTCGGGGCGGCGAAGATCGGCGCCGTGTTGGCACCGCTGAACTGGCGACTCACCCGAGACGAGCTCCATGCCCTCATCGCGGACGCCGACGCCGGCTTCGTCCTGGTCGACGAGGACTTCCGGGACGGCGTGCCCGCCGACCGCGTGACGGTCGCGCGCCAGAAGGAGTTCGCCGAGTGGCGGGACGAGCAGCCGGCGCGGCGCGTCGAGCAGGCCCTCGGCATCGACGACGTCGTGATCCAGCCCTACACCTCGGGCACCACGTCCCTGCCGAAGGGGGTGCTGATCAGCAACCGCAACTACCGCGAGTACCTCCGGGTGCGGCCCTCGTTAGAGATCGACTCCACGTCCGTGCTGCTGGCCCCGATGCCCTGCTACCACGTCGGAGGGAGCACCTGGGCGCTGTTGGTGGTGCTCAGCGGTGGCCTGCTCGTCGTCACGGAGGCGTTCGATCCCGTGGAGCTGATGACCACGATCGAGCGGCTGCGGGTCACCAACGTCTCGCTTGCCCCGACGATGATCACGATGATGGCCGAGCGGACGGCGGACCACTCGATCGACCTGTCCAGCCTGCGCTGCGTCGTCTACGGGGGCCAGCCGATCACCGGTCGGAGTCTCGCTCGGGCCCATGCGCTGCTGGGCCCCCGGCTCGTGCAGCAGTACGGGATGACCGAGTGCACGGGGCCGGCCACCCAGCTCGCCGCCGGGGACCACTACGGCGACCGGGCCGCGTCCGCCGGACGACCCTACGACTGGGTCGAGATCGACATCCGGGACGTCGCCACCTTCGAGCCGGTGCCTACCGGGTCCGAGGGCGAGGTGTGGGCGCGGTCGGCGCAGTTCACCTCCGGGTACTGGAACCGCCCGGAGGAGACGGAGCGGCTCCTCGGGCCCGGCGGCTGGATCCGGACCGGCGATGTCGGCTATGTCGACGCGGACAGATTCCTCTTCATCACCGACCGGATCAAGGACATCATCATCACCGGCGGGGAGAACGTGTTCCCCGGGCACGTGGAAGCGGCCTTCCGAGGCCACGAGGCCGTCCGCGACATCGCGGTGATCGGCGTCCCCGACGACCGGTGGGGCGAGGCGATCCTCGCGCTCGTCGTACCCGAGCCGGACAGCGACGTCACGGCCGAGGCACTGGTCGAGTGGGGCCGGGCACACCTGCCCGGATTCCAGCGCCCGCGGCGGGTCGAGCTCGTCGAGGAGCTGCCGCGCAACGCCGTCGGGAAGCTGATGCGCAAGGAGATCCGCGCACCCTTCTGGGCCGGGCAGACGCGAGCGGTCGGATGATCAAGGTGCGTCCCCGCGCCTTCCGCGATGAGTGAGGTTGGTATGGATTTCGAGTTCACCCCGGAGCAGGTGGAGCTTCGTGCGGAGTTGGAGGGGTTCGTCGATGAGCGGTTGCCTCCGTGGTGGGGTAGCGGGATCTTCGGTGAGCATCAGGACGGGTTCATCCCGGCCACGGTGGAGTTCTGCAAGGAGATGGCCGAGCGGGGCTGGCTGACCATGTCGTGGCCGTCGGAGTACGGCGGTCTGGACTCGGATCTGTGGTCGCAGATGGTGTTGCGTGAGGTGATGTGGGGCCGGGGTGAGCCGCGTGGCCCGCAGTACATGAACCTGAACTACATCGGCCCGATGATCATGCGGTTCGGGAGCGAAGAGCAGAAGGCCCGGCATCTGCCGGCGATGGCCCGCGGTGAGGTGTTGTGGACCCAGGGGTTCTCCGAGCCCGGTGCCGGTTCGGACCTGGCGTCGTTGAGTACCCGGGCCGAGGACCGGGGCGATCATTTCGTGGTCAACGGGCAGAAGATCTGGAACAGCTACGCCGCGGCCCCCGCGGACTGGTGCCTGCTGCTGGTGCGGACCAACCCTGACGCGCCCAAGCACCGTGGTATCTCGGTGCTGCTGGTCGACATGACCACGACCGGGGTGACGGTGCGGCCGATCGAGTCGATGGCCGGCTACGGGGAGATCAACGAGATCTTCTTCGACGACGTGGTGGTGCCGCGGGAGAATCTGGTCGGCGAGCAGGACCAGGGCTGGCCGATGATCGTGTTCGGGCTGTCCTTCGAGCGCACCGGTATCGCCAACCACGCCCGCGCGCTGGCCACCATCCAGAGGCTGGTCGAGTACGTGCGTAAGACCGAGGTCGACGGCCGCCCGCTGGCCCAGGACCCGCACGTGCGCACAGCGATCGCTCGCCTGTACTGCGACTACCGGGCCGCCAGGCTGACCAGCTACCGGATCGTCTCCATGGTCGAGAACGGGCAGGACCCGCAGGCGGAGGCGTCGATCGCGTGGGTCTACGGGACCCGGGCTGCGCAGAACGCCGCAGTCGCAGGCATGGAGATCATCGGCCCGCGCGCCCAGCTCGGCACCTCGGAGCACACCGCGCCGGTCAGCGGGCTCATCGCGCGGGAATGGCTGGAGACCATCCCCTGGTCGATCGTGGTCGGCACCGTCGACATCCAACGTTCGATCATCGCCCAGCGCGGCCTGGGCATGCCGAAAGCGAGCTGACCATGGACCTGATGCTCACTGCAGAGCAGGCCGAGCTGCAGAACACTGCGCGACGCTACGCCGAACGTAACCTGGCCTTCCAGCACGAGCCGGGAGCAGCCCCGGCTCGCCCGGCCATCGAGACGATGCGGGCCATGGCCGAGCTCGGATGGACCTCGCTGGGGATTCCCGAGGACGAGCACGGCGCCGGTGGCGGGGTCCTCGAACTCTGCTTGGTGCTCGAGGAACTGGGTCGCGTCGGCGCCATCACCCCGCTCGCGTCCACCGCGACCGTGGTCCTCCCGATGATCGCGGCAAGGGTGAACGGATCGGATCCGCGCCTGCGCGAGGCGGCAGACGGCACACTGATCGCCACACTCGGCCTCCTCGACGACGGCGCTCGCGACGAATGGGAATCCTCGGCTGCCCTGTGCGCCCGGCGAGACGGTGACGGATGGTTGGTCGACGGCCGGATCGGTCTGGTTCCGTGGGCTGTGTCGGCGGGGCTGGTCGCGCTGCGCTGCGAGCTCGACGAGGCCGGACCGGCCCTGGTGTTGCTGCCGACCGACCGGTCCGGGGTCGTGGTCACTGCCCAGGAGGCGATCGGTCCGGAGCCGCGCGCGTCGGTGTCGCTGGCCGGTGTCCGAATCAGTGGCGACGACGTCCTCGCTTCCGGACCTGATGGCGCCGAGCTCGTCGTCAGCACGCGGGACATCGCCACGGTGCTGCAGACCGCCTGGGCTGTCGGCGCCGCCGAGGCCGCGCTCGGTCTTTCGGTCGAGTATGCAAAGCAGCGCGAGCAGTTCGGCCGGGCGATTGCCACCTACCAGGCCGTCAGCCACCGCTGTGCGGACATGCGGATGGGTATCGACGCGCTGCGGCTGATGATCTGGGAGACGGCCTGGGCGATCGACCACGGCCGGTCGGAAGTCGTGGAGCTGGTGGCGTCGACGAAAGCCTTCGCCGACGACGTCTTCGGCCTCACCATCGTTAACGCGCACCAGGTGCACGGCGCCATCGGCTACTCCATGGAATATCCGCTTCAGCACTACACGCGGATCCTCAAGACAGCCCAGCTCGAGCTGGGCGGTCCGGGCCGCCAGCTGGAGCGGATAGCGATCAGATTGGGGCTGTGACGGTAGCGACTGCATTCTCCTGACCGCGAGCCCCAGGTGTGCTGTCCGGGGACGTTGGTCGAGCTGGAAAGCGTGTGACGACACGCTCTGATTGATCTTGCTGGGTGAGGACCTCTCGGAGCGGTGTGGAGCTGTCTGACGGCATCCGCCCCGACTCCGGGAGGTTCTCGTGCTCCACGCTAACGCGGCGCTGACCCCACGTGCCCGATTGCGCCTGGCGCGTCTGATCGTCGAACATGGCTGGCCGGTGTCCCAGGCGGCGGCCCGGGTCCAGTTGTCCTGGCGCACCGCCAAGCGATGGGCCGACCGGTACCGCACTGAGGGCCCCGCCGGGATGGTCGACCGTTCCAGCCGCCCCCGCCACAGCTCGAACAAGACTCCCGAGCCGGTCAAGCGGAAGACGGGACTGCCCAGGGTTCGGTTGACTCCAGACCTGTGAGGACGTGTTCCTCGCTGGAAGGATCGTCATCGTGCCCAAGCCGTTCCCGAAGGAGTTCCGCCGCGACGTGATCGCTGTCGTCCGCGAGGGCGACCGGTCCGTGGCCGAGGTGGCTCGCAGCTTCGGGATCTCGAAGTCCTGCCTGCAACGATGGCTCAAGATCGCCGACCAGGAAGACGGCGTCACCCCCGACGCCCCGCAGGAGCCGGCGACGGCCGGCCAGGCCGAGCTTGAGGCGGAGAACCGCGAGCTGCGCAAGCGGGCGAAGCAGATCGCCGCTGGTCGACCGACGGCACCTACCAGCGGATCTTCGACCGGGTGCTCGCACACCAGGACCAGGCCGGGCGGCTGGACTGGCTGCTCTCGGTCGACTCGACCCTCGTGCGCGCCCACCAGCACGCCGCGGGCGCGCCGGCGAACCACACAGGGGGCACGGTCGAATGACACGATCCCCGAACCCGACGATCATGGTGTGGGTCGTTCCCGAGGCGGACTGACCACGAAGATCCACGCCCTGGTCGACGGCGAGGTGCATCCGGTCGCACTGCTGCTCTCCCCGGGGCAGGCCGGTGACAACCCGCGACTGGTGCCGCTGCTCGAGCACCTCGCCACGGCCGGCCACCGGCCCGCGCATCTGCTCGCCGACAAGGCCTACAGCCACCCCTCGACCCGGCGGCGGCTGCGGCAGCGCCGGATCCGCCACACCATCCCCGAGCGTCGTGACCAGGTCGAACACCGCAAGGCGAAGGGCTCATCCGGTGGTCGGCCGCCGAAGTCCGACGCCGAGCCCTACCGGCAGCGCAACACTGTCGAGCGCAGCTTTGGCCGGTTCAAGCAGTGGCGCGGGATCGCCACCCGGTATGACAAGTACGCCCGCACTTACTTCGGCGGTGTCCTCCTTGCCGCGGTCGTCATCCACGCCCGCCTCGGTTAAGAGACACGCTCTAGCAGCCGGAGGTCGTCCTCGATCACGCGGACATCGGTGGTGAGCGCTCGGGCCCGACGAGCCAGACGCTGTAGAGACTGGATCCGGATGCGGGTCTCGGTCGTCGCTGGTGCGCTGGCGCAGGCTTTGGCAGGCGTCGAGGAGCTTCGCGATCGAGCGGCCTCGCAGTCGAGCTCGCAGCGTGTCCTCGGCGGTGAGGACCAAGTCGCGCAGCTGGTTGAGCACCGCGGTGCGGTGGCCGACGGCACGGTCACGTTCGACCAGCAGCAGCCGTGCCGCCTCGCGGGCTCCGTCGGCCCGAGGATCGTGGACCCGCTCGGGGGCCAGGGCGGAGCGAGCGGCGTGCAGCGCGTCCATGGCGTCGCTTTTGCCGTGGCGTCGTGCCCGGCGGGTCGGCCTGTCGACTTCGACGATCGCGGCCTCGGCGGCGCGCAGGGCCCGCCCCAGGCCCGCGCCGTGGCTGCGGGCGCCCTCGATCGCCCAGAGCAGTCGAGGCCCGGGCGCGTGCTGATCGGCCCAGGCCATCAGCTGCCGGTAGCCGGCGGCGTCGGCGGTGACGACCAGGGTGTCGAGGTGGCGCCCGACCGGATCGGTCAACGCGGCGGTGTGGGGCGCGGTGGGTGTCCACACCGACGACGGCGTCGACGGTGTGGTCAGAGCTGATGATGTCGGTGGCGGTCAGTGCCTGCTCCCTCGTCGAGTGGGCCGGACCCGGTGGGAAGCACCGACGGGGCGAATCTGTGATGGGGCACGCGTGTGCGGCCAGGCTCCTGATCAAGCCACGCGATGCTCGGGTCCGGTGCCGGCAGCGTGGAGGGCACGTCATTATAAGGCACGTCCGAAGACGGCCGGATATACCGCGAGCCACTCGCCGCTGCCGGCACCGACCCTGGCAGAACCCTCCCGGGGTTGCCGCGCTCGACCCTCACAGATTTACCCGCTGGTCCTCGATCTCGCCGCCGACAAGATCCCCGTCGCGGTGACCTGCCGGGTGCTGGGCTTTTAGCAAGCAGGCCTTCTACAAGTGGCGGGCCAAGCCCGTCTGCGACCGGGACTACGACGACGCGCATCTGATCAACGCCGCCGTCGATGTGCACCACGACGATCCCGAGTTCGGGTACCGCTTCATCGCCGACGAGCTCACCGACCAGGGCTGGAGGGCATCGCGCAACCGGGTGAACCGGCTCTGCACGCTCCAGCAGCTGTGGTCGGTCCACGCCCGCAGACGCGGCTCGCAGCGCCGGCCAGGGCCTCCGGTGCACGACGATCTCGTGGGCCGCGAGTTCACCGCGCAGGCCCCGGACCTGTTGTGGTTCACCGACATCGAGCGCCACGAGGCGCCGCTGAACCGAGTAAAGGTGGGAGACCTTCACTGCCGTGTCGTCGTAGCGGCGCGGTGAAGCTGGGGGCAGCCTGATCCGGGAGTCGCCGGTGAGGGTGGAAGCAGCCCCGACAACGACGAGGCGTCCCGGTACTGCCAGACGGGGCGGGCTCGGCAAGCGAGACGGAAAGGCGCAGGTGAGGAACCAGCGGCTGAACGCCCCTCAAGGGACCCTCCAGCTCGAACCTGGCGGATCTGGGCTGGTTTGCAACGCGCACCCGTGCGACGGCGAGCAGGACCGCCTGTCGCCCGGGGAACTCCTGGGCTGGGTGATGTCGCTGGTCGGGAGGCCACGGTGAAGTCTGCGGCGTAGCCGTGGCGATGTTGGCGATGTTGCAGGGGCATTTCTGGGCGCCGACCCCGTCGATCGGATCAGCAGTGAACGTGGGAACCATCCCGATGGTGAACCGTCCTGGGTCTGCGTGAGGCTGACGTTCAGGCCACCGCACCCTGTTGGGCGATG
>NZ_BAABGT010000084.1:0-4202 GCF_039541715.1 Pseudonocardia xishanensis
ATCGTCGGACCCTACGTCTCCTCACCGACGTGTCCGCTGAGCGGGGTCAACATCACCTGCCCTGAGGCGGACACCGTCCGCCGGGAAGGATGTCGTTCGTGCCCGCTCCTCACCCGCCGGAGTTCCGGCAGCGCGCCATCGACCTCGCCCGCTCGAAGGTCAAGCCGATCGGCGAGATCGCCAAGGACCTGTCGATCTCCGAGTCGTGCCTGCGGAACTGGCTTTCCCAGGCCGACGCAGACGACGGCAACTCGAGCTCCACCCGCCTGTCCAGCGATGAGAAACGCGAACTCACCGAGCTCCGCAAGAAGACCCGCCGGCTCGAGGTTGAAAACGAGATCCTCAAGCGTGCGGCGGCGTACTTCGCCCGGGAGAACGTCCTCCCAAAGTAGTCCTCCCGCTGGTCCGTGAACTCGCCGACGACGGATATGACGTCGCGGTGACCTGCCGGGTCCTCGGCGTACGCCGACAGGGCTACTACGAATGGCGCTCCGGAGTGAAATCTCTGCGAGCGCAGGAGAACGAGCTCCTTGTGAAACACATCGAGAAGATTCATCACAATTCCCGACAGACCTACGGATGGCCACGGATCCACGCCGAGCTCACCCTCGGGCTCGGCATGGTGGTCAACCACAAGCGGGTCGCCCGACTCATGCGCGAGGCCGGGATCCAGGGCCTCTACCGACGCCGCAGCCGCGGATGCACCGTCCGTGACCCGCACGCCGACCCCTACGACGACCTGGTCGACCGCGACTTTGTCGTCGACGGCCCGAACGACATCTGGTGCACCGACATCACCGAGCACCCCACCCGAGAAGGGAAGATCTACTGCGCCGCGGTCATCGACGTGTTCTCCCGGAAAGTCGTCGACTGGTCCATCGACGACAACATGCGCACCGAACTCGTCGTCGACGCCCTCGGCATGGCCATCCTCCGGCGACAACCGGAACGACAGTCCACGATCCTACATTCCGACCACGGATCTCAATTCACATCATGGGCGTTCGGGCGGCGACTCGTCGACGCCGGCCTCGTCCCCTCGATGGGCTCGGTCGGCGATTGCTACGACAATTCCCTGGTCGAGTCGTTCTGGGGCACCATGCAACTCGAACTCCTCGACTCTCGAACGTGGGAAACCAGAGCAGAGCTTGCCACCGCGATATTCGAATGGATAGAGTGCTGGTACAACCCACTACGACGTCATTCCAGCATCGGAATGCTGTCGCCAGCAGACTTCGAAGCAGCACACACCCCGCCTGACCGAGATCACTGACCCCACACCGTCAGTGTCCGGCGCTGGGGGCCAAGCTCAGTTCGTCGCACGCCCGCCGTCGCGTGCGGGTCCAGGTTGTCTCAACACCGGCGGCGGTCCAGTCGACGTTCTCCCGTCCCGGCCGCAGCACTCCCACCTTCCATCTCATGCGGCCACCGTGAACGGGAACGGCCCGGCCGCGCCAGCGGCCGGGCCGTTCCCGTTCACAACCTCCTCAAGAACGGTCGATCGCATCCACAGTTGACAACAACGCCGCGGCCTTACGCCATGCGGCGAGCATCGTGGTGTAGGCGGCGGCATCGCGCAGCTCCAACGTGATCGGCCCGACGCGCAGACGCAGGATCGCGGGCAGGTCCGACCCCGGCTTCCCGGGCAGCAGCCCGCCGGTGATCGTGGCCTCCCCGCCCAGGCGCACCATCGCCGACACCGACCACGGACCCGCCGTCAGCACGGCCCGGCGCGAGGTCAGGTGCGGGACCAGCGAGGTCGCCACCGGCGCCGCGGCCGCCCAGGACTGCGCGATTCGCGCCGCGGTGTAGTGGCTGCCCAGGTATACCAGCACCGGTCCGGCCGAGAGCCCCAGCTGGGCCTCCGGGGTCCCGGCGTGCTGCAGATCCAGCCGGGTCGGCACCCGCCCGGCCAGCCGCACCGAGAACCCGATCACCTGCCCCGTACCGTCCGCACGCTCGCCGATCCCGCCCGTCACGCCCGGCTCGGTCGAGGTGGCGCTGTCCGTCGACGTGGTGTCGGTGGTGGTGTTCCGGGTGCGCTGCTTGCTGGTCATGGTGGCCTCCCGCTGTCTGCGGGGTCCGGGTCTGTCGGCCCGTCCCTTTAGGGTGGCGGGGTGCTGTCCCCCGCCGCGGTAAGGCGCACCGGCACGGCCTCCGAGGCTCGCGGTCACTGCAGGAAGCTGGGACCTGCCGGATCCGAGGGGATCTGGTGCGCATCCCGGACCGTCGGGCCATCGCCCAGGCTCGCGTGGCCTCGCAGGTCCGCCTTGACAATGCGAGGCCCGACGGGACGGGGCGTGCTGACCGGCGATGGGGTTGTGCGCCACGAGCGCTCCAGTGACCGACCGGCAGCCGCGCCCACTCGGGAACGCTCCCCCACACGCCGAACGGAGTGATCGACACCGATGCACGACCATGGACAGACACAGTCCGGCGACAGCAGCCCCGGGCAGGCACCGAGCTCGGACGGGCGGCCGGTCCGATGGGCCGGAGTGGACTGGTCGTGGTCCGAACACGCCGTGTGCGTCATCGACGACACCGGCGCCGCCCTGGAGCGGTTCACCGTCCGCCACACCGCCGCCGGCCTGCGCAAGCTCGTCACCACGCTGCACCGCCACGGCGTCACCGGTGTCGCGATCGAACGCGGCGACGGCCCGGTCGTAGCCGCGCTGCTCCAAGCAGCCCTGACGGTGTTCCTGATCGTCCCGCAGCAGGTCACCGCCCTGCGCAGCCGCTACAGCGTGGCCCGCAACAAGGACGACCGGTTCGACGCCTACCTGCTCGCCGACGTCCTGCGCACCGACCGCCGCCGGCTGACTCCGCTCACCACCGACACCGACGCCACCGTCGGGCTCCGGATGCTCGTGCGCGCCCGCGCCGACCTGGTCAAGGCCAGGGTGGTCGCCCACAACCAGCTCCGCGCGCACCTGCAGCTCGCCCACCCCGGCACGGTGGGCCTGTTCCACCAGCTCGACGGGAAGATCTCCCTAGCGTTCCTGACCCGCTTCCCCACCCCGCGCCACGCCCGCTGGCTCACCGAGAAGCGCCTGGGCGCGTGGCTCAAGGCCGAGCGCTACACCCGTCCGAGCACCCGCACCCCCGCGCAGCTGTTCGACCACCTCACCGGCGCCCCGGCCGGACACCTCGACGGCCCCGCCGCCGACGCCGGCGAGGTGATCACGCTGCAGCTCGTCGCGTTGCTGACCAGCCTGCACGAGCGGATCAAGACCATCGAGACCCACATCGAGCAGGCCCTCGCCGCCCACGCGGACGCGGCGGTGTTCACCAGCCTGCCCCGGTCGGGGAAGGTCCGTGCGGCGTCGATGCTCGCCGAGATCGGCGACGCCCGAGGCCGCTATCCCACCGACGACGCCCTGGCCGCCGCGGCCGGGATCTCCCCGTCGACCAGGGCGTCGGGGCGCGCGCACTACGTCGCGTTCCGCCGCGGCTGCAACTACAAGCTGCGTCAGGCCATAGTGGACTTCGCCGACGCCAGCCGCGCCGCGCATCCCTGGGCCCAGGACGTCTATGCCCGCGCCCGGGGACGCGGGCACAACCACGCCCACGCCGTCCGGATCCTGGGCCGGGCCTGGCTACGGGTCATCTGGCGCTGCTGGACCGACAACGTCGCCTACGACCCCGTTCAGCACGCCGCCGCGGTCGCGGCGAGACAGTCCCGAGACCAGCACCCCACCGAGACCGGCACGTCGGACGACGCAGTGGCGCCGGCGGCAGCGGTGGCCTGACCGCCCGGCCGCCCGTCACAGAATCCGCACCGTCTCACAGAGCCAGGAGTCCACACCGGACAGGAAGAACGACGCGGCCATCGCCCGTCGCCGCCCCGCCAGACGCAGCGACGCGGCGACCTCGACCGCGCCCTCATGCGGCTGGCTCGGATGCACCGACAGCAACCGCGCTCCCGCACACGACCCGCGCCGACCAGCCGGGACCGCGGCCAGATAGCGCAGCACCCGCGGCTCCACCAGCCCCCTGATCTGCCGGGCCGGGCGCCGCCCGTCGAGGACCTCGACCACCAGCGTGAGCGTCCACGCCGCGACCAACACCGCCGACCGATCCAGGCGCACGTCTTGCACTACGGGACCCATTGCCGGCGCGGCGGGCTCGTCGAGGTGCTCCCAGTGCCCGCAGCTCGGGCACGGCTCCAACAGCTCCGCGTTGTCCCACACCACCGTCTGCAG
>NZ_BAABGT010000085.1:0-3828 GCF_039541715.1 Pseudonocardia xishanensis
ATCGTCGGACCCTACGTCTCCTCACCGACGTGTCCGCTGAGCGGGGTCAACATCACCTGTCCTGAGGCGGACCCCGTCCGCCGGGAAGGATGTCGTTCGTGCCCGCTCCTCACCCACCGGAGTTCCGCCAGCGTGCGGTCGACCTGGCTCGCTCGAAGGTCAAGCCCGTCGCCGAGATCGCGAAGGACCTGTCGATCTCCGAGTCGTGCCTGCGGAACTGGCTCGCCCAGGCCGACACCGATGACGGCGACCCCCGGTCCGGACGGTTGTCCACCGATGAGAAACGTGAACTCGCCGAGCTCCGCAAAAAGGCCCGCCGGGTCGAGGTGGAGAACGAGATTCTCAAGCGTGCGGCCGCGTGCTTCGCCCGGGAGAACGTCCTCCCGAAGTAGTCTTCCCGCTGGTCCGTGAACTCGCCGACGACGGATTCTCGGTCGCGGTGACCTGCCGGGTCCTCGGCGTGCGCCGACAGGGCTACTACGAATGGCGTAGCGGAATGAGATCACCCCGAACTGTCGAGAACGAGCAGCTCCTCAAACACATCGAGAAGATCCACCACGACTCCCGCGAGACCTACGGATGGCCACGAGTCCACGCCGAGCTGACCCTCGGGCTGGGCCTGGCGGTCAACCACAAGCGGGTCGCCCGGCTCATGCGCGAGGCCGGGATCCAGGGCCTCTACCGGCGCCGCAACCGCGGCTGCACCGTCCGGGACCAGCACGCCGACCCTTTCGAGGACCTGGTCGACCGCGACTTTCGTCGTGGACGGCCCGGACGAGATCTGGTGCACCGACATCACCGAGCACCCCACCCGAGAAGGGAGGATCTACTGCGCTGCCGTCGTTGACCTGTTCTCCCGGAAAGTCGTCGGCTGGTCCATCGACGACAACATGCGCACCGAACTCGTCGTCGACGCGCTCGGCATGGCCATCCTTCGCCGTCAGCCGGAACTGCAGTCGACCATCCTGCATTCCGATCACGGATCGCAATTCACGTCATGGGCATTCGGACGCCGACTCGTCGACGCTGGCCTCGTTCCCTCAATGGGCTCGATCGGTGATTGCTACGACAATTCCCTGGTCGAGTCGTTCTGGGGCACCATGCAACTCGAGCTGTTCGACTCCAGGGCCTGGAAAACCCGCGCCGAACTTGCCGCTGCGATCTTCGAATGGATAGAGTGCTGGTACAACCCGCTACGACGTCATTCCAGCATCGGGATGCTCTCCCCGGCAGACTTCGAAGCAGCCCACGCACCGCCTGACCACGATCACTGACCCCACACCGTCAGTGTCCGGCGCTGGGGGCCAAGCTCAGGGGCTAGGGAGGTGGCCCCATGGGGCGATGACAAGAGGGGCAGCCGTCCCGATTCGGTCCGCCGGGCGATCATGAAGCGGATCGACGACTCCGTCCTCGCTGCCACCGGCATCGACCCGATGCGGGTGCTCGTCGTTGTCGAGGACGTGCCGGCGAGCTCGGCGATGGAGGCCGGGCACGTGCTGCCCGGGGGCCGAACTCCGCAGACGAGAAGGCGCGGTTCGCCGTCGTGGGGCACGGCCTGCCTGATAGCGACGGGGCGGGACCAGCGGAGCAGGTCCCCGCCCCACCTCGGAGGTTCCCTCGGTCCTCGGATCATCCGGAGCGAGCCGGCCGAATCGGGGCGGAGATTGGAGCGGACGTTCAGCTCCCGATGTAGCGGACCAGCAGTTCCGCCACGCAGTTCGGCTTCTCGGCGCCCTCGCGCTGCATCGTGACCTTGAGCCGGGCCTGCGCGTATTTCTCGGAGCGCTCGACAGCAATCAAGTCGACGCTGCCGCGCAACCTCGCTCCGGCCGGGCACGGCGACGGGAACCGGACCTTGTCCGAACCGTAATTGATGCTCATCGCGACACCTCGGACGTCCACGACCTCCCGCAGCAACTTCGGCGCAAGCGCGACAACGAGGTAGCCGTGTGCGATGGTGCTGCCGTACGGGCCGGACTTCGCCCGCTCAGCATCGACGTGTATCCACTGGTGATCGTCCGTAGCGTCAGCGAACAAGTTGATCTGTTCCTGCGTGATCGTGTACCAGGAACTGTCACCCAGATGCGTCCCGATTGCCTTCTCGAGCTCGTCGACATCTTCGTAAACGGGCATTCGGTTCAACCTATCTGTCATGGGGTGGGTGTGTCAGATGGAGAGTCCGCCCTCCGCCGGCAGCGCGACGCCGGTGATGGGCGGCCTTGTCAGGAGCGAGGACGACGACTGCGGCAGCCATCTCGGCCGACTCGCCGTATCGGCTGAGTGGACTGCTCGCGACGAGGTCGGCCCGTTCGGCCCGCTTCTTCTTGGGGCTCGCAAGGGCGACCATCCGGGCTGACGTTTGGCGCGGCTGCGTTGACGTTGACAGCAAGTCGACCAAGCTCATGGGCATGCTTGGCCGACGCGTAGCCATCGCCCCTGAATGCTCCGCCAGCGTCGACAGTTCCGGCGAAGTCAGCGATCACCTCGCCCATCAGCTGAGGCGCTCGTAGATGATGACCATGCCCTAGCCGCCGCCGACGCACATGGTCTCGAGGTCGAGAGCTCTTGTCCTTGGGCTTGGGGCCGTTGAGGAGGGTGTCGGTGATGCGGGCGCCGGTCATGCCGAACGGGTGGCCGACGGCGATGGCGCCGCCGTGGACGTTCAGCTTGTCGTCGTAGGGGCGATGCCCAGGTCCCGGGCCGACGGGAAGACCTCGGCGGCGGAGGCCTCATTGAGCTTGAAGAGGTCGACGTCGTCGACAGTCATGTCGGTGCGGGCGAGGGCCTGCTTCGGCGCCTCGACCGGGCCGTAGCCCATGATCTCCGGCGACAGGCCGGTGGCGACCACCCGGGCGACCGGCGTGAGGTCCAGGTCGCGAGCCTTGGTGTCGGACATGACGATCAGGGCCGCGGCGCCGTCGTTGAGCGGGCAGCAGTTGCCGGCGGTGATCAGGCCGTCGGGGCGGAAGACGGGCCAGGTTCTGCGAACGGACGCCGAACCGGTCCATGTCCTCGCGGGTCACGCCCGTGAGCCGGGCGAGGTCCTCGGCGGTCTGGCCCATGGCGATGTAGACGTAGGAGGGGCCGTGGGCGCGTGGGCCGGTGTCGGACTCGGCGGTGGCGCGGGTGTGCTCCTGGGCCTTGTCGAACAGCGGGTTCCGGGTTTCGGGCAGCGAGTCGGAGTTGCCCTTCTCGAACCGAGAGCCGGTCTCGCCGCCGGCCGACACGAATGCGTCACCCTCCCCCGCGCGGATGGCGTGCATCGCCATGCGGGTGGTCTGCACCGAGGAGGAACAGTAGCGGGTGATCGTCGGGCCGGGCACGGTGTTGAGCCCGAGTAGCACCGAGACCATGCGGCCGAATTCGTTTCCGGACTCGCCGCCGGGCGGGCCGCAGCCCTCGATCTGGGTGGGGTCCAGCTCGGGGACCTGGTCCAGCGCGTCCTGGACCATCTGCGTGGTCAGGTCGTCCGGACGCATGTCCTTCAGCGAACCCTTGCGGGCGCGCCCGATCGGGGGTCGGACGACGGCGACGATCACGGCTTCGAGCATGGGACTCCTCGGCTTGCGGTCGGTCGGCATGAGCGGGCGGTCTCTTTGACTGGCAGGGAGGTCGGGGCGACAACGTCGTGGAACGCTCCTTCTGCCGGTCGTGGCCGGTACCCGGTGGTGGAGACGATTCAGGGCGTGATGGTCCAGGTGTCGCGGCCGTTGAGCAGGGCCTGTAGGTCGGTGACCGGGTTGCGGTCCTTGGCCTGCTGGACCTGGGTGCGGGCGGCGTCGTCGTAGGTGGTGCGGTCGACGTTGCGGAAGATGCCGGTGACGGTGT
>NZ_BAABGT010000086.1:0-88445 GCF_039541715.1 Pseudonocardia xishanensis
CCCGGGCCAACGACACGTCAGGTCGTCCACCGACCGACACCAAAGGCCGTCCCCGGACAAGCCGTCGCTCGTCGGCGCGAGACCCGCGGCGACAGGTTCGTCATGACGGTGGACGGCCGCACGTACGGCTCCCGCTCCGACGCAGGTCAGGCCGTGATGAACCGGCTGCTCCTCAGCCTGAACCGGCCGGGCGGGAACACCACCATCAACGGCGTCGCGGAACTCGGAGGCCTGACCTTCGACGCGACGATCCTGCGCTCGGAGCTGAAGAAGGGCTACGAGCTGAGCATCGCCGGGGTGATCCGCGCGCGCACCGAGGGCTCGCTCCGGGAGCTGCAGGACGCCAAGCCCGCCTCCCTCGCGGTGCGGATGGAGAACCGACTTCACGACCTCGACCGCGTGCTGGACGACGAGAAGAGCGGCCTGACCGACGCCCGGCACGAGATCGAGCGGGCCACCGCGCAGCTGGAGCAGCCGTTCCCGCAGGCCGAGGACCTCGCCGCGGCCCGCCGGAGGGTCACCGAGATCGAGGCCCAGCTCAACGCCTTGGCAGCCCCCGCCCCGGTTGAACCCGATCCGGCCGCCCCGGGTTCCGGGGCGGCTCCCTCCCCGGAACCCGTGGAGGTCGGGGCGCCCGCGAGCTCCGACGGGGAGCTCGTTGTCCATCCCGCGGCGACCGCGGCGGCCGCCCTGACCCCGCCGTGCCCGCGCCCCCGTCAGGATGGCGGTGACCACGGCACTGGAAGCGCTCCTCCGAGTCCCCGTGGAGAACCGACCCTGCGCAGGGGTACGCGGCCGGTCACCACGGAGCCTCCACGCTCAGGTCGGTGAGGCGAGAACGCCATGTGGCCACCGCACAGCCCGGGAGGACTGCACGGTGGCCACCTGGCGATCGGTTCCTACACCGCCTCCGTCTCGAGCGGGTGCAGCTCACCGCGGGGGCCGTGCCAGCGCCGGTGCAGACTCCAGTCCAGCACGAGCGCGCCGCAGACACCGCACGCACGCGGTACCGCTGCCTTCTCCCGACGCACCGGCGGCGAGGCGGACGTCGTGGATGAAGTGGGGCATCTTGCCACCGCCGACCACGCCTCCTTCACCGGTCCGACTACCCCGTTGCCGGGCACCTCGAAGGCACCGATGAGCACGGCCTCCACCAGCTTCCAGCGTGGGAGCCCCGCCCTGTTCACATCGAAGGCGCGCTCCACGGTCGCCTCCGAGTCGCCGAAGGACTCCGGCGCGCGCCCCACGCGGTACTGCTTGATCTTGAGCGCGATGCTCTTGACCGTCGGGGCGCCCGCGGCGACCCGGAAGTCGCGCAGGAGGAGCCGGAACTGCTTCTCCGCGTCGCGACGGGTGACGTCTCCTCGGTGCACCGCCTCGACGAGGACCTTCGCCTCGCTCAACAGCCGGGTGAACTCGGACATCCTGCCTCCCCAGGTCTGCCCGGTCCAGGGGCTCCCAGGTGATGCGGAGCCCCTGGACCGGGGAAGGGTGTCGGTCAGGCCGTGACCGGCGACGGGGACAGGAACTGGGGCGACGTCCCGCCGCCGCGGCCACCGCGGCCGAAGAGCCGCAGGGCGACCTCGCAGGTCACGACCGCGACGGCGGTCGCGATGGCGATCGTCGAGTGGGTGTCGATCCCCACCTGCGGGAGCACGGTCGCGATGACCGTCTCCTCGACCAGGATGCCGCCGAAGACGGCGGTCTTCCACGGGTTCGTCATGGCTCTTTCTCCTTTGCTGTCGACGCTTCCGACTAGGCGCGCGAAACGCGCCTTCGACGAGTTGTCGCGGGCCTGGCAGCCCACTCGCCGCAGCAAAGAAGTACACCAGGAACTCACACCGGAACAAGAAGGAGATGCTGAAGGAAAACGAGGCGAAAGTGCAGCGTCTGCGCGGGAACTTTTCGCCTGCACTGGACGTTAGAAATGTCCGGGCCGATAGAGGATCACCGCACACAATTTAGGGCAGTGCTCCGTATTCGGACCACTGCCCCTGCGGTGACGCTTACTGCAAGATGATTGCGAGAGGGAGGGGTGGTCAATTTGCGACCACGCCCTCCCCCACGATGCCTTCGTGCCAGCGAAGGCATCTCCCCTGTCGATTGGCCGGAAGCGTCGGACAACAAACTTGGGGAAGCTCAGCTAGATGGACACATGTCAATGCGTTCGTGTTGGTGACGAGTCAGCAAGGACCGGGTCGACCCAGCCCGTCCAGCACCTCTCGCGGTTGGTGGACGTCCAGCTACAGGTCGAGACCCCCTCGGCGCCACCCCGGAACGGCTGATTGCCGCCAAGCCTCGTCTTCGACCCCTCGCCCTGTGGAGTGAGTTCGCCGATGCTCTGGCGGCCTCACCAGAGTCGCCTACCGCGGTCAACTTCTCAGAGCTGGCTGCCACCACGTTCCTAGACACCAGCTTGCAAGAGGCTGCACGGTCGCTCTGGGACGGAGAAGTCGTCAAATCCTGGCCACGGCGGCCGGCCCTCGTCTCGCGAGCACGTCTTTGCCCTGGTTGCCTGCCAGCATGACTTGGCATGGACCATCCACCAACGACGCCGCGACGCACTGCCGCTGGTTCATCAGGCGCCTTCACCTCTGCGGCTACTGGCTCTAGCAGGACCATCTTCCAGAACGCTAGTAGCGATCGGTGGTTCGAAGCAGGAAGTCGTGGCTGCGGCCCGGCCGTGCGCCCGAGCCCGGCGACCATCACGGCCCGACCGGTCAAGTCCGGTAGCTCCCCGCTCTGGGCTAGCTCGATGATGGCCCCGGGAGAAGGCTCCAACAGAGCCCCGAGGTGGCTGAAGTCGAACGGACGGGTAGCCGCGAGACCAGAAGCCACGATCGAGGTCGCGCGAGTGAGCTCCGGGCATCGAGCTGTGGGGATCGAGCAAGTGCAGTCCACACATGCCACCTCCACTCTCTCTAGGCGCGGCGCCTCGCAGGGGTCCATAGACAATGCTCTAACGACACGACCTGCGAACACCGACACTACGACGCAATCCGAAAGAGCCAGACCGATAAGGCCAGCCAGCGTGCAACGGCCCAGGTAACGGAGGTAGAGAAAACTGAGGTGCCGAGCCAGAGCAGGTGGGGCCGAATCAGTGACCATGATTGGCAGACGGGCCTGCCGCCTCGATCGCCTTCCTGACCATCGAAACCGACTCATGCTCACCTCCTCACAGTCTCCGCCACTTCGCTCATCGCTGGTAGCAAAGATACGGCTCTAGGACGGCTGGCCGCAATGCCGCTCTGCAACTTGCACCGGCAGCCAGTTTGGAGCTGGGCCGTGACCAGAGGCAAGAAGATGAGGGCCAGATGCCCCCGCCTTGAGGGACCATCTGACCTCGAGCTTCCAACATCACGACCGGATCGTCATCGTTGACGGCCAAGGGCGTGAAGGACTGCAACTGCTGTGGTGGGGGTCGCTGGTGTGCGGATGAACCGTGTGTCCTCAAGGTCGACCCCTGCAGGAAACCCCACGTGGTCCAGCCGCGCGGCCGTGAACCTGGCGCGGGCGAAGCTGGTCTTTCCCCGGAAGGCAGCAGGACCCGATCTTGGGTCGCTCAGTGCGACGGAGTCGAAAAAGATCGTGTCAGCGAAGCTGGCTGGGCCGCAGAAGGTTGCACCAGAGAGCACCGTCCCACCGTGCAGAGCACAGCCATCCGCGGAGAAGGCTCCCTTGAAGGTCGTGAGGGCCATGTCCGTCCGGTGCTCGACGATCATGTCGTCACAGTGCATGTCGCCGTAGAGAGTCGCGCCGCTGAGCAGGACGGAGTCTCGCGCCCGGAGTGCGGTCATCCGGGTGTCTCCCCGGAGTTGGGCGCGGCGGGCGGAGATCCGGCGAACCACGGCGCCGCTGAGGTCCAGGTCGGTGAGCTCGGCGCCGTCGAGATCGAGGTCGAGCTCTCCCCAGTACGCATCGCCGTGTGCCGGGGAGGCGTGTGCGGAGAGGGTTCTCTGCACAGCTCGTCGGACAGTCTCGTCGCCGGAGGGTGCGCAGCGCAGGTAGCCGGTGAGGGTCTCGACGACGGCGGCCCGGTGCCAGGGAGTCGCCTGCGCGTGCTGCTCCAGCGCGGTTAGCGCAGGAAGGCGCGAGGAGATCTCGGCTGCATGCAGTTGCCGGGCCTGCATGATGAGGACGTCATCAGCGGTGATGGCCGATTGGCCCGCCGCCATCCCGCGGCGGCCGTGCTGGCGACCGGCTGCCCATGCCAGCCCGATCACCACGAGAGCGACGGCCAGGCAGATGACTACGACGGTCATGGCAGCAAGCTCCCTTCTATCAGCGCCGGCGTTGATGCTCGGAACGGGATGTCTGTTGCTGCTTGCCCCGGGGCGGGTCTTGCTCACGCCCGGCCGCCTGGTGCTCCGTTCCTGTGGCCGCGCGGGGCGCCGGAGGGTGGAACGCTGAGGCGGCGATGGTGGCTGAGTGTCCACCGAGTCGTCGGGCAGCGACCTCGGCACCGGCGACCGCTGCGCGAGCGCCTCGGAGCAGCTCCGGCCCCGTCCTGCGGCGGTCCCCGGCGAGGTCGACGAGTTCGCGCCCAGCACGTTTCGAGACCGCGGCCAACGCAGCGCGTAGGACGACGTCAGCAGCTCGATAGCCGGAGGCCACATCCGTTCGGCGTGTGATGCGGGCCAGCTCAGAAGGCTGGTAGGTGGCCCGTCCCTCCGGTCCTAGACGCTCGCTCTCCAACGCGACGAGGACGTAGTCCACCGGCTCGCCCCGCTGTGCGAGGTCGGCCACGACCTGCCAGGTCCCAGCTGCCTCCTTGGAGGTGAAGTCCTCGGGGAGAAGCCTGCCGGCGACATGGTCGCGCAGCTCCGCCGAGACCAGACAGGAACCGATCAGGTTCTGCTCGGCCTGCGCGATCACGCGTGGGGTGAGGCGCTCCCGGGCGATGCCGGCATCGGCCCCTTGATCGCTTCCCTTCCCGGTTGCCGAAGTCGGGCTGAGATGTTCGAGGATGCGTGATCCGCTTGCTGAGCTGATCCTGGTGGCCAGCTCGTCGAGCCTGGCCAAGGAGGCGCGAAGTAGGGGGGCGACCGTGTCCGCCGCGGCATCCGCGTCCCGCTCGACCGCATGCCGGGTCTGCTGCTCGATCCTGCTCCCGGCGGCGATGACGCGGCGGCGAACCGAAGCCTCGAGGACCGCGCGCCCGTAGCGGACATGCTCGCTACGTTCTCGCGGCGTTCCGTGCTCGCTCATCACCGAGGCCTCCGGTGTTGCCGGCGTCGAGGAGAGCAGGGTGTGCAGGGCTGGGGCAGCGAGAGCCCCGTTCCTCGCCTCGCCGACCGGGACGTCGTGATAGGTCCCAAGTGCGAGCTCAGCGTGCACGGCGAGTACGTCGGTGGGACGGCCATCGCGCCGGAGGCCGGTGAGAGTCTCGTAGATCGCTTGGTGGGCCCAATGCGCGAAGTCGTCGGGTTGCAGCCAGGCCGACACGTCGTCGATGCGATTGGGGTCCCAAAGCAGAGCACCGATGAGCGCGACCGCGGCGAGGTCGCTAGCGCTCGGTGCGTCCGGGTCCTCCGCGTGCGTGACGCTCATCGGCCATGTGAGTCGGCTGCCAGGTCGGCGGCTCGACGACGTCGGTGCATCGCCTCGAACTCGCTCGCCACCTCCTCGACCGCAGGTCTGAACGGGGCATCGGGGTCTGCTTCCGAAGGCACATGCCACCAGTTGTCGCGGTAGCGGGCCGGGACGGGGAAGTGGTCGTTGAGCAGAGCCGCGGCGGCACCGTCGTCGATCAGCTGCCGCATCGTCGGTTGTGCGATCTCGTGCTCGCTCATCGCGTCCGCCCCCGCTCCGGAGCCTTGCCCGGCTGTTGCTGACGCACGGGACGGTGGGCGGCCGATGCCGGGCGCTTAACTGCGGGCTGCCCGGCTTGGGACAGATCGCTTGCCGGCGGGGTGTAGATGACCTCGGCTCGGGTTGCGGCTGCGGCTTCTGCACCACGTTCGGAAGCCGCCATGGCTCGTTCTCCGGCTGCGAGGTTGTCCTCGATGAGCGCGGCGCCGTCGTGCTCCCGCTCCTCGGGTTGGCCGGGTTGTCCGGCGGACGGTTCCCGGTGAGCGGCGGCTAGACGCTCATGTTCCTCGGCGCGCCCTGTCGCTGCCTCGGCCGCGGCCCGGTGTCCAGCCGCCTCGGTGCTCGTCGCGCGTTGCTCGGGTGACGGATGCCTTCCTACTGCGACGACGTCCAGGCCCACCCGGTCGACGGGGCTGCGCGGGTCGAGCTCCTCGGCCAGCGGAAGCTCGCTGCTCTGCTGGGTCGTTGCTTGCTCGACGACATCAGTCGGCGACGCGGTCGCCGGGGCCCCGGTCCGCTGCTCTCCCCTGGATCCGTCCGTGCGAGCCGTACTCGTGTCCTCCTCTCGCGCTGCGGATGCCCGATGCGATCGGACCTTCGTAGTGAGCAGCGTCGTGGCGTACGCCGCGGGATTGCGCGCCGCGGCCACCCGTCCCTCCGGGAGCTGCTCGATCAAGGAGCCGACGGGGATCTGGTCGCCTCGCCACGCCTCGAGCCGCTTCGCCAGGCCAGGCCAGGCGGACCCACAGATGATCCGGTCCGCAGCGGCGCGCCCGAGATGTGCGCGCAGGAACTCGGCCTGTGCGTTGCGATCCGACCCAGTGCGCGGTGGCTTGCCATCCTCGATCCGTCGATCCAGGACGGCCTTGAGGTACTGAGCCGGTTTGTCCGCAGCGCTGATGCGATCGATCGGAAGCCCCGCGAGCAGCTCCGCTACCGGTCGTCCCTTCTCGTGCTGTTCGAACAGGCGTTGCCGGAGTCCGTCATAGCCCTGGCCACGGCGCAGCCGCTCGAGTAGCTCGCCTGGCAAGGCCTCGGCGAGGAACGGGCCGACAGTCTGCTCTTGCTCGACGATGTCCGCCGAGGGGGATGCGCTGTTCCGGGGGACACCGGCGGAGCGTGGTCGAGCGGCGAACTGTTCGCTGTCCAGGTTGATCACCTGGAGCCCCGGCATCATCTCCTCGATGAAGAACTCTGCGAGCGCCGCAGGGTTGCGCACCTCGCTCTCCATCAGACGCGTGTGGTCGACCCTGCGAAGTACGTCGGCCATGGCGAAACCGCGTTCTTCCATCTCGTGCAGTCGCCACGCCAGTGCCCCGAACGCGGGATTCCAGCGCTCGCCCCGGTTCCGCTGGGCAGTCGTCGGTCCGATGACGCGCTCGGCCAGCTCGCGGGGCCACAGCTGTCGCACCGTCGCCGCGGTGCGGGCGAGTCGTTGAGGTTCGGTCTCCCGGACCTCGGTGCTCGCGGCGTGGGCTCGTGCTGCGGCGTGTTCGGCGAACCCGTTCAGTCGCTCGATCTCCTGCGGGCCCTCCTGCAGCAGCTGCTCGCCGAGCTTGATCGCGGTCGCCTCGTCAACGCATCGCACCTGCGTGCTGCAGGTGTCGGATCCGTCCTTCGAGCGACCGTGCGCGGCCAGGCCCCATCCGTTTTCGTCGGGGAGCCGGCCGAGGGTTACGGTCACCGACCAGTCGTCGGCGTCGACGACCCTGGTGATCACGTCGTCCGCCGCTTCGTCGCTGCGGCGGGTGTCGAAGAGCTCGCGCTCCTGAGGGGTCATCGAACGCACAGGGGGTTCGGCGGCGCGGAGCACCTGTTCGTGCTGTCGAGCGGAGTCCTCGGCGTCGGACCACGCCATGCGACCGGTTGCTTCTCGACGCTGGCGTAGGAGCGATCCCAGCGACAGGACGGCCTGTGTCCAGGCCTGGGTCTGCTCTCGCCCCCAGGTGAGGGTCGGAGCCTCGTGTGCCAGTTCCGTCATCGTCTTCTCCCCCTGGAGCCGTTGACGTCCTCGACCGATGTCTTGTCCTGCGTGCGGGGGGCGACCGGCTCGGCGGTCATCGACCGGCGTCCGGTGCCTCGTGAGCCCTGCTGAGGATGGGTCCCGGCCGCGCCGGCTGGCCGTGCTGCCCGCGGCTGGCGCAGTAGATGCGCGCTGCGCCGGGCCGCCCCCGCCTGGGCGACGCATCGCTCCTGTTCGCGGAAGGCGGCAATCTCTGCGGCGAGCGAGGCGAGAGCGAGAACCAGCTGTCCGACTCCGCTGTCACCGTTCTTGCCTGTCACCGCGCGGACTGCGACCAGACGCCACGCGGCCGAGCGCAGTTGCGATGCCACCGGGGCCCACCGGTTGGGCTGTCCCTGACCCGGTGTGCGCGCAGCACGGTCGAAGACGTCGGCTGCCGACCACGGGACCGGAGCCACTCCGCGGCCGCGTTCGGTGACCGCGCAGACCGCGGAGAGCATGTCTCCTGCTGCGTGGGCGACCGACGGGACCGCATCCCTGCCTCCGGCAGCGATGGTTGCCGTGGCGTGCTCGACGGCGCTGATCGCCTCGGTGACGGCGGCATCGCGCTCCGCTCGACCGACCTGGGAGCGTTCGCCCGCTGCCGGCGCGATCGTGGCCTGCGGCGTCGCGGACGCCCATCGCCTCAGCAGCTGGGGAAGCGCGAGATCCCGCGCCAGGCGGCGCCCCGAGTACCACACGGGCAGTCCCTCGAGTGTCTCGTCACCCGGGGCCGCAACGGCGTAACCGACCAGCTGTCCCGGCGGTAGTTCCTTCGGACGGACCACGGCGCCCAGATCGGCGAGCCGCCGAAAGAAGTCCTCCGGGTCCTGTGCCTGCACCGCGGCCACACGCGCCGCGCGGCGGAGCCACTCCCGACTCGTCTCCGAATCGCCACGGCGGGCGGCCTTCTCCATCTCCGCCCGCGTAGCCGGCTCCGCGGTCGTGCGGTCGATCGCCGCGGTTCGGGTGAGTCCCAGGCGCTCCTCGGCGTCCCGGCACACCTCGCGGGCTCGCAGGAAGTCGTTGCGCGGATGGACCTTCCGTCCGTTGTCTTGGCGCACCAGCATCGCGGCGATATGGACGTGATCGTCCGCGTGTCGAATCGCCACCCATCGACAGGCGCCAAGATCACCGGCGGTGGCGATACCGGTGCGTTCCATCAGTTCTTCGACGACCTCGGCCCACTCCTCGTCGGTGAGCGGACGGTCGTCGGCGCTGTTGCGCAGGGAGCAGTGCCAGACGGGCCCGCGCGGGACCCGACGTCCTTCCTCGCGCACGGGCTCGGTCTGCGGAATGCCTGCGGCGAGAGCGGGATCCGCGAGCTCGTCGGAGAGGTCGGAGACATCGAACTCCCCGGACGGGAGCAGCGACGGTTGATGCATCGCCGGGGCGCCGTCCCAGGAGGCGATCACGTGCTGGTTGGTGTGCTCGTTGAACCGACCGGGGCCCATCAGGTAGCGGACGAGGCCGCCGACGCGCCAACCGCGTGAGATCTTGGCGATCACGAGCGCGGCCGCAACCGCTCGCGCCGGGCGTCCTTCGCCAGCTCGTCGACTTCGCCGACTGTCCGCTCGATCCGCTCGACGACCCGCCCGACGAGGTCCTGCACACGCCCGGTCGCCTCGTGCAGCTCTCCGTCAGCGTTCGCATGTCGAGCGACGTCGTTGAGGTTCCCGCCGACGTTGCGAAGTACCCGGCGGTGCTCCATGAGCTCGGCCCGCAGCTGCATCAGCGACTGCATGGTCGGTCCCCACTGCGACGCAGGGCCCGGGACCGTCTCGGCCGCGCGAACTCCCACCTCGCCCAGCCAAGCACCGGGAGCCATGTCCGACCGGACGGCGGCGGTCGTGACCAGAGCCATCTCCAGATCACTGAACTGGACGGAGACCTTGTGCGGGCGGCCGCCCTCGGCGCGTGCACGGCGACTCGGCCCGGTCATCGTGTCCCTCCCAGCTGATGGTCACCGGCCGCCCTCGGCGGCCGGTGATCGTCAGCGTCGCACGCCGCAGGCGGGCCTGTCGCGTTTTCCCCGGGAAAACGCATATCTTGCTCAGTCGCTCCCGGTAGCCGCCCGCGGATGCGGCTCCGTGGCTGGTCGGGCCTGAAATGCGTCCGCGGGGCTCATCGTCTGACTCGCCAGCGCGCTTCTCACCCTGTTCTGCTTCATGATCAGCGCGCTACCGTGCCGGTCATGACGAGATCGGGAACGCGCCGAAAAGAAGCCGCCGATGTGGCTCGGCGCCTGCTACAGGACAAGGTCGATCAGGTCGCACAGCTCGCCGAACTGGGGACGAAGGTCGACGACGCGGAGGCCGCTGTAGAGGCGGCCACCACAGCACTTGCGCTGGCTCGCCAGGACTATGCGGTCCAGTATCGGGCGGCGATTGCGGCCGGATGGACCGACGACCACCTCGCTGAGGCGGGCTGTTCGGCTGATCGGGGTGGAGCGCCGACGAAGCGCGCGCGCAGTAGACGTCGTCAGCCGGAGCCTGCCGGGACCCCTGTGGCGGACTCGGAGATTCAGGAACTACCTGCGGCGGGCTAGCTCCCAGCGCACCGCCGAGGTGCTCGCTGTGGCGGTGACAGCGAGGGCCTGGCGCGGTGGTCTCCTTGGACATCGGCTGCATGAGCGGGGCGCCGTTGTGGCGCAACGTAGACGGCCCGGGCACCTTGGTGAAGGTGCCCGGGCCGTGGTCGTCGCGGTTTCAGTTCGCCTCGTCGGCCCTGTCTTCTCGGGCGGAGGCTGGCAGGCGTTCGGGGTGATCGTCGGCTGGCTCGTGCCCGTTCGCCTCGGGTAGTGCGCCCTCGCGGGCGTTGCGGGCAAGCGCGGAGATCCGTCGGCGGGCGGTTGCCTGGCGGGTCGTCAAGGCGCGGCTGTGCATAGCGCGGTCCCTCGTTCAGATCCGATGGAGGCTGGGATGGGAGACCAGCGACGCCGGTCCCCCGGCGGCGTCAGGGAGCTGTGGGTCGGTCGATGAGGTCCTCGGTGACCGCCTCGACCACGCAAGCTGCGAGATCTCGTGAGACGGGCGGGGTGACGGCGTTGCCGCACATCCGAACCTTGTTCCCGTTGTTCGTGCCGAGCAGGACGAAGCCCGCAGCGAAGGCCATGCCGAGCTTCACCTCGTCCGGGGTGAGCATGCGGAACCGGCAGTCCTCGACGTCGACCTGGCTTTCGAGGACGGCGTCCCCCTCGACGGCGGTCTGAGTCGGCATGGGGGCGCTGCTGCTGCGCATCCCGCCGGTGTCGTAGGCGTAGAGGACATCCGGGCTCCAGCTCAGCAGCGACTGGTGCCCGGCGGTGGTGAGCGTCCTGGCGGGCTCGTCGAGAGGTGTGCACATCTCGGCTCCGCCGGTGTTGTTGCGCATGAGCAGGCCGTCGTGCCGCTCCCCCATGGCGCTCTCACGCGGCGTCACCGCTTTCCCCGTGGCCCGCTCGTTGCTTCGGAGCGGGAGCAGCACGAGGCCCTCGGTCTCGCGCGTGGTGCGCGTGCGCATCGGCTCGCTCGTCGGGCGTGCGTCGGTGTTCCAGGTGCCGCCGGAGGGAACGAGCAACCCACGCTCGCGTGGGGTTCCCCCCTCTCCGGTCCCGGCGTAGTGCCTGCGGGAGGAGAGCATCGCCCGCAGTGCGGCGTGCTGCTCGTGCTCGGCGAGTTCGCTGAGTCCGAGCGAGGTGGCGGCCATCATGGGCGGCTGCGCGATGGCCTTGGACGCCGTCGCGTGGACGGTTCGGAGCGGCTCGTCGACCGGCCAGGTCCGGACTCCCGGCCGTCGTTCGAACGTGTTTCCCGCCGCCTCGAGCACGATGCTGCGGGGGACGTAGCGGCGCAGCCCGGCCTCGATCCGGGCGAGGGTCTTGGGCTTCAGGGGACGGTCGCGGTCGCCGATCCGCTTGCCGGGGTTCTGCATGTCGATCGCGGCGAGGGCGGGTAGGACGTAGGGCTGCACGGTGGCGTTGCGGCAGCTGATGCGAGGGCAGCGGTAGATGTACTGGCGCCCATAGCTGCCCTGCAGGTTGCTCGGCTTGTTCGGATTCGGCGCGGCCCGCATCGCGGTGACGGTCTCACCGCAGGTCGGACACCACGCCTTGGGGCGGGTCCATCGTTCGAAGTCCGGCCGCCGGTACCGCTCCTGCCAGAACGCTACGTAGACACGGTCGCGGAGCTGAGGGGCGGGCGCGCCCAGCTGATGCGCGAAGGCACTGTTGAGCGTCAGGACCTGGTGCAGGTAGCCGAGTGCCCGCATCCGCGAGACCCACTTCCCGAAGTGGACCCACTTCAGCAGTGGGGGGACGTTCTCCACGATGACTGTCTTGTAGCGGTGATACTCGGCAAATCGGGGAACGTCGTGCATCAGCGCTCGGGAACGCTCACGCGCCTCGTCGGCCAGCGGCGCCTCGTCGTCGGCGTCGTCGTCGAGCGCGAGGTCGAACAGGGTCGGGTCCGTCTCCTGGACTGCGAAGTCCTGCTTCTCACCGCGCGCCTGACTCCAGAACGTGCATGAGGGTGAGGCCCAGAGTCCGTCGGTGGTCGGGTAGCGGCGAGGGTCGATCTCGGCGATGTCGGCGACGTCGTGGTCGACGTGAGGCATGTTGTGGTTGTGCGTCTCGATGGCCAGGTCCCAGTGATTGCAGGCCATGCGGACGGTGTTGCCCGGCACGCTCTCGATGCCGGACGAGGAGCCTCCTGCTCCACAGAACAGGTCGGTCCAGGTGAACAGATCGGACCGGCGGACGACCTTGGGCATCAGGCCAGCCCCCTTCCCAGGTGGTTCGGCTGCGGCGCCCGAGCGAGGTTTGCCGCCCTCGCCCTGACACTTACTATTTTACAGCGTTTGGCCACGCGGATCAAGCTCCCTTAGGGTTCTTGACCTGGGGTTATAGACGTATATGCCGCCACGCGGACGGCGATACTGGACGGTCTACGGAGCGATGAGGCGCAGCACCGTCAGGGCAGGGATCGGAACGAGTTCGCCCTCGTTGTCGGCGAGCTGGCCCCCGAACGTCCTCACCTTGTCGATGACCGGGCGCACGACTCCGGACTCGCCTACGAGCCAGGCGACGACAGGCACGGTGTCGGCCCCATCGGGAAGGTCGAGCTCGGCCTGCCAGCCGTGCTCTGCCTGCAGGGCGGAGTGCAGCTTGTCGGTACGGACCAGCTTGACGAATCCGTCGATCTCCGAGGCGCGTTTCCGACGTCCCTCACGGGCGTCGACGACGAGCGGTTCGCCGTCTGGTGTCCAGTCCTCGACCGGCAGGGAGTAGATGGTCGACCGCTCACCGGGGTGCTCCAGGTCTGTGCTGTAGACCTCACGCCAGTCAGCTGGTGAGCCGCCGTAGGGATACACGAAGTGCGCTTCCCAGCCGGTCGGTGTCCATTGGTGGCGAGGGCTGAGTACGCCGCGTTCTCTGAGGTCTTGGATGATCTCGTTGACGGCGCTCACGCTCGTCCCTCCAGGATTGTCCATCTAAGGCTCACTCGGTGAGCGTGGTCGGTCGACGTCGGCCACCTCGGCCAGGCCGGGTTCGGAGGTCGGCGAACTCCCAGAGCGTGCTGCGTCGCCAGCGTCGTCGCAGCCGTCCAGAGGGGAGCGACTCGGTGTCGTCGGCCGCCGGGAAGTAGCCGTCGTTGCGTGCGAGATATCCACGGATCGTCGAGTCGTTGGCGTAGCCGAGCAGCTTCGTGGCCGCGGGGATGTCGAGCAGCTCGTCAGGGTCCCCGCTGCGGTCGACGGTGCTGAGTCCGAGCTGCTTTCGCGCTGCCCACTGTTCGTGCCATTCGATGACAGCGTATTCGCGGAAGAGCAGCGAGCGGCCGACACGGGTCCCCTCGGGATGGCCGTTGCTGGCGCGTTGCGCGTAGAGGTTGGCCTGTGCCTGCTCGGACATGCCGGTGAGGCGGCGGACCTCGGCCCGGTTGACGTAGGGCTCGCCGTCGATGATCTCGCGTCGCGCTGCCGACACGGTTGACACCGTAGACACGCCCTTTCGGTCGTGAGCGGACGGCTATGGTGCTGCAGTCGGTTCGACCTCAGGGGCTCCAGGTGGGCGCCCGGCCGCGGTCGGGCCGGCGGGCCGGTGGTTGTTTGCCGACGTCTCAGCTTTTCTGAGGTGGGCCTTGCGGGGCTCGACCACCGGCCACCCCGGTCAGGCCTTCTCGTCCTTGCTGGCACGGAACGCAGCGCGCTCGGCGGCCCGTTTCTCCGTGTAGGCGGCTTGTTGAGCGGCCTCCTGCTCGGCTACGCGAGCCAGCTCCTCGTCGGTCATTTCCCAGTGGCTGATGTTGGACAGTTCGCGGTCGGACCGCATGTCTGGTGCTCCTGTCGATCGAGGGCAGTGCCGTTAGCTGTGGTCGCAGGCGCCCAGGACCTCGCCGCAGTTCGGGCACAGTTCGTCGTCGAGCTCGAGTTCCAGGTCGTCGTCCATCTCTTCCCACCTCCGTCGTCCGGCTTCGTTGTGGATCTCGCGGTTCAGGGGACGAAGGCGTTGGCGGGTATGACGGCTGCGATGTGTCCCGGGGCCGCCTCGACGATCTCGTTGCTCATGCGGAAGGCCCAGAGCGTGGCGGCGAGTCGGTCTCGCTGCTCGGCTGGGGCGGTGACGGTCGTCGCCTGGTCGTCGCTGGTGACGGATCGCCCTGGGACTCCCTGGGTCATGCTGGCGGCGGCCTGCGTGCGGATTGCGGCGGGCACGGTCTCAGTGGTCATGCGCGTCTCCTCGACTTCGTCGGTCAGCTGAGGCGCTCGGCGCGCCGCCGGTGGCGGGCGTGGCGAGCGATGAGCGAGGCGGTCGTGACGGTGCCGCCGAGCACTGCGGCGCAGAGCGACAGGCTGTCGACGGCTGGCAGGGTGATCGCGCACAGACCTATCGCAGAGAGCAGGACGAGCGCGCCGGCACGGATCCCGGTTGCCGACTGGTCTGCGAGGGTGCACAGTCCGGCGCCGACAGCGAGTCCGGCGAGGAAGCTGAGGATCTCCGCGGGGTTCACGAGTCGGTCCCGGCGAGGCTGTCGTGGATCAGCGCGTCGAGGTCGGCCTGGACGAGCTCGGATTCGCTGCCGAGCGGAACCAGCTCCTCCGTGGCGGCGAGGAACGAGATCAGCTCGTGGGTGCTGATGCTGAACTCGGCGACCTGCGCGGTCGTCGCGGTGCGGGGGCTCAGGGTCAGGATCGTGACGTCCCCGCCGGAGACCGCGTGCGTCGAGACGTGGACGTCACCGTCGCCGCTGTCGTCGTGCGCTCCTGCGATGAGCAGGTCTCGGGCGACGGTCCAGCTGATGCCGGCAGCGAGGAAGTGCAGCTCGACAGCGTAGGGGGCAGCCGTGCAGTAACTCAGCCCGATGGTCATCGGCGTGCTGTCCACTCCCCCGTTCTTGGCCCTGCTGTTCGCCGCGTGGAGCTGGTGATGGCTGGCGAGCAGGGTTTCCTCGTGGCGGCCGTTCATCGCCCCTCCCGCCGGCTCTTGCGCAGGCGGCGACGCTCTCGCTCGGACAGGCCACCCCAGATCCCGAACCGCTCGTCTCTGGTCATTGCGTACTCCAGGCACTCCGCCCGGACCTCGCAGCCGGTGCAGATGCGCTTGGCCTCGCGGGTCGAGCCGCCCTTCTCCGGGAAGAAGGCCTCGGGGTCGGTCTGCGCGCACAGGCCGCGATCGCGCCAGTCCTCCTCACCGCCCTCCCCATCTGCGAGGTCGATGTCCTGAAGGTCCAGCTCGGTCGCGGTCTCGTCGACAATGCGCTGCGCCGGGATGCGGCTGCGCTCGCGGTGGTCGATTGCGTGGAACACTCGTGTCTCCGATCTGAGGGTCGGAGCGGCCCGGGCGGGATCTGTGAGAGGTGAGCGCCCGGGCCGCGTGATGTCTGAACCGTGTCGCTTAACTGGTACTGTACCAGGTACTAATTCCATTAGCCATGGCTTCACCCGGTCTGTTCGTCGGCGGGCTGCCACTGACCGTGGGCGACCTTGCGGACGAGCCCTACCTCGGCGAGGGCGTTGAGTGCCTTCACGACGTTGGGGGGCTTCTGCTCGATCACCGCGGCGATGTCTCCGGTGCGGCGATGGCCGTCGATGAGCGCGGCGTAGACGAGCTGCTGCCTGCGAGGCAGGGCTTCGAGGTCGGCTGTCACGACGGCTACGGGTTCAGGACTCGGAGGGTGCAGCGCGATCACGTTGTCGGCGGTCAGCGCGGCCGGGATCACGAGTCCGGGTCGACTCATCGGGGCCTGCGGTTCGGCGGGGGTGAGCTGCTGTGGAGCGCTGCCCAGGGTGGATCGCCAGGTCTGGAGGCGTCGCTGCTGTTCGGCGAAGACGGCGGCGGGGTCGCGCGGGATCTCGGGCCGGAAGCGTGCTGTGGCGAGGTCGGTGTCCCGATCGAGCGGCAGGTCGGGCAGGTCGTTGGCCCAACGACCGAGATCGGGCGCCCAGGCGACCCTGCCCATGGAGAGGCGTCCCCCTGCGGTGGCGAAGCAGTAGCCGCCGCCGGTGGGCAGGGTGCTGGGTGCGACCGAGAGTCCCCCGACCACTGCGGCCTCGCTGCGGTTCTGGTTGCGGAAGGCGAGGAGGTTGATCGCGGCCAGGTAGCCCCGCAGCGCGGTGGAGTTTCCGTAGTCGGGGGCGAGCAGGGACTGGGTGCCGACCAGGACGACGACGCCGTACTTGCGCCCGATGCGCACGACCCGCTCAAGGCGGGGGACGAACTGCCGTTCGATCAGCCAGGGGTCGCTCGTGAGGCGGTGCAGCTCGTCCAGGATCCACTGCAGCCCTGGCACCGCTCCGCTTGGCTTGAGCTTGCGAATGGGCTGCTGGGTCTGGGGATCCGTGATCGGGACGGGTGTGCCGTCCGGGCCATCGGTGAGGGTGGACTTGAGCAGGCTGCGGATCTCGAGTGCCTCTTCGACAGCCTCCAGCTGCCGCAGCACTCCCTGTGGCCCGGCCTCGGTCCAGTCGGAGATGTCGTTGAGGACGGGGCTGGAGCCACCCTCGGGGTCTCCGTCGCCGAACCACACGTTCCAGACGCCGCTGTGCTTGAGTCCGAGGCCGACGGCTTCCAGACAGGCGGACTTGCCCGATCCCGGCTCACCGGTGACCAGGCCGTTGCGGCACCCCACCTCGTCGTAGGCGACGTACTGCATCTCGCCCTCTCCGTCGGCGAAGGGCCCGAGGGGGATTCGGCCGTCCTCGTAGCGGGGGCCGGTGTAGGCGATTCCTCCGGAGAGCAGGTCCTTGACGATCACCGTCATGGTGCACCAGCTCTCGTTCTGGTCCGAGGGCTCGAGGAGCAGGTTGTTGGCGGCCACGCCCAGGCCTCCCGCGATCTTGGAGCGGCGCGCGAAGACCTCGTTGAAGTCCGCAGTGCCGGGTCGGGTCTGGATGGTCCAGCGGATGGCGCGGGGAAGGTCGAGGCGCTCGGTGAGCATCGCCCCAGGCAGCAGCTGGCCCTTGCCCGAGACGTTCTCGGCCCAGCGGCGGGCGAGACGGTCGCCGAGGTCCTGCTCCTCCTCGTCGTCCTGCGGTGTCGGGAGGGTCTCCGCTCCGGGGGTCGGGATCTCGTGCTGGCGCATCCATCCGGCCCAGCCGAGCGCGGCGCCTCCGGCGAGAAGGGCGGTCATGGGCCAGTTTGCGGGGCCGATCGCGGAGGCGGCGGTGACCCAGGCGGTGGTACCTCCGACCACACACCAGGAACGTCCGCGCCAGCTGTCGGGGATTCGCGCACGGAACGCCGCTCGCAGGGCTGTGGCCGTGGTGGCGCTGAGCAGGCCGATTCCGGCGACGGTGAGGCCTTCACCCCCGGATCCGGCTGCGAGGTGCGCGAGCTCGGCGAGTCCCCATCCCGCATAGCCGGTGGCCGCGGTGGCCGCGGCGGCGAGGTAGGGGGTGCGGCGTGCGCGGCGGGCTCGGTCGGCCTGGTCGCGCTGGCGTTCGAGGGCCGCGGCGCGGGGGCTGAGCTTACGCATCAACGGTGCGGCGGGCCGCACGGCCAGTTCGGTCGAGGGAGCCCGTTCGGACGCTCGGGTGATCTGCTTCGCCAGCTCGACGACGAGCGCGTTGCTGTCCACCTCGGCGGAGGTGCCGGTGCGGTCAGTGCGGGTCATCGTGCGTCCTTCCGTGCATGGCCATAGTCGAGTCGTTCAGTGGTGCCCTCGCTCCGCCGTGACGCGGGCGCCCAGCTGATCTGGGGGCGAGGGCTGTCGTGGCCCGTTTAGCCGGCCGGGGTATGGATCAGCCGCGTGCGCCGAGGTAGGTGTCGGCCTGCACGGTTCCGGACAGGGTGTCGTCGCTGAGGACCTGGTCCTGGGTCCCGATGTGGCGGGCGAAATGAGCCGAGGCCTCCTGGGCGGAGGCGACGAACTGGCCCATGGCCTCGAACATGCGCTGGAAGTGCTCGATCGGCGCGCCGCTGACTCCTCGGCTGCTCAGGTTGGTCAGCGACAGTTCGATCTGGGTCTGCGCGTTCTGCCCGAAGGTGGCCATCTCCTGCGCGAAGCGGTGGGCTGCGGTGGGGTCGAGGGTCTCGCCGGAGGTCATGGTGCCGGTGGGGGTGGTCATCGGGAGTGCCTTTCGAATCGGGTGGACCGACGCCATTCCGGTGTCGGGGGTGGCGCGGGGTTCTTGCGTGTCGTCGGGATCGGTCTCGTGCTCGGGGTCGGGGGGCTCTGGTGCCTTCTTGTCGGCGGGGTCTGGTTCGGGCTGGTGTTGTTCGGGCTCGACGGGGTCGGGGCTGTCCGGCCGGGCGTCGGGGCTCGTCGTCTCGTGGGTGTTGGTCGGTGGAGTGGCGGTGGGAGGGGTGCTCGGGGGCGGGTCCTCGACGACCTCGGCATCGACGATGTCGTCGGGGTCCGGCGGGCCGGGATCGTCGGTGACTCGCGTGTCGGCCCACTGTGGGCCCGACTGAGGGTCCTGTTGTCGTCCGGACCAGCGCTGTCGCAGCCACCGTGCGGCTCGTTGGCGGCCGAGGTCGCCGTCGGCGTAGCGGTCGTGTCGTCGGCGTCGCCGGTCCGTGGCGTAGCCCCAGGAGTCCGACCACCACTCCCCCAAGGCCTGCCGAGCGGGCCCGGGGGGCTTCGGGGATCGGGGCCGGGCGATGCGGTCGGCGATTCGTCGGCCCAGCGCTTCTCCCACGGTCGGGCCGGAGCGTCGGGCGGCCTTGGCCATCGAGCGTTCGTGTGCTCGGGAGGCGCGCTCCCGGCGCTCCTTGATCCGGGGCGGTTCGGTCCCGCGAGCGGTCGCCATCAGTTCGGTACCGGCGTAGCGGGTGAGGCCCCAGATCAGCAGCGCTGTGAGGATGACCGGTTCCATGGGCAGCTCACCCCACGCTCAGCTGGGTCAGCGCGGCTCCGGCCTCGCCCATTGCGCCAGAGAGGAAGCTGATGAGGGAGGAGATGATCGGGACTCCTCCGGCCACTGCGATCGTCGGCAACGCGAGCGCCAGCCACGGGTGGTAGCGCTTGGGCGTTGCGGTGCGCTTCCAGAGCCCCTTCACCACGACCTCGAGCGTCGCGACGATGCAGATCGCGGAGACCAGGGCGGCCGCCGAGAACCCGACCAGCCGTGAGGTGGCGCTCGCCGCGGTGCTGGTCACGGTGCCGACGCCGCCTGCGATCGCGGCACCGGCCAGGCCTCCGATGCCGGTCCCAGCGAGCAGGAACAGCAGCGTGGTGAACTTCGGGGCGTTCTTGTGAAGATAGAGCCAGAGGCCGATGATCAGGGCGAGTCCTGCGATCGAGCCGATGCCGGCGAGTGCTCCTGCGGTCATGATGATCTCCTCAGAGGATCCAGCAGAGGGGCGGCCACGCGGACCAGGTGGCCCAGGTGGGGACGAACATGTTCACGACGGGGATGAGGTCGAGAGCGCTTCCGACGGTCAGGGCGACGGGTATGACGGTCCAGACGCGACCGGCCGTTCGGGCCGACCAGGCCAGCAGGCTGCCAAGCACCAGCAGGGGCGCCTGAACGATCCATGCGTGCGCGGCTGCGAGGTTGCGGAGCCCGCCGTGCGTGGTGTTGGACCAGTTGCCTCGTCGGGCGATGGCGATCAGGTCGGCGAGCGAGGGAGGCTGCTCGTTGACGAAGCGCAGCTCGTCGAGCGCGCGGGTGATGCGGGCGCGCCACGGGGGTCGGTTGGTGGGCCACGGGGAACGAGGCGCCGCGCCCGGGGTCTTCGGCGGCGCCGGGGCGAGTTCACGCGACTCGCCCGCGGCGGGTGCCTGGCTGTCGACGCTCATCGTCGGCTCCTCGTCGTCGGGTGGAGCCGTTCGCGGGCCTGCAGAGTCAGCAGCGCGTCACCGGCGTCGATCATCTGTCTGGTGACGGTCTGCAGGATCTCCTCGGCCTGGTCGGGCTCGGGGTGGCGGCGGGCAGCGGCCCCTCGCAGGTAATCGCTGGCCGCAGTCAGGCGCTCGACGTCGCTGGTCGCCGCGGCGAAGCGGGTCATCAGTCGCGCCCGTCGTGTCGTGGGCCGCGCCTTCCGCAGCGTCGTGGGCAGCTCCGCTCCTGCGTTGTTGGTGCGCCGACGGCCGGCCATCACACGCACCGCAGCTCGTAGAGCACCGCCTGGTCGCAGGCGACCTCGACGCGGTAGCCGTCCTCGATGGCGTGGTCTACGGCCATGTCGACCGCGTGAGGCCAGATCGTGCGCGGCTCGTCAGCCTGTGCGTCGATCTCGCGGATCGGCTCCAGTCGTTGGCCGTCGTCGGTGATCAGAGTGAGTGCGAGCTTCTCGGTCATCTGCTGCTCCTGGTGGTGCGGGGTGCTCGCCTCCGGCCGTTGGGAGGGGTCCTTAGGCCGGAGGCGAGCAGGGCGCGTGTCCCGCCCCGCGGGCCGTGGGGCCCGCACAGGCAAGCGGAGCGGAGACACGCTGGTCAGGAAGTCGTCGGAGGCAAGGAGCGGGAGACGGCGTCGAAGGCGTCGCCCGTGAGCTGCGCTCGTCCCTTTCCGATTCCGAAGGCTTTGCGGATTGCTTCGGTGCTGGGCCGTCCGATGTCGTTGACCGGGATCCGCCCGGCGGCGATCTCTCGCTTGCTGCGTTCGTAGAGCACCACCACATCGGTGGTGACCTCATCGAGCCGGGTGGGAGAAAGCTCGTCGTGCAGGTCGGCGAAGACGTCGGAGAAGAGGCGGTTCAGGACGTGCCAGCCGACGACTGCCCCTGCGATGAGCACCGAGGGGATGGTGTTGGCGAGCAGGTCACCGGCGCTCCAGCCGAAGCGCAGGCCCCAGGGAACGACCATGAGCAGCAGCGAGGCGATGAGGAAGCCGACGTCGAACAGGACGAACGACCGTCGGACCTTCTGCCCGTGCTCGACCGCGGTGGCCTGGGCGAACAGGCTGACGATGAGGAGGACGGATGCCAGGGGCTCGACCAGGTAGGCCAGGGCGGTGCCATCCGGTCCGACGAGGCCGTCGTGGACCCGGTCGGAGTTCCAGACGACACCGGCGAACAGAACAAAGGCGGGGCCGAGCCGCAGCGCGACGTAGCGGCGATAGACCGCGGCAAGGCGCCTGTTGGGGTTCAGGAGCCGTTCTCGGCTGCGCCGAGCCCGCCCCGCCCATTCCTCGTCGGACCGGTTGCGCTGCGCCAGCCGCGCGACGTTCTTCCCGGCCTTCAGCTTCTCGCCGCGCTCCAGCGCTCGCAGCTTCTCGGTGACCTTCCGGTCCGCTGCCCGCTCTCGGGAGGACAACGCCTGCTGAAGCGCCTGGTCGTCCTGTAGTGCGACGAGCCCTCTTGCTCGGCGCACCTCCTGCTCGAGGTGCCGGACATCGTCGTTGCCGCGATCGGCTCGCAACGGCCTGCGTCGCGTCGCCGCTCGCTCGTCCTGCTCCTCGTAGGGCGACTCGAGGGTCGTGGGCTCGGATGTGTCCGGGGAAAGAGCGATCGCGATCGTCTCCGAAGCGAGCTCGTCGGGGGTGAAACGGTGCCCGTTGGTCGGCGCGCTCATCGCCGGCTCCCCCGCCGACGACCGTGCGAGGCTCCACGGCGCCGAAGGGCACGGCGCTCCTGCTCCGTGGTCGCCCCCCAGATCCCGTGGTCCTGGCCCGTCTCCAACGCCAGGGCGAGGCAGCGGTCCAGTGCCGGGCAACGCTGGCAGCGGGCCTTGGCTTCAGCGATCTGCAGTAGGGCCGGGCCGCTCGTCCCGACAGGGAAGAACAGCTCGGGGTCGTCCGTGCACGGCGTCTCCGCTCGCGGCCGATCGGCTATCGCGAGCACCACCGATACGGGGGCTACGGTCGTCATGGGCGTCTGGCTTCCTCGTGGATGGGGTGAGTCAGGTGTCCGCCGGGCCTCAGCGGTTGCCGCCGCTGGGGCCCTCTTCGCATCAGTCTAGTCGAGATCCGACTAATGTCTAGTCTCGATCCGACTACTCCCGGGGTGTCATCTGCTCCGCCCCTGGGCCGGCGGCGACGTTCCGCTGCATCGCAGCCACCTCGGCCGACGCAGTCCAGGACTGCACCCCCACACATCCCTCCGGTGCGCCGCGATCAGCAATGGCGCAGAGCTCCCTGCGCTACGAGGGCCCGACGCGCACTCGGGCGGGAGGTCGTCGCTGCATCTGGCTGGTGGGCGCGGAACGGGAGGCGAGGAGCAGAGGGCCGATTGCGAGTTCTCGCCAACCGATGGTTCGGCCGTTGGCGCTGGGCCACGCCACGGGGGGTGTGACGTGGCCCAGCACCAACGACACTACGGTCCGGGGATCGAGCCTGACCAGGGACGGAGCCCTCTCAGGTACCGCCCTTCAGGTGTCGTGCCCGAGATGGCCGGAGGCGGAGTGAGTCTGGCCGAGCGCCTCGGCCACGGGCCCCAACACGACCCGAGCGGCGTCGAGGCCGCCCTGCACCTCGCGGGCGGTCTGTGCCGGGTCTCGCCCGTCCCGTCGATCGTCATAGAGAGTCGGGTCGTCGACGAGGGCGCCGGCGTGACGCGCCGCCTGGTCGAGCACCTGGTCGAGCCGTCCGATCGCCGAGCGCAGCTCCCCGACGAACTCGTAGAGCGCAGGACCGGACGGCAGGACGTGACGTCGCCACGTCGCCCGCGCGAGATAGTGGGTCAACTCGTCAATCGCGAGCGCCGCACTGCGCACGCTCTCAGGGGTGTGCGGGCCGTCGCGGTGCCAGAACTTGCCGATGATCGCCGAGGCGTCGGGGTGGCCTTCGTCGTCGAGCAGCTCGTCGGGCATGCCCGGACCGTACCGGTGGGAACCGACGAATCTGGCGGCTCCGCTGGGCCCATGGGCCCACGCGGACAATCTCCCTCCGTCCTGCGGCTCTCAACGCCCCGTGACCGGCTTACCGTCGTCTGGTGAGCTCGTCGATCCGGTACCCCGTGAGGTATCCGATCGCGCCCATGATCGCGCGCACCGCCGAGCGGATACCTACTGGTCCCAGCTGGTGTCATGAGCCGAAGTTCGACGGCTTTCGTGCGTTGGCGTTCCCGGCAGCCGACGGGACCGTCCATCTGCAGAGCCGTCAGGTTCGCAGCCTCACCACCGCGTTCCCGGAGATCGCCGCCGCGGTCGCACGGCAATGTCCGGGCGCAGTCCTCGATGGCGAGCTGGTCTGCTGGCGCAACGGCCGCCTGGACTTTCCTGGTCTGCAGCGTCGACTCGGCGGTGGCACGGCGTCCCCGGTGGGATATGTGGTGTTCGACGTCCTGGCCGTCGGGCCCCTCGACCTGAGACGGAAGTCGTATGCCGCGCGCCGAGAGCGCCTCACCCGGCTACTCGCCGGGGCCCGGCTCCCGTTGGCGCTGGTCCCGATGACGAATGATCCCGAGGTGGCGCTCACCTGGCTCACCGAGCATTCCGCGGCTGGGATCGAGGGCGTGGTGTCCAAGCACGCCGAGCACACGTACTCCACGCGGCAGCGGTGGCGGAAGGTCCGCACTAGACTCAGCGGTGAGGCCGTCGTGGGTGGGGTGATCGGCCCCGTGCGTGCCCCGAAGGCACTCGTCCTCGGGCTTCCCGACCAGCGCGGACGACTTCGGGTAGTCGGCCAGACCCTTCCCCTCCCGCGAGCTGCGCGGGACGAGCTGAGCGTGCTCCTGCGGCCGACCGACGATCACCCCTGGCCAGAGACCCTGCACCCGAGATTCGGGAGCTCGTCTCCTCTGCACTACACCCGGGTTCGGCCTGAGGTCGTCGTGGAGCTCGACGTCGACACCGCCCGCGACCAGGGGCGATGGCGTCATCCCACGGGCTATCGACGGGTCCGCCTCGACCTGCGTAGGGAAGATCTCGCCGTCCTCCCGGAGGCGTAGCCGGGCGCGCTATCGCGGGATGGGCTCTTCGGCGTCGCCGCATTGCCAGAGGACCGCGATGTAGGCGCTGACGCGCTCTGCGGGCTCGGCCCCCTGTCCGTCCCAGGGGTAGCGCTCGTCGACGTAGCGGCCGGCTTCATCGTGGGCCAGCCGGCGCAGCCGCTCACCACCGATCTCCAGAAGCCTCGTCTCGGCTATGTCCTGGAGGTACTCGCCGGTGTAGTAGTCGCCCTCGGCTCCGCTCACGCCAGCAGCATTCGCCCTCCCGAAGAGAGGGTCAATGCGCGCGGCGACCCGGAACAGTCGAATCGTCTACGACAGCGTCTGTGCTGACGCCTGCAGCTCGTCGCTGATGGCGGCCAGCAGCGCCGTCAGGTCGGTTCCTCGGACGGCCTGCTCGCGCTGCTCGGTGAAGAAGTCGCGGTAGAGGGCGACATCGGCGGGATCGGTGACCTCCTGCTCGGCGGTCAGGGTCTCGACCTGGACGGCGGCAGGCTCGTCGGAGAACTCAAGCAGTACGAACGAATGCAGTGGACGCGCAAGCTCCTGCTGCTCGCGGCTGATCACACCGATCTCGACGTTGGGCAAAGCCGCCAGAGTCCCGATGCGGTCGAGCTGGGCGCGGCTCAGGGCGATGGTCCCCGGCCTCCAGCGCAGCGCTGTCTCCGTGATGACGACCTCGATGCGCTTGGCCTCGTCGAACAGCACGGTCTGCCGGTCCATGCGGGCGATGACGGCCGCCGGGATCGCCTCGGGGGGTACGAGGCTGTGCACCTCGAGGAGTCTCCGCGTGTACTCCGGGGTCTGGAGCAGCCCAGGTACCACTTCGGACTGGAAGATCAGGATCTCAGTGGCGTCGACGTCACGGACGGCTCGGACTCGCTGCTGGGTGGCGTGGTCGGGGCGGTCGGCGTTGCGCCACGGGCGCACGCGGGTGCCGAGCTCCGCCGCCTCTCCGAGAACGGCCTCGCGGACCTCGTCGTCAGCACGGCACTGGTCCAGCCAGCTCTCGATATCGGTGCTGGTGAAGCCGGTCCGAGCATTTTCGATCTTGGAGACCTTGCTCTGTGACCAACCGAGCCCCTGCCCGAGTGCGGCCGCGGAGAGGCCGGCGTCCTGGCGCAGCTTCTTCAGCCGCTCGCCGAAACGCCGGTGCCTGGGGTCAAGGTCGTCACTACTCAACGGCACTCGCAGCGCGCGTCGGGGTGTCGTGCTCGCCGCCGCGCTGGGCCGGGACCAGGCGGTACTGGTCGTACGGCACGGAGAGCCTCAGAGCGCGCCGGCGGATGGCGACATAGGGCGCAGGATCGGCAGCCTGGCTGACGCCGAGGAACCGACCTGCATCGTCGTAGTGCTGCAGGACCGCGATCGTGTCGTCGAACAGCCAGAAGTCCTGGTGCGTCCATGCGTCGTTGTCGGCGTGCAGCCAGCGACGATCCAGGATTCGCACCTCCTCCCCTGCCGGGATGTTCTCCTGCGGGTAGGTGCTCATCTCGAAGCGGGTGTAGTCGCTGACCGGGTGCCCGAGCATCCGAACCCGCCCGAAGTACTTTCCCGCCTGGACCTGGTGGCGCACGTTGGCCAGCCAGTCGTCGTCGTCCGGTGTCCGCGGAGCGAAGGGCCGCCCGGCGAGGAAGTCGTCGAAGTCCGGGTCTTCGCCCGGGATGGCGTAGGTGTCGCGACATTCCAGCCGGAAGGCGGTGTGCTCGTAGGTCCTGTAGAGCTCGTCGAGGTCCTCGGGGGTCATGCTGCCTCCTCGGTCGCTAGCGCGTCTCGGACGATGACGGCTCCGGGGAGCTCAACGCCTGCTTCGCCGGGCGGAAATGTCAGGGCGAGAACGCCGGGAGTCGTGGGGTCACCGGTCACCTCGAAGTTGAGACCGACGCGCGTCACCGCGCCGGCGCCTCGCTGTGCCGGGATCCCGTGCCCTTCGGCGCGGAGAGCTTGGGCAGCACGTTCGAGGATCTCCGCGGGAACGGCGACCGTGCCCGGCCTGACGGCGTAGCCCTGGACGATGACGGACCCACCGAACGGTCCCCAGACCGTCGGGCAGTTCCCATTGCGGCAGTCCGGCGTGGTGGCCAGCGCGCGAGTGATCATCCTGCGTCCCCGTCTCGTAGTCGCCCACAGGTTAGTCGCTTCAAGACTAAGCGCGACTAGGGGGCTGGGCAACGGGCCCGAGAATCGAAGCGCAACCTCGCCCGCAGGACCGGAAATTTCCCGGTCCTCACGTGCGTGCGCGCGCGTCGCGTGTAGCTGCTCTCCCAGCCTCTCAACAGGCAGGTGGAAATTTCCACTGCGCCCCTTGCGGGCCCTCCCCCTTCACGCGGCCTGGTGGCTTCCACTGCAGCCCTCGACCACCCCGCCGTCCCGGGGCCGAGCGGCTCCCGCACCGCGACTCGCGCTCTCGGTCTGAGGGGCTGCCCACGTAGGCGACCCAGGCGCAACTCCCCCGGTTCTCCGGAGCGACACGGCCGATCGAGACCCATTCACGCGATGACGGCGCGGACCGCGGAGACGATCACCGACAAGCCCTTGAACCGTGACGCGGCCTCTCTCGTGTCAGCGTCTCTTGCCTGCGGCCTACTGACGTCGGCAGCGGGAAATTTCTCGTACTCTGGAAGCCCTTCCCCCGGGGCCACACGCGACGTGCGCGCACGCGTGCACGAGGGGCTTCGGGGACCGGGCTCGCCTCGAGGCAGGCATGCATCAGCACCTGTTCCGTGAGCTGATGGATCGCAACCGGGGGCCACAGCGTCGAATCGGGCGTGGACGTGACCCTCGCCTAAGGCGGTTCCATCAGCGCTACATCGACCGTGCGGGGGCCGTCGCCCGGAGCGTCATCTACATCGTCGCCGGCCAGGTCCCTGACCTCGCCACACTGAGGGGTCACCTTCATGCGAGACCGGATCAGCGGCCCTGCGAGAGTTCGTGCCGCTGCGAGCTGGACGGGTTCAGGTCCAAGCCGAGGAACTGGCCCACTCCACCTCAGCGTGCACACCCGTCCCTCCTTGGCCAGACCGTGCCGTGACCAGCGGCTTGGATACAGGACGGCGACTCCCGGAGAGACCGCGGTCCGCTATGTCCGTTTGAGGCGCTCCTCTCGGTCGCTTCTGACAGACAGCGCCGCGCGTAACGCGTGGGCCACCTGTCCGGACCAGCGGCGATCCATGTGGCTCTTCCCCGGGTGCGTCAGAGAAAATCTGACGGTGGCCATACCGCCTTCCGTGAGCGCCGAGCAGGCCGATGCTGCGATCGAACGGATAGTGGAGCGGCGCCGCCGTATCGACGACCCGAACGCGTGGCGCTTGTCGGACGCCCCCATGGAAGTACTCGACTACCTGCGGAAGTACAGCCAGGGCGTCCCGGCCTGGGTCCGGGAAGCTGACGTGCTCGATGGTCTCGAACTTCGGCTCTTCCTGTGGTGGTCGGGAGAGACGATCGAGCTCTGGCTCTTGGAGCAGGCAGAGCGACTTGGAGTCCCCCCTCGCCTGGTCGGCCAACGGCTCGGCATCCGAAGCCGCCAGGGAGTGCACGACCGTCGCAGAGCGAGCCAGGAGAAGGTCGCTCGGCTACGAGGTCAGCCTGCCGTCGTCTCGACGGGCGCGAGTGGACCGGACCAGCGACAACGAGGCGTCGAGCTGGAGTGGATCGCCCGGCATCAGGCTCAGATCCGGTCGGCGGCCGCGGTCGGCGTCGCCCATATCCACTTGGCCGATGAGGAGGCCGCAGACTGGCTGGCGGAAGTGGGTCGTGACCTGCGCGAAGGCGCCAGCACGCCCGGGGCTCTTCAGCTTGTCCGGTTTGCGCTGGCGGCCCTCTCTTCCTCGCCTGAGGTTCGCACGCTCCAGGACAGCCATCCGCTCCAGGAGGCCCTCGCGCGCTGGTCCGAGCTGTTCTCGACCTATCCCGGCGGTGCACGATGATCTTGTCGGCGGCTCAGGACTCCGCCCACAGGCCCTCCACTGGCTTGCGCTCATACTTCCCGTGCCGCGGTTGACGCGCTGCTACGGTCCGTCGGTGACCGCTGGCGAGGTGTCGGGGATGGTGTCGCCCCGAATGGCGATGGAGCTTCGTGAGCTCGGCTACTTCGTCGACGCCTCGCAGGTCGATGAGGCTGTCGAGGATCGGCCCCTCTCTGAGGTGCCAGGCGTGGCCTGGTCTCCCGCCGAGGACACTCCCCTGCCGCGCGACATCCCGACCTGCCCTGTGTGCGGCTGGCCTAGCTGCCGCCACTTTCGCGACACAGTTCCGGCGTTGACCGTCGACTGACGGCTCCCGGGGGACGAAAACCGCTGGTCGCGCACCCCGCAGGGGCCATTCCTCCATGCGGTGTCTTGGAAACCCGGTTTCCAAGACGCCGTGCGGTCGCCGCAGTTACTACCGCCGAGGCCTCGGGACGCTTCCTAGTAGTTGCCGAGTCCCTTCGAGCGGCTGGCACGCGGATCGTTCGGGCCATCAGGTCCATAGACCAGACGCTCGGCACCCTTCACCAGGTCTCGCCGGGGGTCTCTGCCCTGCACAAGGCAGTCGAGCGCCGCGGCGAACGAGAAGCCCACATCCCGTCCGCGGAGTCCCGCGTATGCGCCCTGCTGGGCAAGGTGTCGCAGCTCCGCAGCAGCGGCGACCAGGAGGTGCTTCTCAGCGGCGGCAGGACTCAAGTACTCGGACACGAGAGGCACAGTATACGAACATATGTTCGACCTCTAGCTGGTCAACCCACTTCAGGCAGCGTCCTCGCTCAGCCTTCATGGACTGATGGGCTTGGAAACCCGGTTTCCAGGCACAGACTTGCTCCATAGGTGCGCCTCGGCACTCAGCAATGAGCCGGCGTGTCCCCGACGGACTCGCCGAGCTAGCCGGTACAGTTCCCGGTACTGACCTGACTAGCGCTGTTCGAGGTGTCCATGAGGGAAAGTGCGCTGGTCGCGAGGCGCGACGAGCACGGGGACGAGGTCCTCGTGGTCTACAGACCCATCCCGTTTACTCTTGACCAGACTGCTCGGGCGATGCACGCCGTCGTCGATCCACACCTGGCTCGGATCAACTCCCGCACGCGTGTGGGCCGCAGTCGAGTTCGTGACGTTCTTCGCCAGATTGCGACTGACGGCTGGCCCACCGAGTTCAAACCCGACGCAGACCGAGTGGCCTACTGGCGGCGTTGGCTTCTTGACCAGCGCGTCTTCTCCGACGACGACTCACAGAGGTAGACCTGTGGAATCTCGCCCCTCGCACGCCGCTTCGCCACTCCCCCGCATCACCGCGATCCTCAACCAGAAGGGCGGGGTCGGGAAGACGGGTCTCACCGTCGGCACTGGCGGTGCACTCGCAGAACGTGGTCGGCGAGTCCTCCTCATCGACCTGGACGCTCAGGGGCACCTCACGACAGAGGCCCTTGGAGAGGACGAGGTCGATCCCGACCTGCCGAACCTGGCGCACGCCCTGGTCGGCAAGTACGAAGGTCCAGTCGAGGACCTCATCCTTCGACGGAAGCCTCACGCGAGCGGAGGCCAACTCGACCTCATCCCCACCAGCGTCGCCATGTTCTTGGTGGTCAGGGAGCTCTACGGTCGGACCCGGATGCCCGAGTCCCGCCTGGCCCGGTTGCTTGAGGGGCTGCCGGAGGGCACGTACGACCACGTGCTGATCGACTGCCCGCCCTCACTCGACATCCTCACCGACAACGCACTCGTGGCGGCCGACGGACTGGTCATCCCCGTCCAGCCGAACAACACCAGCCTTAGGGCACTCCGCTTGCTCATCGAGCAAATCGCTGTGATCGAGGAGGAGATGCGGCTGCCGCGCCGCGAGCTGTACGGCCTGGTCCCGGGCATCTATCGCCGCCCGCTCTCTGGCATCGCGAAGTTCAAGATGGAGGAGCTGGAGGGCTACGGCAACCCTGCTCCCGGCATCCCGGCGCTTCCCATCCTCGCGCATCTGCCGCTCGCCGCGGTGGTTGAGGAAGCCTGGCTGTCGGGAGCCACAGTCGTCGACTACAAGCCCTCTCATTCGATCTCAGACGCCTATCGCCGCATCGCCACTCGCCTGGACGTCGCGGCGGGGCTGAGTTCTGAGCACGAGTGGACCGGTCTGCCGCCGCTGGAGTCGCTGTCAGCGGATGCCCAGAACTCGCAGGGGAGTGACTGACGAATGTCCAGGAAGAAGGACTTCGCCGCGATGGAGAGCCGCCGGCCGAGCGCAAGCTCAAGGAGCGCGGCTGCACACGACGCGCTTCGCAGCCGCATGGCGACCCCGACTCGGGTCCCGCTGTCCGACGTCCAGGCGAACCCACGCAATCCGCGGTATGACGACGACGATCCCGAGCTGATGGAGCTCGCCGAGTCCATGCGACGGGTGGGCCAGCTCCAGCCCGCGCTGATCGCTTCCCTGGACGAGTACCTGCGTGTCTATCCGGACCGCGAGGGGCTCCTCAACGATGCCCCCTGGGTCGTGATCATCGGCAACCGACGGCGCGCCGCGGCCGTGCTTGCCGAACAGCCCCACTTCGACGTCAGGGTCATCGAGGACATCAAATCCGCCGAGGATCTCGACGACCGCATCTTGATCGAGAACATCCATCGGAAGGATCTGCCGCCCCTTCTCGAAGCTTCCCAGCTTCAGCGCCGCCTTGAGCGGGAGGGCGAGACCCTCCGGTCGGTGGGGGCGGCCATCGGCAAGTCCCACACCTACGTCAAGCAGCGCGTCGTGTTGCTCCAACTCCTTCCGGAGTTTCAGGCGCTCCTGCGGGACGGGGGGCTCAACACGAAGCAGGCGCGCGAACTCGGTGGTCTGCCCGAGAACGAGCAGCGTATGCGACTGGCTGGTGGGCCGCCCTTCGCCAAAATGGCTGCCACGCCACGAGCCGAACCTCAGGCTCAAGGCCAGGCCTCCGAGTCTGAGGCCGCGACGGAACAGGGTGCCGGATCTGAGGCCGTCCAGGAGGCGGGCGAGACACGGGGGAGTGGCGTTGGAAACCCGGTTTCCAACAACGATCACGCGACTACGGGCTGTGCGGCCTCAGATGAGGGCCTGAGCGACCCCGCCGAGCAACCGGCCCCGCAGTCCTCTTCCCCTCCCGGTGACACGCTCGAGAGCACCATGCTCACGGTCATGAGCATGGTTGAGGCTGCCCTCAGCAGTCTTGACGGCGCGATCCCGGACGGTGGCGATGGGGACCTCGGTCACCGTCTCGCCGAGGGTCGTCGGCACCTTCAAGCGGCGAAACGCGCGATCGAGGGTCAGCGAGACTTCGCGGCGAGCTGACGTTGAGCTGGCCGAAACCCGGAGACCGAGTGCTCTGGATACACCGAGCCGGACCGAACTCCAAGGTCCACTCGACGATGGGGACCGTCACAGGCGTGGACGTCCCGGACGAGCCCCTGGGCGTCCGCGTTGAGCTCGATGAGCCGGTCGATGGGGCGCGGATCCACTACGCCGAGGCCCTTCGTCAGCTGGTCGACCCGAGAGCGATCACGCGCTCTCTGTCTGATGCTGAGTCACGCCCGGGGCGATGACGAAGTAGGCCTCCTGCTCGGCTTCCGGATCAGTTAGGACGGTTTCGCCGGACCGGACCCAGCCATCCTGGATGTACGCACGGGCGCGCTCGTCAGAGATCCCGGCAGACGTCATGCGGTCGATCAGGGTGGCCACAGCCAGGCAGAGTAGTTCGCCCTCCGGTCGCAGAGCGCAATAGGTCGCCGCCGCTCTCGCGCGGCGCAAGGGGGCCGCGAGGGCAAACCTCCCGATGTTCAAGGAGATCTCCTGGTTGGCGCTCGCCCGTCTCCATGGTTGCGTTATGACAAGAGCAGCAACAGGGGCTGGCTGTTCACGCCCGCGGCGGAGGGGGATCCGCCAACGCATCCAAACGGTGGGCGCCAGTTAGACCGCCCCACCCTCGGAGGGGGCGCGGGGTTGCCCCGCCCCAACCCGCCTCGGGGCCACTAAGGGCCGCGTTCCCGCGCCCTCCATCTGACCCCGGATAAGGGGACTTCTCCCGAGTTGACCCGCGCTCGTCGTTCTGTATTCGCACGATTTGAGTCATACTATAAATACAGAGTTCCGAGTTCTGGACGGTGGATCGTGTCGGACGCACGGAAAGTCCCAGGTCAGGGCGTTGCTCGGTCATCCGCGGCGGGGCCGGTCGCCCGGCGCCCGGTCCCGGCCGTCGACGATCCGGCCGTCGGCGACACGCCTGCCAGCGCGGCCGCGCGGCGGGTCCGGATCGCCGCGGTGCGCGCCCGCGGCCGGTCGTGTCGGGCCGCGGTGGCCGCCGGCGAGGCCCTCTACCCGGCGGGGGAGTGGGCCGCCCGCGAACGCGAGGCCCTCGACGGTCTGCGCGCGTTGGCCGCGTTCCTGGACCTGCACCCCTCCGACCCGATCGCCCAGGCCATCGCCGAGCACCTCAGCGCACCGCTGCCCAGGCCGACCGGGCCGACCACAGCGGACGACGGATCCCGCGGGGGCGCGGCCACAGGGGCGCGGCGCGGGGGAGAGGATGCGCCCCGATGAGTACGCCCGAGATCCCCGCTGGCCCTGACGATGCCGCTGGAGGTGCCGTGGAGGCCTCGTCCGCCCGGGCGGAGCCCGTCGACACCGCGGCGGCCGTGGGGGAGGGCGGGCGGCTGTGCGCGTTCCGGCAATGCCGGGCCCCGCTGCCGGTGTCGACCGGGCGCGGCAACCGACCCCGCTACTGCCAGGACGGCAAGACCTGGGGCCCCAACGACCTGACCTGCAAGACCGCCGAGGCCGCGTTCGTCGCCGTCGACTCCCTGCTCACCGCCGACAGCGCACTGACCCCCGCGGTGCTCGACCAGCTCGGGCAGCGCTTCGACGAGGCCCAGGGCCCCCTCGACCGGCTTCTCGAGGCCGTCACCACCGTCGGTCGCCAGGTCGGCGAGGAGACCGGCGCGGCGCTGGCCGCGCGGGACCGGGCCCTGGAGACCGCGGCCGCCGATCGCGGGGCCCGCGAGGCCGCCGAGGCACTGACCGCGCAGTACCGCGACGAGGTCGACGCCGCGGGCGCCCGCGCCGCCGAAGCCGTCGACCTGGCCCACGCCGCGGAACGGGCCCGCGCCCGCGCCGAACAGGACGCCGCGGCCGCGTCGCGCGAGCAGCTGCGCGCCGAGGGACGGCTCACCGCGCTCACCGAACGGCTCCAGCGCTCCGACGAGCTCGTCGAGGCCACCGCTGCCCAGCTCGCCGAGCTACGCGACCAGCACGCCACGGTGGGGGCCACCCTGCGCCTCACCGAGAACACCCTCGCCGACGAACGCACACGCACTCGGGACCTGCTCGACGCCCATCGCACCGAGCTCGCCGACCGCGACACAGCCGCAGCCGCGCAGCGCGCGGAGCACGAGGCGGCTCTCCGACGTCTGCAGGACGAAGCCGCAGTCGCCGCAGAGGCGGCCGCGCAGCGCCGCGAGGCGGACCTCGAAGCGCTACGGACCGAACACGCCGCGACACGCGAGCAACTCATCGCCGACCACGCCGCCCAGCTCGCCGATCTGCACCGCCGCCTCGGCGCCACCGACCACGAACTCGAGCTGCTCAGACGTCAGCTTTCCGAAGCCGCTGCTTCCGCCGACGAGCAAACGGGAAGCTGACCGCCCCACGGCGGCCACGGCCGACGGCTAAACAAGGGCCCCGTCGCGGCGACCGCGCATGGGAAGGCTCGCCGTCTGGGAGCAGATCTGGCGCTGAACGCGTTCGCACTCGAAGTGTCAGTACCCCTCCGTAGGCTCCTCCCTCAAGACTTGAGGAGCGAGGGGACGCGGTGACGAACGAGACCGACGAGCCGGACGACCAGAGGCACGACGACGAGGCCGTCGACGAGTCGAGCGAGACCGTGGGGGAAGCCGAGCGCTTCGACGACGAGGTCCGTCGCCCGGTCGAGGACTTCCTCGATCTGCAGGGCCGGTTGGCCCGAGCCGCCGACAACCCTGCGATCCGCAGGGCGGCCGATGAGGCGGCCAAGATCCTGCAGTCCCACATCAGCCCGATGATGGACCAGCTCAGCGATGTCTACCGCCTCAACGTCGACATCGAAAGTCTGGTGGGCCCGAGCAACGAGACGATGAACCGGGTCCGAGACTCGATCCAGGCTGTGCAGGCGTCGCTACCCGACTACTCGAGCTTTCTCCCGAGGCTGGAGCTCGGCCAGGAGATCCTGGCCGCGGTCAGGAGCGTCGACGCTCAGTCCTTCATCGACGCCTACATGCGCTGCTGCCCACCCAACTGGTCGGATGATCAGAAGAACGACTACGTGGATCCTCTCTCGGACCTGGCCGAGGCGGGGTACCCCACAGCGTGGGTACCGCGCTCCAGCGTGCTGCAGGAACTGCTGGATGCTCCCGAGGCCGACCGAGCGGCGGTATTCGAGCGCAACCGTGACGAGGTGTTGCAAGACTGTGTCGCCGTGCTCCGAGAGGTGACGTCCCCAGAACTCGCTGAGCTCGCCACGCTGCTCGGCAAAGCGCTCGACGCAGCCGTCGACGGCCATCTCGAGCCTGCGCAGTCACTGGCGGCCAGCATCGTCGACACGACGTTGCGCAAGGTCGTACCCCCGACCAAGTACCAGTACTACGCCAAGGTCAAGGACGAGATCCGGCAACGCCACGACAATGCCTCCATCGCCGAGATGCGCTGGGCGCTCTCGCACGTCCCGGTGATCATCGCTTTGGGCAAGTTCCATGACGGTGATGCGATCCCGGAGAACTTCAACCGTCACGCATCGGCCCACGCTGTGAGTCTTCGGCAGTACAGCCCCGCCAACGCCGTCATCGCATGCGCATTGGCCACGTCGCTTCTCAGGCAGCTGCACGAGAGTCCAGACGAGATCAACGAAGCCGCGTAGTTCGCTGATGCGTCGTGGTGTTCCTGGTCGCCGTAGGCTTCGCTCCATGCGCGACCGGCCCGAGATGCTGCAGCAGCACTGCGTGCGCTGCGGCGCACGCTGGGCGGGCATGGACCGCGCCCACTGCCGGACCTGCTGTCACACCTTCGACGACGCAGCCCTGTTCGACACACACCGCCGCTCCGGAACCTGCCTCAACGGACACGACCTCGATCTCGTGCAGACGAAGAACGGCATCTGGGTCCGGCTACTCGAGTCCGCCTGAACAGCCCCGGGCGGTGAGCGGACAGAACCCTCCGCTGCGCGGGCTCGGCAAGCTCGAAGTCGGCCGGGTCCCCAGAATCGGGCACTTTCGCTAGCGTTCGTTCGTGGACTTCACCGCGCAGATCCCTGAGGACGAGGCCGCCTTCATCGCCGCCGCCTCGAAGGCGTTCGATATCGAGCCAGGCGAGGTCATCCGCTTGGCCATGGGCGTCTTCCGTAACGAGCTGAACAGCAATGGCCGCGACCACATCGCCACACTCGCGAAGACCTACCCGGCACCATCGGCAAGCGAACGCGACAAATGGTTCATCGACGAGGGCTGAGCCTGTCCGCATCCCAGGCTGCAGGTCACTGTCCGAGCCGCGCGGTGCCTGCGAAGAGCGCCATCTCGACGCGCTCGGGCTCGCCGTCGAACCGCGGATCCTGCGCCGTCGACGCGGCCCACTGGAGATAGGCGATCCAGTCGGCGGAGCGCCATCCCCACGAGGAGCGCCGGGCCGGGCCCGCTGAGACCGGGAGCCGACCGGCGACGACCTTGTCCAGGATGAGCGGCTGGACCCCGCCGCGGCCGCGGCGGTAGCCGGCGAAGTAGATCAGCTTCGTGAAGAACGCCGGGCCCAGGCCACGGACGTAGGCGCTCTGTCCGCGCCGAAACGACACGTACGCCGCTTGCAGCGTCTCTTTGGTGAGTTCGTCGGCCCGCAGCGGCTCCAGGCCGCGGGCCAGCCGCGTGCCGTCCGGATCGGCGGCCAGGATCCGCTCTGTGCGATGGGGCCCGTAGGCGGTGGGCCCGAACCCCCACAGCAGCGCCGCGACAGTGAGGTCGCGGGCACTCGCGCTTCCTCGACGCCAACTCGCCGCCACCGCGAACACATCAGCACGCCACAGCGGGCCGCTGCCGGGCAGCCCGGCGGGCCACGAACCGGCGGGAAGACGTCGAAGGTAACGCTCCACCGGCACCGTGATCGGCCCCGGTTCCCCGGGCAGCCCCACACCCTGCCGTCGGGGAAGAGTCTCATCGACGCGGCATAGCGGGGCCTGCGAGCTCGACGAGTGCGCCGCGGCGTTCACGACGCCACCGGCCGGACCCGCGGCGGGTAGTCCTCGGTGACGTCGACGGCGTCGGCGAGCATGTCCATCAGGTCCACACCGCGGACGGCCGCCGCGGAGACGACCTCGGTGCCGCGTACGAACGAGCGAGGCATCAAGTCGAGCTGCTCCGGGCTGGGTCGAGGCTCGGTGACCAGCCGGGACCGCAGGGCGCGCTCGGCCGCCACGACGTCGGCGTGGCGGGCCTGGACGACCTGCAGCACTCGGGAACGTTCGTCGACCAGATGCTCGCGGATCCGGGCGTCGGTCCCATGGCCGTACTTCACCCACCCGTCACCCCACGCCACGAGGTAGAGCCGGTGCGCGCGGTCCGCCTTGTCCTCCCAGGTCCGGGGGAGCGGTGGTGGAAGCAGATCGGCCCACACGGTGCGCCACCACACAGGCACCGGCCTCAGCTGAGCGTGGCGGTCCCACTCGCGGCGCTCAGCACCACAGGAGGCCCGCGACCGAGCGGGAAGCAGATCCCCCAGGCGCTGCAGAGCGGCCAACCGTTGCGCGACCTCGGCATCGGGTGCGGTGCCGAACAACGGCTCCGGAGGCTTCACGAAGCGTGGTGCGATCCGCTCGGTGAAGATCCGGATGCCGTCGACGGTCGCGCCGAGATCGTCGAACAGCCGACCCAGCGCGGAGGATTCGTCCTCCTCCGCCTCCTCGAGGGGGATAGCGTCGAGGATCTCTTCGAGTGCCTCGCCCAGCAGGTCGAGCGCCGCCGCGTAGGCGGCGAGGTCCTCGGGCGCATCCCCCGGCTTCGCCTCCCCGTTCTCGCCGATTTCCTCGCCCACCACGCCCCCAGTTCCTGGTCCGACGCCTGGTCATCGCCGGTGACGAGGGCATGGTTACGCCGAACAGCGCAATCGATCTCGTTCTCCTCAGTCCTGACGACGACACCCTGCTCCCGGGGTCGCTCCGGAGCTCGGACCGCCGAACCGGCTGACGCTCGCGGTTCGTGCGGGCCCAGCGCCAGATCGTGGGACGCGATCAAGCACCTGCTCGGACGCTGCGGGCGCAGACGACACCCCTCACGGTATCGCTACCGGCGGGGTCCTCTGCCCTGTTCCGGTGAGCGTCGCGGTGGGGGGAAGGCGACGCCTCCGCCAGGCCGTTGTTCCGCCGTCCCCGCTGGTCGGCGGCCCTTCGGTGGGTTGAAGGACGCGCCAGCGGTCTGAGCTGGGTGCTCACGCGCCGGATCGGCCGAACCTGCCTCCGCGGGCGGTGAGACCACCACGAGGTCCTCGAGCATGTGTCGCAGTGGCCGGTCGTCGCCGCGGTGTGCAGCCTGGGAGGCGAGGATGTTCTGTTCGGGGTCCATCGACTCCCAGCGCAGCGCGTAGCCAGCGTCGCGGGCTAGCTGAGCAAGGAAAGATCGCTGGGTTCGGCCGTTACCGTCTCTGAAACCGTGGAGAGCGTTAATGTGGCCCAGGAGCTCGGTGAGCTTGTCGAGGAACTCAGGCCGTTCGAGCCCGCGCAGGTAGTCGTCGCGGCGGGCGAGCTTGCCGAAGACGTCGGCGGCGAAGCCCTCGATGTGCTGGGGCAGGCAGAACAGGTCGTCCTTGGCGATCGCCACGGTGCGCAGCTGACCGGCCCAGGGGTAGACGTCGGAGAAGATGAAACGGTGGAAGGCCTGCAGGTGGGAGAGGTCGTAGTCGCCGGGCAGGTCATGCTGGCGCAGCTCGATGAGCCGGAAACCGGTCAGGTCGGCCTCCGCCCGGTCGAGCTCGTCGGGGTCGGTGAGCCCGAGCTTGTTGCGCAGGACCCCGCTGGCGGGGTCGGTGTAGGGGTCGAGCGAGCTCACCTGCGGTAGCGCGCCAGGGTCTGCTCGCGGGCCTCTTCGGGGGTCATGCGGCCCTCGGCGATCGCCTCGAACATCTTCAGACCCTCGTCGCTGGGCTCGAGACCCTCCGCGCGGACCGATGCCAGCGCCTCTGCGACGGCCTCGCGGCGCACCGCCGCGGCCTGCTGGAGCTGCTCGTACTGCGATACCGACATCACGACCGCCTCCGCCTTGCGATGGGGACCCACGAACACGGGTTCGGCACCCGGCTGCTGGACCTGCTTGAGTACACCGGCGAGCCCGGCACGCAGCTCACGCACGCTCAGGATCTCCGGTGTCAGCACCCACCCATGCTATCACGAACGTGTACACATTCGGCTTTTCCCGTGGTTAACAGGCCTGTCCTTCATCTGCTTGTCACCGTGGAGCGTGCGCTCGACGCGCATACTGGTCTTGATCCTTTAGCGGGGGAGAGAACGACTGATCATGGCTCTCATCCTTAGCCGACGAGTCGCCGAGCCGGGCCCGTCCGGCGGTGCCGAGCAGGTTCGTGTCGCGGTGGCGGACATGGACGAGCTCATCGCCGCCGGCGATGCTCAGCCGCTGCTGGCAGAGTTCGACATCGGCCCTGTCTGGTGGGACCGCATGTGGTGGGTGATCCCGCAGGGCGAGGGCGAGGTGGAGCGCGGCTATCTGGTCGCCGGCGATGCGGATCAGGTCGAGCTCACGGCTCTCTTCTTCACCCTGGCCCGTTCCGCGGAGGCGGTCGAGGAGGGTGCACGCCGACGGGAGGCCACGGCGCAGGCCTCCCACGCCGACGATCCGGCCTGGCCATACGACCAGACCCGGATGAGCCGTCGCCGCTGGTGGAGCCGCAGGCGATGACCGCCGACCTGGGCGCCGGGGCCGACCTCGACGTCGTCGAGGTCGCGCTGAGCGTGTTGGCCCGCAAGCTGCGCGCCGAGCTGATGCTCGGCCTGCTGGAGGACCTGGCCGACGGTCGCCGTAGCGGCCGCTCGGTCCTGGCCGAGTTCGAGATGGCCGAGGCAGCCGTCGCCGGGGAACGCCCCGGGATCACCGGACGAGCCAGCCGAGGGCTACGCGAGCTGATCGGCCGTGGCACTCCCGATGTCGCGCCCGGGCGCTGGAGCGCGTCGGTGCGGCGCGCACTGACCGGTGGCCCGCCCGAGTGGGAGAGGCTGCGGCAGGTCGGCCGCGATCGCGGGCGCCCGGTGCCCGAGTGGGAGATCTTCCACGGCCTGAGCAAGCTCGCCGCCCGGCGGGGCCGGCGCGCGGACATCACCCTTGAGGCGATCGAGGCCGAGATGGATCTCTCCGGCGGCATGGGCGAGACATGGTCTCTGCATCGGTACCTGCGCGATGCCCGAGCACGTTGCGGGAACGACTTCCGTCCTGGCCGCCCTGAGGAGGTGGCCGCGATGCTGCTGCGGGTCGACGCCAGCCGCCAGCTCGCCAAGCCTGGTGGGTTCACCGTCGGGATCCGCCCAGGCCCGAGCGCGGCCGCCCGCTCGATCGACGAGAAGACCATGCGGGATCTTGCCCAGAACCTGCAGGAGGCCACGTCGAGACGGATGGCGGCCAGCGCCGGCCTCGACCTGCTGCGTTCGGGTACGGCCGGAGCCACCGGCCAGCGCCCCTTCGACTCCGACATCGCGCGGGCCATGCGCGCAGGTTCAGCGATCGTGCGAGAGCGGCGAGCCCATGCCGCCGCTGAGCGCGCTCGTGCACGGGCAGCCGAGGTGCGTGGTCGACGTCTGGCCAGCTCGAGCACAGCGCTGTTCGTCACCGGGGCCGCGGCGGGCGTGGGCTTGACCATCGCCGGCATCTCGTCCGGCACTCGCGCTCAACTCACGACCACGGTTGGCGTGCTGATGACAACGATGTCGTTGGCAGGCAACGCCATCAAGGACTGGCGCCCCAGTTCCGAGACGCTCATTGCACCGCTCAGAGCCTGGGTCGCTGAGAAGGTGGCAGAGCTGGCGCACATCGCTGCCGAGCGAGAGCTCGCTCGACTTCACGCTGGGGACGACTCGCACGCACCACATCTCTGGCGACGCGCAGGCAACGCGCTGCGCGGCACGAGCGATGCGATTCTCGATCAGGCGGTCGCGAAGGCGAGCCCTGCACCCAAGAACGCAGCTGGCCAAGTACTCCATCGAGACCCGCCGATCTCCTCGGTCTCCCTCTCAGCACATCGGCATACGCTGCGCCGGTAACCAAAGGCCGTCTGTCCCCGGACACAGCACATTTCATGTCGACAAGACGAATAAATCTCCCCGACAACTAGGCCGAATGGCCCATTGCGCGACAAAACTGTTACCTTGAGCGCCCTTCACGTGAAGTATCGTCGGTCTCCCAGGTCGACGAACGCCCTTACCGGCGATTAGCAAGCGTGGAGGTTGCACTTGTCGGGGGGCGCTGGCTCAGGCGGAGGACGGCTCGGCCCAATTCTGGTCTTCCTTGGTGTTGTAGTGACAGCGGTGGCAGGAATCGCCGTAGCACTGATAGGTAAGGGCGGCGACACACCTGTTCCCCCTGTAACGACGACTGCCACAGCGCAGCCCGTGCCTCCGACTACGACTTCAGTCAGAAGCAACTCTTGGATCGATCAGACGTCGGCCAACAGAAGCGGAACCGTCGTCTTCAAGGATCCGCAGGGGCGCCCCGCAGATACACCCATCCCGCGGATTCCGTACGGAACCACTGTCAAGGTGGTCTGCCAGGTACCCAATGGAACAGGCATGACTTCGGTCTCAGCCCTGTATCTGATTGGAGACTCAGCCCCTTGGAGTGGCCTCTATGCGGTCTCGGACACCTTCACTAATGGTGATCCTCTAGATCCTCCTGGCAGCACAACGGTCGACCCGCGGGTCCCGTCGTGCTGACCCCTCCATGGAGCCGAGCGCTACCCCTACTCGCGGGACTGTCCCTCCTTGTGCTCTCTGCCTGCACGACGACGCCACCGGCCACAGGCTCAGTCGGTGAGGTGGCAGCTAGCACCTCGCTCAGTCGCGTCAGCGCCGATGAACCGGTGGCGCTGCGCTACTGCGCGGGGTATCCACCGCAAGGCACAACCACCATGTCGTGTTCGGAGCTTGACCGGCTTCCTCCCGGGAGCAGAGTCACCATGCGGTGCTGGGAAGACACGAAAGCTCCGGAAGTAGACGGGACACAGCCGTACGGCTCCTCACCTCGATGGTTCTACGTGACCGAGGTAGAAGGAGGGAACTACCCAGGGGGGTCAGGCTACTTGTATTCAGCATTCCTCCCGCCTTCGGAGCAGATTCAAACGGACAGGTGTTCGAGCGAGATCATCAGTCGCTTTCCGACTATAGTTCCGCGCGACACGGGCACGCCCCCCACGGATGCGACGCCACCGCCGGTTCCGCCGACAACCCGTGAGACTCCGCCGCCCACTACACTGCCGCCCAGGACTACAAACCCGCCGCTTACCGCACCGATCAGGATTTCAAACCTGGTCACTAATGGAGCGGAGATGCGAGAAGACCCGAAGCCCGCCTATCTGTCGTCAGAACCACGTAATTTCTGTTGCAAGATCGACGGCACGGAAATCGGCAGCGGGGGCATGCTCACAGCGACGTGTCAGGTGACAGGAGAGCGCACGACGAACGGCAACGACGCCGATCCCGTCGATGACCAGAATCCCGGTCTGTTCGAGAGCTTGAGATGGTACTTCGCCTACGACTCAAGCGGGTCGGAGGGCTACGTCTCGGAGGTGTGGACATCAGGGGCGAGCCGCGGTGGTCTCGGTCTGCCGACCTGCTGACAAAGACGGGCGCACACCATCTACTCCTAGCCGTGGGCGAGGTCGGCGAAGCGGCTGTAGTGCAACTGGTGGGCGAGCACGATGTTCGCGGTGGGGCCGTTACGGTTCTTGGCCAGGATCAGGTCCGCCTCGCCCGCGCGCGGGTCGTCCCGCTCGAACGCGTCCGGCCGGTGGAGCAGGATCACCATGTCCGCGTCCTGCTCGATGGAGCCGGACTCACGCAGGTCGGAGATCATCGGCCGCTTGTCCGTGCGCTGCTCGGGACCACGGTTCAGCTGCGAGATCGCCACCACGGGCACCTCGAGCTCCTTGGCCAGCAGCTTGATCTGCCGGGAGAACTCCGAGACCTCCTGCTGGCGGGACTCGACCTTGCGGCCGGACGTCATCAGCTGCAGGTAGTCCAGGATGATCAGGTTCAGGCTGTTGCGCTGCTTGAGCCGGCGCGCCTTGGCCCGGATCTCCATCAGCGTGAGGTTCGGCGAGTCGTCGATGAACAGCGGCGCCTCGGAGATCTCCGACATCCGCCGCGCCATCCGCGTCCAGTCCTGGTCGCTCATCCGGCCCGCGCGCATGTCCGCGAGCTTGATCTGGGCCTCCGCCGAGAGCAGGCGCATCACGATCTCGGTCTTACTCATCTCCAGCGAGAACACCGCGCTGGTCATGCCGTGCTTGATCGAGCAGGAGCGCGCGAAGTCCAGCCCGAGCGTGGACTTGCCCAGACCGGGTCGGGCCGCGACGACGACCATCTGGCCCGGGTGCAGCCCGTTCGTCGCCGCGTCGAGGTCGACGAAGCCGGTGGGCACGCCGTGCGAGACGCCGCCGCGGGACTGGATCGCGTCGATCTCGTCCATCGTGGGCTGCAGCAGCTCCTCGAGGACGATGTAGTCCTCGCTGGTGGAGCGCTCGGTGACCTCGTAGATCGCCGCCTGCGCCCGGTCGACGACCTCCTCGACCTCCGCGCCCTCGGCACCGTGGTAGCCGAGCTGGACGATGCGGGTGCCCGCCTCCACCAGCCGCCGCAGCGTGGCCTTCTCCGCCACGATCTCCGCGTAGTACGCCGCGTTCGCCGCCGTGGGCACCGTGGCGATCAGCGTGTGCAGGTACGGGGCACCGCCGAGCCGGATCAGCTCACCGCGTCGCTGCAGCTCCGCGGACACGGTGACCGCGTCCGCGGGCTCCCCGCGCCCGTAGAGGTCCAGGATGCAGTCGTAGACGGTCTGGTGCGCGGGACGGTAGAAGTCGTCCGGCCGCAGCACCTCCACCACGTCCGCGATCGCGTCCTTGCTGAGCAGCATGCCGCCGAGCACCGACTGCTCCGCCGTGAGGTTCTGCGGGGGCTGGCGGTCGAACGGCGAGTCGACGGCGGCAGTCGGCGCGGCCTCGTGCCGGCGGATGGGTTCGGCGGTCACCAGCGGTTCCTCCTGCGGTTGCGGCGGGGGCGGGCGGCCCGGCCCTCGAGGCGGGCCCGCTCGATGGCGCGGTCATGAGCCGAACCCGAGTCCACCGTCGACGTCGTGCTCGGCTCGGTCGTCGGTGAGGGCTGGGCGGGCCGGGGGGCGTTTGGCTGCTCGGGGTGAGTGGTCTGCGTCGGCTCTGGGGCAGGGGTGGCGGCCTGGTCGGCCGCGAGGGTCTTCCAGCCCGTGACCGCGGCTCGACGTGTCTGCGGGCTGGCGAGCTCGGAGTCGGGGCAGCGCTCGTTGCGGCGCTCGTGGAACTCCCGCGCCCAGCGGCGGGCGATCGACTCGGCGGCGGCGGCGTGTTCCTGCTTGCTGACCTGGAGGTCTTGGGGCCGCAGGGTGGTAGCGCCGTAGGGCAGTCGCGCGGCCGCGGCATTGCCGTGGCGGGCGGTGACTGCCTCGGTGAGGGCCCCGACCAGGCGCGGAGCGGTCAACGGGGTGCCGGAGTCGAGCCAGTGCGACATCCGGTGCTTGACCCAGCCCTCAGGGCGACGTAGCTGCGCCGCAGGGCAGCGATCGGCTCGTCGGCTCCCGCCGATGGCCGGGGAATGGTTCAAGGCGTGCAGAACGTCGCTGTTGGCCCACCCTGCTCGCCACCAGGGCCGGAACAGGGCCCGAACGGCGCGCGGACTCAGCCTCCACAGTGCGCGGTCGGCACGCTTGAGCTCAGCTGCCGCGGCCAGCATCTGAGCAGGGCTTCCCGGCACCCGAAGATCGAAGTGGCCCGGCTTTTTCTTCTCGTGGCGCGGCCCGTTAGGGCCGACATCTGTGCTCTTGAGCTGCGGATTTGTCGACGAGCTGTGGAAAATTCCGCTCGCGCGCGTAGGAAGTACATGTTCTCTAGAGATAGAAGAGTTTCTGGAGGTGGTTGGGGTCCGGGTTAGGCCATCTGAAGCATCGTCACCGGTCGCGTCATCAGCGTCGCTGACGGGGACCCGGAGCTGGTAGACCGCCGCTCGGTTGCCTTCGAGGTGCTGCAGGGCCATGGGGCGGAACTGCGGTGTGGTGCCCCGCTCGAGGCGCACCATCCACCCGAGGCGCAGCAGCTCCGCGAGCCAGCTGCTCATCGTGCTCCGACTCCAGCCGGTGGCCTGCATGAGCCGTTCCCAGGTCGGCCAGCTGCTGTGGTCCTCCCAGTCCGCATGCAGGGCGAGGGCGCGCAGAAGCAACCGCAGACGCTGGGCGCAGTCGCTGCGGCGCTTCGTGAACCACTCGGACGCCATCACAGCCTTGGCCCACTCGTAGGCGGTCCGCGGCAGGACGGTCAGTGGCGGATGAGCCTGACCGACGAGCTCGCTCGGCTCTGCCGCGGCACCGCTGGCGAACCAGCAGGGGCCACACACGATGGAACGCAAGGGGGTGTTGCGCGCGATACCGGAACGTCGCCCGCAGCTCACACACATCTGTGGTGCTCGTGGCACCAGCACGTCGACGGCCCAGAGGCAGTCAGAGGTGTGTGCCAGCACGCTCGGCGAGGCCGAGGCGTGTTGGGGGCGGAAGCAATCGGCGATGCGACGTGACGCACCGGCGATGAGAGCTGTGCGATTTTCCGGGCGCGCGCTACTATCGGAGCGCGCAGGCAAGCGTGTGCGCCTCCCTTCGGGGAGGGGCTGGGTGCCGGAGCGGCTAACTCCGCGCCCCCGTTACGTGGGCCCGTTCCTCTTGGCCGGAGGGACGGGCCCTAACGTTTCTAGGGGTCTTGCTGCACTCAGCCCAGATTTGCAGTTGTGCTGCGTGTGGGCGTTAAGCGGTGCGGTCGAGGACCTCCTCGGCGAGGCTGAGCTGCTTGGCTGCCCGCGGACGTGGGTCGCGCTCATCGATGCGCGCGAGCGCGCGTCTCACCTCGTCGGGGTTGTCGAGCGCAACGAGGATGGCGGCAGCCAGCCAGTCGTTCTGGGTGCGTTCCACGACCCCTAGCTGCTCGTCCACCTGCTCGACGATCTCCGTCCACACCCGGGCGCCGACGAGCTTGCGCTCGCCCTTGTACCTCCCGGGCCTGCTCTTGTACGGCCGTCTCGCGGACATGGGCGGGATCTTGGCACCTGTTACAGCTACAACGGGGGCGACGCGCCGTGGTCGCGAAGGTGTTTCTTCTACAGGCTGGTCGCTGCGGCGGGCGGCGTCCGCGGTTCCGCAGGGCGTGCTCGGGGTGTCCATCATCGACCTCCTGGTGTGCGGGGACGTCTTGAGCCATAGGCGATTCCGTCGCTGATCGCCCGCTCGGCTTCGTGTGCGGTGAAGCCGTCGACTCCGATGTGAGCGCGACAGGCGGCGAGCAGCGCGACTCTGGCTGTCTCACGGTCGAGCATCTGCGCGCCGACGAACTCCCCGAGGATGCGGGCGGCGCGAAGCAGGGCGTGGTGGCGCTGTCCGGGCGCCGCCGCGGCGACGGCTTCACATTCCTCCCGCAGCGGCGTCGCGACGTAGCCTGCGATCCGAGTGGGGCTCAAGCCCGTCGGTATAGGCGCAGGCTCCGGGAGTGGACGTGGCGTCAGGGCATCGACCATCCAGTCCGGTAGCACGGCCGCGGGGCCTCGTCGGATGACGCGGTAGAGCCCTTCCGGACGTGCCGAGCCCGCCCCGACGATGTAGCCGCCTCGACCGCGAGTGTCGATCTTGAAGCCCAACCGGCCGCTGCTGTTCGGCAGAACCAGCCCTTGGGGAAGCGTGAAGTACAGATGCAGCCCCCCCGTAGGTGTACCAACAGTATGTGTCTCGCCAGGGAACCTGTGTCCAGAGCGGCGCGCCAGCCGCGCTAAGACTTCCCACCCCCCGGACACTGACTCATCCCCAGGAGGTGCGGCGTCGCCTCGGACCGAGTCCAGATCGACGACGAACAGATCCGGCCTGCCCGTGACGACGCCGATGTTGTACGGACGAGCCTCGAACCAGGATCTGATCAGACGCTCATCCTGGGTTGCCCTCTCCTGCCATCCCTCGAATGCGGGCGTCTTCCCTCGTGGCCTGATCGGGAAGACGGGGTAGCGAGCGCTCGCGGCCAGGGCGTGCCGCAGCAGGCGCAGCTCACTACGGAGACCTGCCACCTGACCTCCTCAGTACGCTCGTGCCAACGGTTACCGCTACAGCAGTGTACGGATTGACCTAACATCAATCTATACTGCGGCCGTGCAGAGAGCAGGGCTGGCAGTCGGGGGTGGCTTCGTTGCGTTCGGCGCTGCACTCGTGATGCTGCTTGTGCTTGTCGGAAGCGCCGAGGAGGCGAACGCCGCGCCCGGTATGCCCGGCATCATCTGCGCGCCTCGCGGTGGGGATCCCGCCACGGGTATCGCCGGCTTCGCCGCGCCACAGCTCGCGAACGCCGCGGCGATCGTCGCTACCGGAGCCGAGATGGGAGCCCCACCGCGAGCGCAAGTGATCGCCGTGGCCACCTCGATGCAGGAGGCCAGCCTGTCCATCTACGCCAACTCCACCGTTCCGGAGTCGATGACCGTTCCTCATGAGCGGGTCGGCAATGATCACGACTCTGTGGGGCTGTTCCAGCAGCGGGCTTCCTGGGGGACGGTTCAGGAGCGTATGGACCCGCGGACCTCGGCTCGCCTCTTCTACGAGCGACTGCTGACCACCCCGGGATGGGAATCGATGCCGCTCACCGAGGCTGCGCAGTCCGTGCAGGTCAGCGCGCTTCCTGATGCGTACGCGCAGTGGGAAGAGCCGGCTAACGCCGTCGTCGGGGCCGCCTCGGGAGTGGTCTGCACCGGAACGCCCGGAAGCGGCGTGCTGGCACCCAACCCTCAGGCCCAGATCGTGATCGACCGCGCGATGGGCCAGCAGGGACAGCCGTATGTCTGGGCCGGCGGCAATGCTGACGGCCCGACGATGGGTGGCTTCGACTGCTCCGGGTTGATGGTCTACGCATTCGCAGGGATCGGTGTTGGCGTTCCGCATCAGACCCAGGCCATCTGGGCTGCGTTCCAGCCCGCCATCACCGATCCCGCGCAGATCCAGCCCGGCGACATGGTGCTGTTCAGCTCCAACGGCCGTCCCAACGGGATCCACCACGTCGGGCTCTACCTGGGGGAAGGCCGGATGGTGCACGCCCCCGAGACCGGCGACGTCGTGAAGGTCGCCGATGACATCTGGAACGCCCCCTTCTGGAAGCGCGAGTTCATCGGTGCTGTGCGCGCCGGGGTTCCGACCCCCTGACGTCACGACGAAAGGATCACCTGTGATCGGCAGCGTGGAGAACCGCGTAGTCGCTGTTCCCTTGATCGGCGACGGATTCATCGCAGCGCTCAGCGACCTCGTCGAGGTCCTCCTCGCCCTCGAGGGGACGGATCCGACGGATGCCCAGGTACCTCTGTCTCCATTTCTCGTAGACGGCTCGGGGCTTGGAGCACTCAATCGCATCGCCGGCGTGCTGGTCCCGACTCAGACGACGACTCCAGGGCCGCGGCTCCTCGACTACCGCGGTAGAGCACTCCCGCCCGTCGTCTTCGTCAAGGTGCTGACATCCGACCTTCAGCTCCTCGGGCACCTCGTGCAGGCTCTCGGGCTGGCCCACCTCCGCGGGGCGCCACGGGTCGAGAGCCTGCTTGCGGAGATCGCCTCCGTGTCCTGGGCCCGGCCGTCGACTACTGCTGATCTCATCGCCGCCTTCGCCAGGTTGCACGGTCTGCTCGACCTCGCGTGGACCGACGACACCGCCGCGCTCTTCGAGGAGCTGCAGGCGGCGGTAGCCGGCTGCGCCGTAGTCGAACTCAGGCCGGACACCGAGGAGTGCTACCGCCGCTTGTCGCGCAGGCTCTCGGGAATGTGGGGAGCTCGCTCACCTCACCAGCAGATCTGCGGAGGCGACGTAGGAGAGGAGTACCGATGACCCGGATGTGGAGGGATGAACCACCGACGTCGGTCGCCATCCGTGCACGTTGTCGGCGAAACCGGGCAGCAAGAGGGCGGCCGGATGCTCCGCTCGCTGACCAGACCGAACTGCGGTGGCGTCTGCGCTCTGATGCCGCGGTTCTTCATCAGGAGCATGCGCTCGGGCTCGACGAGACCGACGAGCGTGAGGACCTACTGCACTGGCTCGACGATGCCTTGGGGGAGCTCGCCATCGCCCACGACCTGGTAGAGCTTCGCCTGATCGCCACCGAGTGGAGGTCTCGGCGCAGAAAGGCCTTCAGCGACGACTGGTGGGCGGACGTCACGGTCGTCGCGCCGATGCGCCGGCCCACGCCGACTTGGTGGTGGCGCCTCCGCCACGGCCAGGAGCCCACGCCAGCTTGTTCCCGCTGACGCTGCTTCCGGCCCGTGACCGCTGGGAGGGGCCAGTTCTACCGGCCTTCAACCAGCGATCAGCTGTCGCCGGGTTCCTTGCCCTCTGCCCGTAGCAGGCTGTCGATGATGCCGCTGAGCGCTTCCTGCTGACCTCGGGACAGCCGGGCGGCACGTCGCATCATCGACTGCACGAGGTCGTCGCGGAGCAGGATCTGGGCGTTGAGTGCTTCCCCGTCGATCTCCGCCGGGTCGTCTTCGATGAAGAAGGTCGGGGGCACGCAGAAGAAGCGAGCGATGTCGCGGAGGAAGCGCTGGTTGGGCTCGAGGCGCTCTCCGTTGCGGATCTTGAGGATGTAGACCGAGGAGATCGAGCCACCGTGCTCGCTGATCCAGCGGGCGACCTCGGCCGCGCTGTACGGCTTGTCCCCCGCGGCGTGGACTGAGTCGAACAGGTAGTTCAGGCGCTCGGGGATGTTCCCCCGCCTGTCGGCCCGACGTCGCTGCGCGCTCGCCTCGCTCTCGCGCGTGGCCACCAGGTCACCTGCCGTCTCGGTTGTCGCCGTCATCGTTTGCCCTTCCCCGCGGAAGCACCCTACTCAGCGATCGGCACTGAGCACGTCCCGCCCGCCCTCCTGTATAGCTTCTTTCGGTGTCTATCGGTACAGTCGTACTCGCTTGATCACGACCCAGCCGTCCACTACGCCCCGAAGGAGGATCGGATGCCGCGGGCTGGACTCCCGATTTCGCATCGCCGCGGTGGCCACGCGCCCCCTCCCGGAGTCCGCCGCGATCCGGTCGCAACGTGCTTCACCAGCATTGGCCCCTCAGGCACAGGGGGTTCCCATGCGGCGACGTAGTGAGGGTAGAGGCTCCAACGGCACCACAGAGGAGAACCACGGTGCGCCGCCTCCGTGGTGGCAGGATTCCCACGACGCTCCGCAGTCCGCATCTATCGCTGCGCAGACGCCGACGGCCAGTCCCGATGTACGGACCCGGGCGACAGCGATCGAGACACCCGGACTTCACCCCGAGGGTACGGATACGGCACCACAGAGTCTGTACAGAGAGGCCGATCAACAGCGGCTGCTGACCCACGATGTCAGCGGCTACGGAGTTCAGCAGCCCACGCTGCTTCCCCGGGGGCAGTGGGTCGACCTTGAAGCTTCGTCGGCCAGCGGGGATGACCTTTGGGTCCCAGACTCCGCGGCGGTTCAGGCGACGTCCAAGAGGTCGACCCAGCTCGTCATGCGAGATGCCACCCCGGCAGGACCGATCCTGACCGCGAGTCGGCCGTCCGACAGCCCTCGAAACGGGCGCAGGCGCACCACCGTGGATCGGCCTCTTCGTGCGCTCCGCCCCATCGATCCGGATGAGGCCGCGCAGCTCGCCGAGTGCTTCGCCCTGGACTATCTCTCCTGGGACGAGACCCTGCCCAGCCGCAGATCAGAGGCACTGCGCCACTACCTGCCCGGCCACGTCGACTCAACCCTGGGCTGGTCGGGATCCGGCCGACAGCGTGCAGACTTCGCCGCCGCAGGCGAGACCGTGCGCGAGGGGCACTGGCTGTCGGTCGATGTACGTGTGCGGGTGACGCCCTACGAACGCCTGGACGAGGAAGCAAGCGCCGAGGTCCCGAGCGAGCTGCCTGCTGGCGCACGTTGTTCGTCTGCACCGGCCCCGGAGGCCCCGGGATGGCGATCGGGCCCCTCGGTCTGGATGCGCCTGGCCATCCCGATCCGCCGCCACGACTCAGGCGAGCTCGTCGTCGACCTCGCCCCGATCTCCGACACCGACTACGACGAAGCCGAGGTGGACCTTTGAGCGAGCCGCAGGACAAGCCGACACCCCGCCCGCTTCAGCGCGGGTGGGACGACCAGCCGAGCAGCGCCCCCCCAGCGTCGAGCCCGCCTCGGCGTCCTTCCCCCGCCGCGACTGACGTTGCCTCGCCACCCGCGAAACGCACCGACAGCGCCACGTTCGACGACACGGATCTCTCGACCTCGCTGGACTGGCCGAGCCTGGACCCCCGAGACATGCCCTGGATGAAGGAGATCGCCCCGCAGGCCGCAGGACACGTCCCCAGCCCGGGCCCCCGTCGCGCCGAGGAGCCGGCCACGATGACCGAGCCGAAGCAGCAGGAGCAGGCTCCTCCTACCGCCGAGCCCTGGCGTCCGCCTGCGGGTCGGCCGCACGAGGAGCCCCGGCACGACCTCGACCTCGACCAGGCCTCGCCGCCGCAGACCCCGGCCCTACAGGTCGACCACACCCACGTCGAGACGCCCGCAACGAGCCTCTCGTTCGACTCGATCGTGACCCGCCGTAGCGCTCGCCCCGCAACGGGCTGGCGAGCCGCGGTCTACGCGTTGACGGCCGGGCGATGGAACCCCGGCCCCTCCAGGGCCGAGGAGCAGTACCTCGAGCGGGTCAGCCAGATCCGGACGCTGCTCCCCGGACGCCATGTAGTGACCGTGACCTCGATGAAGGGCGGGATCGGGAAGACGACCACGGCTGCACTGCTCGGTCTCGCGCTCGCCGAGTACCGCGGTGACCACGTCATCGCCCTCGATGCCAACCCCGATGCAGGCACCCTCGCCGAGCGGCTGCTCGGGGTCCAGCCGATCCGCAATGTCCGAGACCTGTTGGCCAACGCGGACCGGATCGAGTACTCGACTGATCTGGCTCGTGTGACCGAGCGAGCGGGCAGGCTGCAGGTGCTGGCGTCGGAGCAGGATCCGCTGCTGAGCGAGGCGTTCACCGCCGCGGAGTACCACCGGGTGATCGGCGTGCTGCGCCGCTTCTGCGAGGTCATCATCACCGACACCGGGACCGGGCTGGTCCACTCGGCCATGCAGGGTGCCCTCGCAGAGACCCACAGCATCATCGTCACGGGTGCGCCCACTGCGGACGGCGCCAGCCTGGCCAGCCGGACCTTGGACTGGCTAGAGCGCAACGGGCATCGCGATCTCGTCGAGCGCGCGATCGTGGTCCTCTCGTGCGACCGCGTATCTCGGGACATCAACCTCGGCGCGCTGCGACAGCACTTCAAGAGTCGCTGCCGCGACGTCGTCGAGATCCCGCCCGACCCGCACCTGGCGAAGGGCCAGCAGATCCACCTCGACGAGCTCCGCCCGCGTACGCGAGACGCCGCCCTTCATCTCGCCGGCCTGGTCGCGAGTCAGTTCAAGGACATCAACGACCTGACTCACGGCCGAGAGCTCGGCTGACGGAATGGGCGTGGGTCTGATGGCGGTCGCGTCGGCGCTGGCCGTGGGGAGCACTCTGCTTCCCGCGGACGCCCCGATCGACGACGCCTCATGCAGCTGGAGGTTGACCGCGAGGGTCCTCTACCAAGAGGTCCGTCTCGAGGCGACGGCTCGCGCGGTCGAGCTACGCAACATCCTTGAGGACGCTGGCGTGGGTGCCGCGGACTTCCTTCCCTCTTCCTGCACCGATGGCACAGCTGCCGGAGCCGGCGGCGGTGGATCCGGCGACGGGAGCTCGGGTCGGCAGGGAACAGGGTCTTCGGGCTCGTCGGTGGGTTCAGGCGGTGGATCCACCGGCAGCGGCTCGGGGAGCTCCGGATCCGGGGAGACCGGAGCGGGGGGCTCGGCCGGGGCGGGCGGCGGTGGCTCGCCCCGGCCGGGTTCTGGTGGGGCCAGGGCGGGTGGGGGGACAGGCGCGACCGGCGCCGGTGCGAACGGAAACTGCCCGACCACAGCTGCCGACACCCTGGGTTGGGGAACACCGAACCGGGAGGACGACTTCGAGGGCGGCGTCGACGGCTGGGGCATCTACGACGGCGCCGGACACGCCGGCAACGGGACCCGCACGCCCGCCGCGATCACCACCGCTGACGGGATCTTGACCATCACCGGGACCCCGGATGGTCAGAGCGGCGGCATGGCCTGGAACCCCGGCCAGATGTACGGACGCTGGGAGGGCTGCGCGCAGTCCCCACCCGGCGACCCCGACCTGCACTCGCTGTTCCTGCTCTGGCCGGATGCGGAGAACTGGCCCGAGGGCGGCGAGACCGACTTCATGGAGATCTCCGACCCGACCCGCCAGACCGTCGAGGGCTTCTTCCACTACGGCGCGGACAACCAGCAGGAACACGCGTCGGTCGACATCGACGCCACCCAGTGGCACGCCTTTGCCGTGGAGTGGACCCCGCAGGGCGCGACCTACTTCGTCGATGGCGAGGAGTGGTGGAGCACCACCGACACCTCCATCCTCCCGCCCGGCCCGCAGCACCTGACCATCCAGCTCGACAACTTTGGCAACCCCGGTCAAGAGACCCAGATGCACGTCGACTGGGTCCGCCAGTACGCCCTCGACGACACGGGCGGAACCGGAGTCAGCGTCGACGTTGGCGTTGGCGTCGGGGGTGCTGATAGCAGCCAGAACGGATCCAGGGCAGGACAGGACACCGACGGTGGTGGCCGCTCCGGCGGCAACGCTGACGACGGTCAGGACGGTGGCGAAGGCGACCAGTCCGGTGATCGCTCCGGCTCGGGCGACTGACAGCCGCGCCCCTCGCCTTCCCTCGGACTCACGTCGTCAGGAGATGACTTCATGTCAACCCCCCGGAGAGCAGGCACGGTCCTGCTCATCGCCGCTGCTCTGACAGCCGGGCCCGCAGCTGGCGCTGCCTGGGCCGAACCCAATCTCACTGACGGTGCAACCTGCACCCAGACCACGAAGAGCGGATCCGGCGTTCAGACCGCTGACCCGACAGGCAATGACGGGTCACTCGATCCCCAGGTGCTCGAGCAGGCGCAAGAGCTCGTCGCGCAGACGCGGGCGCTGCTGACGACCCTGATCTCTTCGGACGACCCTCGGGCTGCTGCGCTCGCCGAGCAACTCCGCGGCATGGGAGTCACGCCTGCCGTCGCATCGGGCTGGCGTCAGCAGGCACACGACGTCGCCGACTCGCTGCTGGCGCAGCAGTCTCCAGTCGCGCAGGAAGCAGCGGTCGTCCTCGCAAGCGCCGGGTTCTCCCCAACCCCCGCTGACCTTCGCGGCCCGTCGGCCGCACAAGCCGCAGTCGAGCGAGACTCCCCGTCCCACGCTGCAGTTTCGAACGCCTCGCTGCCCGCCATGGCGGCTACGGCGCCCGTCTCGGGCACTCAGGCAGGGGCCACACCCATGAGCGCGATGAGCGCCGTCCTCGCGGGCGCAACTGAAGCCGCGGCGTCTCAGAGTGGAGATGGGCCCGTCCAGGTATGCGGCCAGGGACCTGTACAGGGCGCTCGGGGGTCGCTAGAGGATGACGAAGCCTCGCAGTCTGAGGACCGCGGTGGTTCGTCGAACGGCGGCACGTCAGCAGACCTCTCGGACGACAGAGCCCCAGTTGGCGAGTCCTCGTCCGAGGCAACCGCAGCCGGTTCCTCTGTGGGGACGTCGCCCTCCGCCTCCTCGGCATCGGGTGAAGCGACGGACGGGACTGCGAGTCAGGAGGAAGGCGATGACTCCGCGTCCGGGGGCGGGAGGACCTCAGACTCGGACTCGGCCGAAGCGTGGAGCAAGGATCTGCAAGCGTTGACCGACGAGCTGAGCGCCCAGGTGGACGACCCCGACGCGCAGGCACTCGCTCAGCGGCTGCGCGGGCGCGGGCTCGATGAGAGCGCCGAGCCGAGCAGCGCCGAGCCGAGCAGCGCCGACTCTGCCCCGGCGTCGTCTACGAGCGGAGCGGGCGCGGCCAGCTCGGGAACGTCGTCCGCTCCGAGGTCGCTCTCGCCAGGCCGTTCCACAGGCCCTGTTAGCTCGGCGGGCGCCGGGGGGGCAAGTGGCGATCTCGACTTCGAGATCGGCCAGCTGGCCAATGAGCTCGCGGCCGCACCCGACGATCCGGTCGCACAGCAGCTATCCCAAGCCCTCGGTTCAGCCGGGTTCGCCGGTTCCGAGCCCGGAGGCGCAGCAGACCGTGACGGGGGCTCCGGGAGCAGCGGCTCGACAGGATCCGCCACCAGTTCGAGCCCCGGCGAGGGTGTCTCCAAGCCGCAGAACGACCCCTCAAGCGACAGCGGCTCGTCTTCGAGAACTGGCGAAGGTGGCGGGGGCGGATCTGGCGAGGCTCAGAGCGCCGCGGCGAGCCCTTCATCCGCGTCCACCGGCGGTAGGGAGGCCGAGCCCACGTCCTCTGAGACGGATCCCGAGAGCTCTCCATCCGCCGACGCCTCCCCCCAGGACAGCAGCGAGCGGGAGAGCGACGGTGTCCCTCCGACGACGCCCGGTCGCGATAACGAGACGGCCCCTACCGACCAGGCTCCGGCTGCGACAACCGACGGCGCGGTCTGGGAACAATTGGCGGAGTGCGAGAGTAGCGGGAATTGGGCCATCAATAGTGGAAACGGATACAGCGGCGGCCTGCAATTCGATTCGTCGACGTGGAAAGCGTACGGAGGCGACGCCTACGCTCCGTCCGCTGCAGAAGCCTCGCGTGAGCAGCAGATCGCCGTCGCCGAGAAGCTTCGCGACGACCGCGGTGGCTACGGAGCCTGGCCCGCCTGCAGCAGGAAGCTAGGCCTGAGCTGAGTCACGGCCCTTCGGCTGGGCCGCTGAGGCGTACTCACGATCGGCGGCCCAGGCCCGGCAGACCTCCGCTCACGGGCCACACGCTATTGCCCATACGACGCGCTGCCGGTGTGTGTGGCTGTGCCGGTTCGGGCTGCCGCAGCCGGGCAGCTGCCTTCGCCTGAGCCCGCTCGGCTCTCGCCCTGAGCCGAGCTGGCTCTTCCCCGGGGATCGGCTCGCGCTGAGCTGGTGTCGCGACCCGAGCGGCCCCGATGAGAGCCTCGACATCGATCTGCGCCTGCATGACTCGGCGCTCGATCCACACCCACTGAGACCTGCGCCGCTCTGACTCGTCGAGGGACTCGAGACCTGCGAGAAGTGCCTGGACGTCGTGCCTCAGCTTCGCGATCTGGCGACGGCCGAGACGAGCCCTTGCCGGGTCGAGGGTAGTGATGCTGCCCTCGAGCTGGTCCAGCGTGGCCCACGCAGCCGCATGGTTGAAGGTCGGCCGACCCCGCCTTGCTCGCCGCTGAGGAGCGGCACTCCTCCGCGTTCTCACACTGGATAATTCGAGCTCACGCACATCAGTGTTACCAACCTCGTAGCTCCAGTTCGAGCGGACCTGTCGCGCAGGCCGACACACCGTTTGCTCCGATGCGACTCTCGCTTGCCCGTATAGCCTTGTCCGGCCAAACCTGTCGCCGCTGCACCTCGCTCAGGGTGATTCGGCCAGCCCGTCGACGACCTTCATCGTTTCCACAGCAACTGTCACGACTCGTTGAATGAGCGTTACGATGTAGCGAGGATCATTGCGCTCATCACACAGCTCGTTGGGATCATTTACGATCCCAGACGCTCTATCAACCTTTAGCTGGTACCGGTCCAAGATCCAGCCAATGGCGCTACGTGATCCAATTTGGTATCGCTCAGCAGCTTCCGGAATCCCACTGATGGTGATCATCGCGTTGTAGGCAATTGAGGTGCTGTCACCTTTTTGACGCCACTTCATCTTCGTCACACGCCAGGCTTGTCGATCCGACATATCAACCCCGGATTTCAGCTGCACCTGCAACGGATAAGGATCAACGGAGTCGAAGTTCAGATGCAGGTTGGCTAACTCGCGGCCCGCAGTAGCGAGCTGCTCAAACCGGGCAAGGGTGTCCGGCACCGGGACCCGCGGAATTATCTTTCGCAGGTCAGCTTCATACGCCTCTCGATAGCCGGGGTCGTGCAGAAGTCCATATACCGCGTAGAATATGTCGTCCTTCGTGATAAATTCTGCGTTCAGCGCGTTCCGATGCATTTCAAGGATTGCGTCTGTGACGTTGTCGACTCGACGGTAGCCGTACTGGTCGATTTCACCTGGTCCGAGATCGAACGGCAAACTGTCGTCGTCAGGCCGAACCTTTACGTAGGTCCACCGCGGGAAGAACTGTCCCCCACTTCCAGCTCCAGTCACATGGAGATCGGGCTGCGATCTTAGGATGAGCGCCGAGAAGGGCACATCGGACCCCGCCCCAACGACATAGAAGCCAAGGTTTTCGTGTGCCCTTGTCGGGAACATGGTAGGTAGCTGATACGTACAGTTGTTGAGCTGCTGCCGCTGATCGAAGTACACGTGTTGCTCAAAGAACGGGCGATACGTTCCAAGGCGCATCGCGTCCGACTGAAATTCGATCTTGACACCCTGCATCACTTGCCGCTTGTTAACACGGTCCCAGCTGAACTGTGTCGAGTCAGGGCGAAGGAGTGCATCCACCGACGGCAGGGCGGCTTCATTCTCACGCATCTTCTCGATGCGCACCGCCTCTGCATTGTAATTAGCTATTGTCCGGCGGATGTTCGCTTGCAACTCGATCGCTGAGGAGTTATAGCACCAACTGTCCCGGCTGGTTTTGAGCCCGGCGGAGTACTGCGCGAAGACTCGCGGGCCACCACCCGACTTCGCGCCTAGTGCAGGCCAGGTGTGGAACTCGTCGCTTCGCTGTCCGGTCCAGTCCCCGTGAGCGTTCGGAGTGATCGATTCCCACGCGACTGAATCAAGCCGCGCTGACTTCACCTCGTCGAGCTTCTGCTCGCGCGTGAGGTAATCGTCGACTGCGTAATAGTTCAGTACGCAGGGCCCTGCCTGGCGAGGGTCTTTTACTCCAATGAAGACTGCGACAGTATTGCGGCTACCCGATCCGAATACCTTCCCGCCTTCTTTGCGGGAAAGCTCGCCCGCAGTCCGCTGATTGCCGCGAAGGTTGTACACGTAGATCCGACTGTACTCATGCACCAGCGAAAGCCTGATACCGTCGGCTGTATTGCCGTCGACCCAGTCGCCGTTTGAGACGAATGCGACGACTCCCTGATCTCCGATGCGGTCAGTAGCCCATCGGAACGCGCGAAGATAGGAGTTATAGAGACTGTTCTTGAGCTGTGCCGTTGAGCGCTTGGCGTACGTGTCAGTGATACGCTTGTCGAGCGTCGGGTACTTGACATTCGCATTGAAGTCGTTTGCTGAGGCCTGACCGGCCGAGTAGGGCGGATTCCCGACGATTACGTTGATCGGTGCCGCCAACTCGCGCTGAATCCGGTCGTTATTCTGCGGGAACATGACCGCATCCATAGTATCGCCGTCTTCAGTGATCTGGAAAGTGTCGGCAAGGACGATCCCCTGAAACGGCTCGTATCCCGCGCCCATGAGGGCGTGATATGTGGACTCAATGTTCACCGCTGCGATATAGTAGGCCAGGAGCATGATCTCGTTGGCGAACAGCTCATTGGCGTACTTGCGGGCAAGGTCGCTCGGCGCGATGAGTCCGGACTGAAGCAGTCGAGTAATGAATGTGCCAGTCCCGGTGAAGGGGTCGAGGAGATACACCTCCTTGTCGGACAGTCCGCGACCAAAGGCGTCACGAGACGCTGCGTCAGCTGCGCGGAGAATGAAGTCAACGATCTCTGTCGGGGTATAGACGATGCCGAGCGCTTTCGCCTGCTTGGCGAATCCAATCTTGAAGAACTTCTCGTACAGATCAGCGATGACCTGTTGTTTCCCCTCGGGAGTAGTGACCTCAGAAGCCCGGACTCGCACGGAGGCGTAAAAGCCCTCCAGGTGGGCTGTCTCAGCACCGAGTCCAGCGTCGCCCAGGCGTTCGAGCATGGCCTCCATGACCTTGGAGACGGGGTTGTAGTCGGCGAACTCGTGGCCCGCAAATAGCGCATCAAAGACCGGCTTTGTGATCAGATGCTGAGCCAGCATGCTAATCGCGTCGTCCGGGCTGATGGAGTCGTTGAGGTTGTCCCTGAGTCCCCGAAGGAATTGCTCGAATCCTGTCGTGACGCGCTCGTCAGCGCCGTCGAGAATCGTGGTGATGCGGGTGATGAGGGCCGCTGCGATGTCCGCGACGTCGCGTGCCCAGTCTTCCCAGTAGGTGCGGGTGCCGACCTTGTCCACGATCCGGGCGAAGATCGCCTCCTGCCATTCAGACAGTGAGAACAGCGCCATCTGAGTGGCGAGCTGCGTTCCGGTGTCTGTGGACTCCGGCTTCTGGTCGGTGCTGGTGTCGCCTTCGCCAGCGGCTGTTTCGGCGCTGTCGCTGGTGGCACCGATGTGGCCGCCGAGGATGGCGTCGCTGCCCCGACCCTTCCCTACGCCGGGCTCGGTGGTGTTCAACGCGATGGAGTTGACCATGGCGTTGAAGCGGTCGTCGTGCGCGCGCAACGCGTTGAGAACCTGCCAGACGACCCTGAATCGGCGGTTGTCGGAGAGAGCTTGCGAGGGTGAGACGCCGGCGGGGACGGCGACGGGAAGGATGATGTAGCCGTAGTCCTTGTCCTTGGACTTGCGCATGACCCGGCCGACGGACTGCACGACGTCGACGACGCTGGACCGTGGGTGTAGGAAGAGCACCGCGTCGAGGGCGGGGACGTCGACGCCTTCGGACAGACATCGCGCGTTGGTCAGGATGCGGCATTCGCCTTCGGGGACGGGAGCCTTGAGCCAGCGCAGCTTCTCGTTGCGCTTCAGGGCGTTGAAGGTGCCGTCGACGTGATCGACCTCGCAGGAGAGGTCGACGTTGGTTGTGTTGACCTCGTTGCCGTCGTTCTCAGACTCGGCGAGTAGGTCGCGATAGGCGTCGACGACGCGAGGGAAGAGGTCTTTGACCTTCTTGGAGGAGGCGATGTCCTGGGCGAAGGCGACGGCGCGGCGCATCGGTGGGGCTCCGGCCGGAAAGCCGCTGCCGTCGGGGGCGCGCCCGGCCCGTTTCGCGAGCCCGTTCCAGCAGCCGACGATCTTCGTGGCGTCGTCGAGGCGCAGCTCTCCACCGCTGCCGGCGAACTGGGCCTGTAGGGGTGCGGCGACGAGCTCTTCGTCGACGGTGAGGACGAGGACCTTGTAGTCGGTGAGCAGCCCGCGCTCGACCGCGTCGCCGAAGGACAGTCGGTGGAACTCCGGGCCGTAGACCGTCTCGTCGTCCATCGAGGCGAGCTCGGCGGAGACCTCGTCGGCCTTGGCCTTCACGTTCTCGTCGAAGATCCGCGGAGTGGCGGTCATGTAGAGCCGGCGGGTGGCACGCAGGAAGTCGGCGTCGTGGACGCGGACGAAGTTGGACTCGTCCGCCCCGGCCACAGTGACCCCGGTCGTGCGGTGGGCCTCGTCGCAGATGACCAGGTCGAACGGGTCCACGCCCTGCTTCTGCGCGCCGGACACGACGGGCAGGGACTGGTAGGTCGTGAACACCACGGTGAGACCCTTGGCCCGCTTGCGGTGCCCCATCTCCTGGGTGAGTCGCTCCGGGCTGGTGGTGACCGGGATGGCGACGTCGTGGGTGTCGATGTCCTCGGCGGCGCGGGAGACCTTGGTGTCGGAGCAGACAGCGAAGGCGCGCAGGTCGAGCTGGGTTTGGGCAGTCCACTCGCGCAGGGTCTGCGAGAGCAGTGAGATGGATGGGACCGCAAACAGGATCCGCGCGGAGCCGCCGTTCTCGGCGGCGGCGCGCTCGGCGATCTTCAGCGCGGTGAAGGTCTTCCCGGTGCCGCAGGCCATGATCAGCTTGCCGCGGTCGTGGCCGGCGGCGAAGCCGGCGAAGACCTTGTCGATGGCCTGCTTCTGGTGCTCGCGGGGCTCGTGACGCCGGGCCTCGGACAGCTCGATCGTTAGTCCCTCCGCGGGCCAGGCGATGTCCCAGTCGACGGGGGAGTCGGCGATCTCGGCGAGTCCGATGCGCTGCACCGGCAGTGTCTGGTCCTCAAGGGCGTCTTCGGCGTTCTTTCCCCACTTGTCGGTGGTGGAGATGATGATGCGGTTGGTGAACGGCTTCTTCCCGGACGCGGTGAAGAACGAGTCGATGTCGCTCTTGGCCAGTGTCGTGGTCGGCTCGTAGAACTTGCACTGCACGGCCGTGTACTCACCCGTGTCGCGGGCCCGGGCGACGAGGTCGATCCCGGTGTCGGCCTTGCCGTCGCGCCCGGGCCAGTCGATCCAGCGCGACACCTCGTCGTACTGCTGGGACAGCAGCGGGTCGAGCTGGAAGTAGCGCACCATGAGCTGTTCGAACTTCGTGCCGCGTTCGGAGTTCGTCGGCTCCTGCCGCAGCGCCTCGATCACCTCGTGGATCGACCCCATGCTTGTGCTCGCCCCCTTCTTCGAGGCTCGCCCCGCGGCAGGCCTGCCCCAGCGGGAGCCTACGGCTGGACCTGAGGGGCATGATCTGGCCGTTGCCCGCCCAGGTCGTCGTGGGCTCTCGGGCAACATGGCTCGCAGGGCCTCTCAGAGGACGTCAGCTCCGCGAAAGTCCATGTCACCGCCTTGCCGAAGAAAGTTCGTGGGGTGAGGAGCACGGACGCGTTATGAGTTTGACGGAGGTTGGCGCGGCTACGACCGGGCTTGCTCTCTGATTTAATGGTTGCGGCGGAATCTCCTTACCGGGTGGTGTGTGTTCTTGAAGGATCACGATGGATCGTCGGGGACGGCGCCCGGTGGTCGGTCGCCGTCCGGCGGGGAGTCGCCGCACCGCCGGGCCAGGTCGGAGGAGATGGTCCTCATCCAGTCCATCTACGAGGCTGGGATGAAGGGCGTGCGGTACGACTTGCTGATCGACGAGCTGCGTCGATACGGGATGCGCGTCCTGCGAGCAGCACTCCGGGACGGGCGCATCTTCACGTGGTGCGGCGTCGGATCTCGCGCGCCGGTGTTCGCGACCGCCGATGAGCGTCGGGTGCTGCACACCTCGCCGGAGGACCGGGACGAGCTCGCTCTCGAGACCATCGCGAACGCCATCGTGTTGTTCCACGAGTCGCTGGCGGATCGGGAGTGGAACCCGGAGCGCAGCTCTCTGCACACCTACTTCATCGGAGCGTGCAAGATCGCGTTCCCGGGTGTGTATCGGCGGTGGTCGCGCGAACGCGCGTCCCGCCTGGAGGAGTACGGCTACGGCCACACCCCCGAGGTTCTCGGCGTGGAGCTGCGCGCGTTGAGTCCGTCGCCCGAAGCGATGGCGGTCGACACCGACACGCTGCGGCGCATCCTGCGGGTCGGTTCGCCCGAAGCACGCATGATCTGCAGGTTGATCCTGACCGGGTACAACCAGGCGGAGATCGCGGAGAAGCTCGGCATCACCACCCGCGCTGTCGAGGGACACATGCACCGTCTCCGCAAGCGGGTGGAGAAGATGGTTGCGCGCGGGACCATCGATGCGCCCTACACCGTCGGCCGCCAGACCGCGTCGCGCGGCCTCCACGCCGCGAAGGCGGCCTCGTGAGCGGCGATAACAAGATCAGGCGCTGGAAAGTTCCGGCCACTCTCGGCGGCGGCGGTGTCGTCTTCGCCTACACCTACGCCACCTACACGGGGCATCTGCACGTCGGCGTGACCGCGACGGTGAGCGCGCTCATCATGATCCTCATGCTGTTGGCCAGCATGGTCTCGAACGTGATGCCGCAGAAGTCCGAGCATCGCAACGAGGTCGTCCGGACGGTCCTCGATCACCGTCGCAAGATGCGGGCGTTGAAATACAAGGAGCGCGCCCGCACCGCGGCCATGCAGCCGATCGCCATCACGGTGCAGGTCGTCCCAGCCCCTCGTTCGGCGCCCCCGAACCTTCGGCGCCGTGCTCCGAACGCCCACCGCAACGGCAGCCTGTCGGGCTGAGCACGTCCGCTCGGCTCTGCCCGGTGGGCGGATGATCAAGCTGCCGTTGAGATCTGACCCGGGCCGCACCGGCCCGGGTCACCCCGCCCTAGTGAGCCAGCGCGACGTTGTCGAGCAGGCCCCAGGAGGACGGGACTGTCAGACTCGCTCGCGAGGATCTACGTGCCCCCTCGTTCCTCACCTCGGCCTTGTGTGGGGAGCACCGGGCTCGCGGAGATCGTTCCACGGGTGGCGGCAAGGCCGAGTCGAGAGGTCGCAAGGAAGATGGTGGACGGCAACACTCTTCAGCGGACGTTGAGCGAGAAGATCAGCCATCTGTTCGAGATGGTCCGTGCGGAGGACGGGCGCAAGCTCACCGTCAAGCAGGCCGTCGCGCTGATCCGCGAGGCCGGCGCCGAGGTGTCTGAGAGCCACCTCTCGGAGCTGCGCCGCGGGGTCAAGGACAACCCGACGATCCGCGTTCTGGAAGCCTTGGCGGGCGTGTTCCAGGTCCCGGTCGCGTACCTCCTCCGGGACGAGCCCGACGTCGTGGCTCTGGTCGACTCGAGGCTGGAGCTGCGGGAAGCCATGCGGCAGGCCAAGGTCTTGCACATCTCCCACGCCCCTGACGCGGGCATGAGTTCGAACCAGCAGATCGAGATCAACAGGTTCTTGACGCGGCTCATCCGCGACGACGTGGTGAAGCCGGCCGCGAATGATCGGGGCGCGCGATAGTCCCTGACCTGCCTCATCGGGAGTCGTCTTCGGTCACCTCGCGGCGAAGTGCGCGGCCCCCGCGGCTGATCGCGACCGCGAGCAGCCCGAGGACGGTTCCTGCCCCGACGACGGACACGGCGGCCGTGGGCGAGAGCTCCTCGGCGACGAGGCCGCCGATGAGGACCCCGACGCCCTGTGCGGCGACCAGTCCTGATGCCGCGAGCCCGGTCGCGCGGCCGCGAACCGCGGCAGGAGCAGCGCGTACGAAGCTCGCCTGGGCCTGCACCAGACTCGCGGCGAAGAACGCTCCGGTCACCACCCACAGCAGGATCGCGACCCAGATGTTCGGGGCGACGACGGTGAAGATCAGAGGGATCCCTGCGACGACGGCACACGGGACGATGGCACGCTCCCGGCGCTCGGGAGAGATCCAGCGGGTGGAGGCGAAGGCTCCGAGAACGCTGCCTGCAGGGATTGAAGCCATGAGCAGCCCGAGCGCAAGCGGCCCGGCGTCGTACATGCTGGCGATGGGGACTGCTAGCCCTTCGGGAGCGATGTAGCAGGCGCCCAGCCAGATCACTATGACCAGCGTGCGAAGTGCACGATCACCGAACACGACGTGCAAGCCTTCACGGATCTTCGTGGTCCAGCCCTCCCCCGCATCCTCCTGCTCGCTCACAGGCGCGGGCCGGGGCCTGACCAGTGCCCAGAGGAGTCCCGCGGACACCGCGAAGGTCAGGGCGTTGACCAACAGCGCGACGCGCGCATCGATGAGGGCAAGGAGCGCTCCGCCCCCGGCGAAGCCGACGATCTGGGCGGTCTGGTTGGTGATCTGCCGGACGGCGAACCCGCGCTCGAGGAGGTCTCCCGGCAGGACCTCGGGCAGCAGGGCGCCCTGCGCGGAGGTGTGCGGGGTGGCGAGCAGGACGGTGAGGACGATCAGGGCGCCGAGCGCGACGAGGGGGATCCCCGGGATGGCCATCGGGACGACCAGAAGGACGCGCAGGAGGTCGCTGGCGATCATCACGCGCCGCCGGGGGTAGCGGTCGGCGACCCAGCCCAGCAGGACTCCCCCGAGAAGAGCCGGGAAGAAGGTGAGTGCGTAGACGAGTGCTGACCACGCCGCGGAACCGGTGCGCTCGTAGACGATGACGGAGAACGCGATGCGGGCGAGCTGATCACCGACGATCGACACGAGCTCGGCAGACCACAACCCGGTGAACTCGCGGACTCTGAACACCGCCGTGAGCCGTCGGCCCTCTGTCGTCTGTCGTCGTGCCAAGGCGTCCCCCGGTGTGCCTCGTTGCTGGTCAGATGGCCTCGTCGGTGAAGTGCTGGCTGCCCCTCCCCTTCTTCCGTGCTCGGTCCAGAGCGACCTCGGCCGCCTCGAGGACTGCGGTGGCCGTTCGTCCGTGTCGGGGGGCCTCGGCGACGCCGATGGTCACGGTGAGCGCCACAGTAAGAGGCCCGTCGGGCGTGTGCAGAAGTACTGGTCGGCGGGCGACGGCGCTATGGATCCGCATTGCCAACGAACGGCCGTCCGTGTCGGGCACGACGAGAGCGAACATCGACTCTCCGAACCAGCCGACTGCGTCACGCCTGGTTGTGACATCGAGGATCGCCTCGGCGACCACCCTGAGCGCGTCCGTGTTGAGCTCGCGCCCGTAGGTCTTCTCGATCTCAGCGCCCTGGTCCAGCTCGACGACCAGGGCAGCGGACACGCCGGTGTGCTGGTTGGTTCGCGACAGCAGGTGCTTGGCCTGCTTATACCAGGCAGCGGCGTTGTGCAGGCCGACGCGTTCGTCGATGCCTGCCTGGGCGGCGAGCTGCCAGTCCAGGATGGCCCACTGCAGGAGCAGTGTGGCGGGTAGCGCCACGACGAGCCCGAGCAGGCCGAACAGCGTCACCACGACCGCGAAGAAGGTCCCGACGACGAGAGTCGCCAGCTCGACAGCCACTTCGCTGCCCCGCCCGACGACCGCCCGCACTGTCGCCTCCGGCGTCGCGAGCACGATCACGGCGACGATGAGCGAGGAGTTCACCAGCGTGTAGAGCACCGCGCTGGCGGGCAGCAGCGTCATCCCCCAGCCCGCAACAAGGCTCGGCGGGCTCGTCAGCCGAAGCAGGAGCCCGACCGCCTGGACGGAGAGCAGCACGGTCGAGGTGCTGTAGAGCTGGCGGTAGATCGGGGTGCGGCTTGGCCGCAGCACGCGAGCATGGACATAGGCATAGGTGGCCAGGACGACACCGCAGGCGATCTCTGTGGGCAGGATGAGGGCGCTGGAGAACGTCCACACCGAGGTGAGGTCGATGTGCCTGACCGGCGTGACTTTGCGGCGGGTTCGCTCGCCCCAGCGCGCGATCTCCGTATGGACGATCCCTCCGACGACGAGCATGAGGGCGGTGAGCCCGTCCGCCCATGTCGGCGGCGGGCCGACCATCGCGTTGGCGATCAGGCCGAGGACCGCGACGAGCTCCGCGGTGACGATGAGGGCGAGCGCCCGGGGGGGCATCCTCCAGAGCGCCCAGGCGGACGGGGAGCCCGTTCGGTCTCGCCTGGCAGCGGCTGCCACCCTTCACCCTCCAGCTTCCCGTGAAGCCTTCGGCAGCTTCCGCACGCCAACGGTAGCGGCACAGGTTCGAAACGCTGTGCCACAGGAACGTCACACGTTCGAGGTCATCGGCCGTCTCCTTGGGTGAATCCCTGTCGTTTACCGAGCGACACGGGGCCGATGTGCTGGCGCCCCGTCCGCGATCGGGGAGGCTGAATGCTCGACGAACGCATCGCAGAAACCGACCGAATCAACGCGCCAGAGTCACCCGTTCGTGCGTGTCACTCCATTTGTCACGAGTAACTCATTGCAGAACGTGACCGTTCATCTGGCGCTCGACGTTAGGCCGTTCGGCCCAAGATTCTTCCCGAGTTGGTCTATGTGCCAGGACGGGGTCGAGGCCTGAAGCTATGTGCAGCATCCAGCAACGAGCCGACGGAGACGCGCCTAAACCCCCGCTGACTAGGGCAGATGCAGTGACAGCTCGGGTCGCGGCGGCAGCCGCCGACACGATGGCGATCGCTCAGCAACGAAAGGAGTAAACGATGCGCAACTGGACCTGGCCGTAGGTAATCGACATCCATCGCCCGAATCCCCCGCTGCTCTCCGGCGGACGATCTGAGTTTGGAGGACATCGTGCGCAACTGGACCTGGTAATCCCCGCTCCTGCCATTTCCTGACAAACCCGAACAGGAGATCCGCGATGCGCAACTGGACCTGGTGACCACCCCCCACGCCCAGCCACACCCCGACCACCCCGACCACCCCGAGCAGGAGACCCGCGATGCGCAACTGGACCTGGTGACCACCCCCCACGCCCAGCCACACCCCGACCACCCCGAGCAGGAGACCCGCGATGCGCAACTGGACCTGGTGACCACCCCCCACGCCCAGCCACACCCCGACCACCCCGACCACCCCGAGCAGGAGACCCGCGATGCGCAACTGGACCTGGTGAGCTCAGCCCCCGGAGAGCACGTGCGACTGCGCGAACGCGATGCCCGCCGCGGTGAACTTCTCGACGGTCTCGTTGACGGTCGGGCCGTGCCCGGCGTCGTCCCTGCAGACGTGGGGCCGCTGGCCCCTCGCCTCAAGCACCCGCAGGTAGTTGTCGATCTGTCTGATCGGGCACCGCGGGTCGTTAGCACCCGCGAGGACGAGGACGGGAGCCTCGACCTGCTGGCTGTAGGTGATCGGAGACGAGTCCGCGTAGCGCTGCGGTAGGTCCTCCGGGGCCCCCCCGAACAGCGCGCGGTCCATCGCCTTGAACGGCGGCGCCTCGTCCTCGTAGGCCGTGACGTAGTCGGCGATCGGAACACCGGCGATACCGGCGGCCCAGCGCTCAGGCTGTGTACCGACGGCGAGCAGCGAGAGATAGCCGCCCCAGGAGAAGCCGACGACGAGTGAACGCGGCCGGTCTGAGATCCCCCGCGCGTCACACCAGTCCTGCACCGCGGCGAGGTCCTCGAGTTCAGTGAGCCCAGGCCTGCCGATGATGGCGTCCCGCCAAGCCTGGCCGTAGCCGCTCGACCCGCGGTAGTTGAGGTTCACGACGACGAATCCCGCGTCGATCCAGGCCGCACGCATCGCGTCGTACCTGTCCTCGTCGGCCATGTGCGGCCCACCGTGGAGATAAAAGACGGTCGGCTGTGGGCCGTCGGCGAGGTTCTCGGGCCGCGAGATGAAGGTGTGGATCCTCCCGCCCGGGCCGTCGATCCAGACATCCTCGACCGGCACGGACGAAGGTCCGACCGCGTCCCCGGCGTCGAGCAGGCGCTCGTCGTCCTGGCCGTCGCAACGTCGGATGGCAGAAGGGTGGGCAGCGGAGGACCAGCCGTACTCCACGCTGCCGTCGGGACGGGCCTGGGCTGCGGAGATGCACCCGGGTGTTGTCGGCAGCTTCTCGAGGGCGCCCGAGGCGAGCTCGTACCGGTGCAGCTGCCCTCGACCGGCGTGGTTCTGGACGATCAGCAGCGCCCGACCGTCCGGATACCAGCTTCCGCTGAGCTCACCAGGGAGTTCGATCTCCAGCGGTGTCTGGGTTCCCGTGCCGACGTCCCAGAGGAGAAGCTCAGGCCTGCCGTTGCGCTCGTGCTGCACGAGCAGTCGCTGGTCGCCCGCGGTGGGTGCCCAGCCGAGTGGGTTCAGTGGCTTGCCCTCATCGCGCTGCTCGGCGACAGAGGTTCCGTCCGGGCTCAGCACCCGGATTCCGGGATTGCGGGAGTCGCCGTGCTCGGCGTGCCGGAAGGCGACGAGGGTCTCGTCACGGGACAGGCAGTCGAGCATGCCGTCCTCGTGCGCGTAGATCCGTCGAGCGTCCTCGCCCGGCTTGCCAGCCCAGATGCCGAAGCCGTCGTCGTCGTTGATGATGCCGACCACCGCGGTCGTCAGACCAACGCAGATGCCGGAGGGATACCCGTCGGGGATCTCTGCGAGCGCGGGCTCCGCGGCGCCCTCGCCAGCGCTGAAGGACTCCCGCATCCAGTGACCGAACTCGTCGCCGTCGGTGTCTGCGAACCACCACACGTGCTCGCCGTCGGCGCTGATCGCAGCCTCGACGGTGCCTTTGGGCCGGTCGGTCACCTGGCGGTGCTCTGCGCGGCTGCGGTCCCACACGTAGACCTCGTAGGTCCCGCTGCCGTTGCTGGCATAGACGCTGCGGCTCGGGTCATCGAGCGCGGACGCGGGCAGGGTCATGCGCGCCGACCGGATCCGGGCCCGCCAACCGCGTTCCAGGGCCGGGTCATCGAACAGGGCGGCGGGGACCGCGAGGTCGATGCCGGGCTTGTGCTCCTCGGGGGCGCGGTCGCTCATGCTGCTCTCTTCAGGTCGCTGGCGGTCCGTGGGCTCGCGGAGTGGGGTCGGCCGGGTCTGTTGGGGTGTGGCCGCATCTCCCGAGGTGTGCACCGCGCGGCGGCACGGCCACGGCTCGCTTCAGAGTGCGAGTCGAGATCAATGATCGCTGGGCTGGTCACCGTGAAGCGCTCCTCTGAAGGTGTGAGTCGCTGTGAGATGCAGACGGGTCGGGTCATGCCGGGGCCTTCTCGGGTTCGGGCGGCCGAGCGGCGTGCTCGTCGAGGAAGCTGCGGATCAGCCGGCGACGTCGCAGTGCTCTCGCCACTGACTCCAGGAACTTCGCTTCTTCGGCGAGGTCGCCGAGGGTCGTGTCGCGGGCGTCTTCGACGATGACGAGCTGCTCAGTGGCTGCCCCTGGCCGCGCTGCTCGCTCGAACGCGCAGGCGAGCCAGCATGCCTCTGCCGTTGCTTCCACCTGGTGCTTCCTGCCGGGCCGGCTGTGGCACCGGGTCGCGAAGTCGACGGCGTGATCGACTACGTGATCGTCGATCACGCCGAGCAGGGTCCAGGAGGCGTCTCTGAGCATGATCACACGCTGGTAGAGGCGCGCTTGGAGTTGTGCCGGCCGGAGTCGCCGCGCGTCCTGCCAGCGGTTCTGTTCGACTCCTTGCCGCCACTGAGGTGCGGCCTCCCCGAGGAACGCTGCCAGTGGGCGTAGCCGCCGGTAGCTCACGTAGGACCTGGCCAGCCGCCGCAGCGGGCGCGAGACATCGACCGCTGCCCTCGCTGCGACGCCCGCCGCGGCGATGACCGGACCGCTGACGATGATGAGCGACACCGCGGTGAGGTTCGCCCTCTGTGTCGAGTCCGTCAGCCCACCGCCCAGGAGGAGGGCTGCCTGAAGGAGTCCACCGAAGCCTGCGGTCAAGAGGCCGAAGGCGATGAGGATCGCAGCGAGGCGATCCGTTCGGCGCCTGATGTAGCCGAGGAACGGCATCGTGTTCGCTGCCAGCATCGCAGCGCTGAGGCCGACCGCAACCGTCGTGACCACGACGAGGGCTGCCACCTCGGTCTGCGCCAGAGTCTCTGGGCGGGGCTCCTCGACGGACGGCGCCTCGCCGATCACGATCTGGCACAGAGCGATCAGCAGCCCTGCAGCGGTAGGGGGCACTCCCACGATCCATGACATCGGGGCGGCACGCCTCGCGAGTGCGAACAGCAAGGTGCCGGCGAGGCCGGCGAACAGGAACGGCAGCAACGTCGCGGCGTACGGGAGCCCGTGCGTGCTTCGGCCGATCAGGTCTGCCATCGCGGGGAGCGAGCAGAGTCCCGCGAGGACGATCGATGCAAGGAGCGGGAGAACGACGGGGCGAGCCCCACGTTTGAGCAGTACGTCGATGGTTCGGTCGGCGTTGAGCTGGACGTCCGAGGTTGTCGCCCACCGCGGCGGCGGAGGTTCCCGCCAGGAGCCCAGGAGCACGGCCGCCATGGCGTCCGCCTCCTGCTCCTGCGCGTCCGTCCCGCCGGCGTTGCCGGGCCGGTTGTGGCCGAGGATCTGGTGGGCGAGCTCGTGCAGCTTGTTGTGGCTCTGGTGGAGCGAGGAGTGCGAGTCGATGTAGTAGACGGCGTACTTGTCCGGCCGGAGGACCGAGAGTCCGCAGATGCTGCTCCGTGCGCCCGCAGGTTGCTGGATGGGCGTCATGTGGATGCGGCGCCCCTCGTGGCGCTCGAGTCGGGCGATGAACGTGTCGAGGTCGAAGGGTCCCGATGTAAGGAGGTCCTTCTCGGTCAGGACCTTGACGCAGTGCTGCAGCGCCTCGGACCACGCCGGCAGTACCTCCCCCTGTTCACCCGCTGCATGTGCCACCGTTCGGCCCATCTCAGGATCCCCCGAATTTCCGAATACCCGGAAAGCTACAGTGGATCTTCCGGTGATCTTGAGCACCTGCCGTCGGGGGAGTGAGTCGCGAGTTGTGCGAGCTGAGGCCGCGGTGAGCGGCGAGCAGGATCGATCGCCTCGTGAGCGGGGTTCCTGGCGCAGGCCGGCGACCTGGCCGCTGTGGCAGCAGAGCGCGCCGGTCCTGTGTCTGGTGTTGCTGATCATCAGCGCGGCGTTCACACTGACCGCCCTGCTGTGGACCGACCTGCAGGTGTCGAGCCGGGAGCTGCTCCTCGCCGGTCTGCTCGTCGCGCTCGGGGTGGTTCACACCGAGGTGGTCGCGGACATCGAGGCAAACCGGCGTGAGGCGACCAACACCCTGCGTCCGGCAGGTGACATCGGGTACTTCGACATCACCTCGGCCTGGACGGTCTCCGCTGCGCTGTTGCTTCCAGGCGCTCTGAGCTCCACCGCCACCTTCGTCATGCTCACTCATCACTGGACGAGGGCGCTGCGCCCGGCGGGGAACCTCGCCTACCGCGGCCTCTACTCGCGGGCCACCTCGATGCTGGCGTGCCTCGGAACGGCCGCCGTGCTGCAGACGGGCGGAGTTCAACTCGCCGAGGGGGTGTCCGATCTCCCGAGACTGGGTGTCGTCCTTGGGGCGCTGGCCGTGTATTGGCTGATCAATACCGGGCTGGTGGTCCTGGTGATCCCGTTGTCCCGACCGGATCTCACCCTCAGGGATGCGATCGGGACGGGGGCGGAGAACGTTCTGGAGCTCGGCACCATCGGACTGGGCGGGATCCTCGCGACGACCCTGGCCGGATCCTCTCCCTGGATGGCGGTGATGCTCCTGCCCCTGGTCCTGCTGCTTCACCGCTTCTACGCGGTCCAGCAGATCGAGCAGAGCACCGACGGCGACCGTGGGCTCCTCAACAGCGCAGCATGGCACCGGCGTGCCCGACGGGAGCTCCGCGAGTGTGCACGCCGCCGACAGCCGGCTGCCCTGCTCCTCATCGACCTCGTGGGATTCCGCGCGTTCGCGACCTCTCGTGGTCGCCGCGCGGCCGACGAGGCGCTGAGCAGCATCAGCCTGGGCTTGCTCGAAGTCGCTGGGCCTGATGATCTGCTGGGGCGGTTCGGGCGTCACGACTTCGCCGTGTTGGTTCCCTCGGCGGCCGAGCAGGATCTCGAGCAACTCGCCCGGAAGTTCATCGGAGCGGTGGAGGCGGTTGAGGTCGAGCATGCTGACGGTGGCCCCTCCCCTGACTCGTTCTCCGCTGCTGTGGGGTGCGCCGAGTTCCCCGTCAGCGGCCTGACGACGAAGGATCTGGTGTCCTCGGCTAACCAGGCGCTGACCCGTGCGCGTACCGGCGGCGCCGGCGGCTTCGAGGTACACGCCCCTCGGGGGTCCGACGCCGAGGTCTCCTTGCATGACTTCCTGGCCTCTCGAAAGAAGCGCTACGGCTGACCCTTGTCGGGGTGGTTCCGGTCGTCGTCGAGGCCCTCCAGCGTCCTGGAGTGCTCGATGATGCCGAGGACCGCCTTGAGCGACTCGGGCGAGAGCCCGCGGGCCCGGAAGGCGATGCTCTCGACGCCGCTGGCCCGCATCGCCTCCTGGATCACGGACTCCATGTCGGGCCGGCTCAGCCGCTCCCGGAGATCCGCGATGTTCGCGCTGTCCTCCGCTGACACCTCGTCCTGATCCAGCGTCAGGTAGGACGCGATCGCGCTCGCATCGCCGGGATGTGCCTCATCTCGGGAGAGGAGCTCGAAGGCCCGGGCGATGGCGGAGGCGGTCTCGATGGACGGCCTCGGTCGCTCTCCGGACCTCAACAGACGAAGGTGCTGCCGCTTGATCAAGGAACGCCCGTAGACCTCCTCCGCGGCTCGCGAGACCTGCTCGTTGCTCCACTCGCGGGCCTCCAGGTGCGCCCCGCCGCGTGTCTGTGGGAAGGCACGGAAGACCCGGTTCAGCCGATCTGCGAAAGCTGCCACCACTCGTGTCTCCCCTTCATCACCCCATCGGGGCTACAAGTGTTTCCATCGTGCGCAACGCCGGTCGCGCCGTGAAGTTGCGATCAGAGTACGACACGAACCGCCGAGAGCAACAGTTGATTCCCCAGCATTCACCCCGCTCGACCAGCCGATGGCTACGCTCTTATGCGTCGACCATCCCGACACCTGGCTTTTCATGGTGCTGCGGCGGTAGCCGCAGGGCCTGCACGGGCAGCGTGTGAGCCACAAGACGAGCCCTGATCTTGCAACAGTTGGTTCCACTCGCTAGCGTCCTGGCGCATACAGTTGATTCCCACAGCGTCAGTCGACGAGACGAGGTCGCCACATGACGGAGCTGGCGACAGTCGCGGCTCAGCCGCCCGAGCGGCCCGGCGCAGTCATGGCAGCACGCCGTGTCGGCTCGCCGAGCCGACTCTCCACACTCGGTCGCACATCGCCACCCCCCGGAGGAGACGTGACCTCGATCCCCGTTCAGGCCACCTCGCCAGACGAACTGCTGGGCGCCCTGCGCGGCACTCCGTTCCACGAGTGGGCCACCCTGCGCCGGCTGGCATCGGATGCCGCGACAGCACAGTTCGACACCGCGGCATCCCGAGTGCGCCAGGAGTGGAGTGCCGACGAGCTGCGCTCGCAGCTACGGCAGGCGCTCACCGCTGCCGCGGCCGCGTGCGTGCAGGCGATGGCGGATCTCGACGCGCCCCCCGCCGTCGGCCACCTTCTGGGAGCCGAGGAGGCTCTGCGGGCCGCGGCTCAGCTTCGCACCGGCCCTCTAGCGCTCTGACTCATCGGCGTGGAACGCTAGCCACTCGTATAGATGACGAACACCCTCAATCAGTACAAGCGCCTACTGACACGCCACAGCCCGTCCTCTCCCCTCTCCAAGGAGAGCGTCGCCCCGAGGGTCTCGTCCGGCGTCGGGGGCGCCTGACGATCCGCACAGATCGTGGTGACGCGACCGCTCACCTGAACGTTGACCACCGTCTCGCTTCGGGGGGCCTCGTCAGGGATCACGCCGCCCGCGTCCTCGACTGTGGTGACGCATCCGCGCTCCTGGAACTCCGCCCAGCGCGCCCCGCTCGACCCTTCTCGAGCCTGCTCGTATGAGTCAGCGAGTTGACCCGTGACGACTGGCATCACACGGTCGATCCAGGCACTGGCTGCAGCGTCCTGCGCAGTCACTGTGCGGTAAGCGTGCAGCCAGGAGGTCGCGCTGAGGACTGGATCCGGACTTGCGACCGCAGGCCAGGCCACAGCGGCCTTGGGACCGGCAGGTGATGCCGCCGGTTCGACGACGGGCACCGTGCGCGACTCCTGGCCGATGAAGTACGCACCGACCACGACGGCCGCGCCGATCGCCACCGCGGCGATACCGCCGACCCAGTGGCGTCCGCGTGCCCTCTCGCGGTAGTTCTCGCTGTAGTTCACGCGACGCAACTCCATGTCGACTCAGAGGTAGTCTCGGCAGCCACAACTGTATAGTCTCATGGCGACCTAATCTGTACTAGAGCGGCGGGTGAGACTCGATGGCTGCAGAGACTGATCGGCCACGCATCGCCGGGGCGGCGGGAGGCGTGGGCACGACGACGATCGCGTCTGCGCTGCACGGCGAGGACTCGCGGATCTACCGCGGCGGCGCTCCCGTCGAGATTCTGGTGTGTCGCTCGACGATGCACTCCATCGGAAACGCCCAGCGTGCCTTGGCCGCGGTGTCACACGACCAACCGCCCCCGGTGCTAGCCGTTGTCGAGGACATCCCCGGGTCATCGTCATCGCATGTCAAGACGCGGCTGCGGATGACTGAGGGCGTGGTGACCGCGATCGTCACCGTTCCGTTCGTGGCCGACTGGCGAAGCCTCGACGACCCACTGACCGTTGCCACAGAACTCCTCCGGCCCGGCACGGACATCCCCCGCTCTTGGCGGGGGTTCGTAAGCGCGATGCGCCACCTTGTCGACGAAGTTGCGCCTCTGCTGTCGGCGATGCGACCACCCGAACCGGGCCGCGTCCCGATCCACCCCACACCTGTCCCGGCCGGCAGGCCGGACCGCTACTAGGAGATCTCGTCATGCTGCACGCGTTCCTCGCCGCCGCCATTCCGAACCCGGGGCCGGAGGCTCCACCAGGACTCGGCGACCTCACCAACACCATCCTGGCGTGGATCAAGTGGGGATGCCTGGTCTCGGGTGTCGCAGGGCTGATGATCTGCGGCGGAATGATGATCTTGGGTCGGCGAAACCGTAACCAGCTGGCGATCGAAGGTGTATCGAGCACGGTCTGGGTGTTCGGCGGCCTGGCGTTGGTCGCCACCGCCGCCGGGCTGGTCTCCGTCGTCGTCTGACCTCCGTCCGGCCCGACCCCCCTCTCCCCGGGAGCCTCCAGCCGATGAGCTTCATCATGAACGAGGGCGCGGACACGCGCCGTCGCCCGTCCCGCCGACGGCGCGGCGTGCTTCTCTCGCTCGCAGTCGTCGTCGTACTCGTCATCGCATCGATCGCCTTTCTCCTCGGGCGGAGCGACGACCGCGGCGCGCACGCTCCCCCGCCCGGGCAGGCCCCCACGGCGGACAGCGACATCAGCTGGCAGCGGGTAAGCGGACAGCCGGTACCCGTCTCGGCCCTGCACGGTCCGTCTCGCCAAGACTCATCCGGTGTCGCGATGGGTTTCACCCACGACGCCCTCGGTGCCGCCCTCGCCGCGATCAACATCAGCACGCGGCTGTCGTCCTCGGCGGGACCTGCCGTGTACGAAGCGACGGCCCGCATGCAGACGCTCGGGGACGTCGAGGGGACGATCGCCGCCGCACGAGCGGAGGTCAGCTCCGAGAACGCCGCCAATACCGCAGCGGCCCGCTTCGCCTACCGGCTGTCCGGAGATCCCACCGGGGACGTCGTGGTCGTCTCGATCGCTGCGGAGACCCCCCAGACCAGCGCGATGCGGGGCTACGCGCAGATGGAGCGAACGATGCAGTGGGTCGATGGCGACTGGCGGATGCAGGTTCCGCTGAGTCGTCCCCAGTTCGTGACCGTGATCGACGGCTTCGCGCCCCTGGGAGGCCCCGGTGCCTGACTGCGGAACCTTTGACATCACCTGCAAGGCCCAGGCCGCGGCCGCCTCCGCGTTCGACGACATCGCGAACAGCGCTGCCGAGGCCGCGGGGCGGCTCGTGGGCGACGCGATGACCTGGTGGGTGCAGACCGCATCGGTCGACCCGGACAACAGCACCGTCCGCAACCTGCAGCAGTACCTCACCCCGGTCATCATCGCCATGCTGACCGGCTCCATCTTCGTCCAGGCCATCCGGATGATGTTGTCGCGCAAGAAGGATCCGGCAGTCAACGTCGGGCTAGGCCTGTTCCGCTACGCGGTGGTCAGCCTGCTCGGGTTGGCGGTGATGTCGGCTGCGATCAAGGCCGGCGACGAGTTCTCACAGTGGTTGGTCGAGAGCTCGATGGGCGGGTTCGCCGAGCGGATCGGCGGCGCGTTGACCCCCGGGGCAGTCCAGAACTCCTTCCTGCTGCTGATCACCGCAGGCCTGTTGGCCTTCCTCGCACTGATCCAGTGGGTACTGGGCTTCATCCGACAGGCCGGGCTGATGGTGCTCGCCGTGCTGCTCCCGGTCGCTGCTTCCGGCTCGATCAACGACTCGACGAAGGTGTGGCTCAACCGCATGCTGCCGTGGGCCATCTCGCTCGTCCTCTACAAGCCTATGGCCGCCGTCATCTACGCCATCGGGTTCCAGCTGCTCGGCAACGGCCAGGACTTCACAACGATCATGACCGGGATCATGGTCATCGTCCTGGCCATTGTGGCCATGCCAGCGATGATGCGCTTCTTCTCGTGGACCCAGGTCAGCGCGTCCGGAGGTGGTGGGGTCGGGTCCGCCCTGGCAGCCGGCGCCAGTGGGGCTGCGTCGATGGCCGCGCTCCGTTCGGCGCGAGGGATGGAGATGACCGGGCCGGGTTCGGCACCGTCTGGCGCCGGTCAACCAGGAGGGTCCTCGCGGGCGCTGACCGCAGGTCCCGGAAGCGCGGATTCAGCGTCGGGGAGCGGATCCGCAGGCGGGGGCGGCGGGGGCGGGAGCTCCGCCGGCGGCGGGGCCGCGGGCAGCGGGGCGGCAGGTGCCTCCCCCGGTGGAGCAACCGCTCCAGCCGCGGGGGCCACAGGCGGCGGGGCCGCCGGAGGAGGAGCCGCGGCAAGCGGCGGTGGCGGCGTAGCCGCCGCGGCGGGACCTGCTGGAGCAGCGGCCGCCGCCGGTGCCGCCGTCGCCCGAGGAGCCCAGCAGGCCGGGCAGACCGCTGCCGACGGCTTCACACAGGGCGGTGAGCAGCGATGAGCCTCGAGGCGGCGCCACGCACGTACGGCAACTGGCGTCGCGCCCGAGGGTTCGGGATCGGGCGGCTGGGGCCGGGCCAGAGCCTGACCCTGTTCGTCGCGGTCATGGTGCCGATCATGCTCGCCTACGTCTCGGCCCAGGTCGCGCTCATCGCAGCGCTGATCTCGGCGTTGATCCTGGTCGCCGTACTGGTGAAGGTGGGCGGCCAGTCGTTGTCGGACGTCGTGATCCGACGTATCCGGTTCAGCAGATCCCGCTCCGCGGGGTGGCACGAGCTCTCCGGAGGGATGCTGACCGACCACCCTCGCCGACATGACCTCCCCGGGCCCATGGCCCCGCTCGTGCCGCTCTCGACCGACGACGGTCGAGGCGGGAAGCAGGGCCTGCTGTGGGATCGACGCACCGGATGGCTGACCGCAGTCGTCCGTGTCAGTCCGGTCGGGTTGGACCTGGCCGACCGCGCGCAGGCAGACGCCTGGGTCGCGTCCTGGGGCGCGTTCCTGGCCGACCTCGGGTACCAGCGCATGGTCCGCCATATCGCGGTCACCGTCGACACCGCGCCGTCGGGCGGCACCACCCTGCGCGACTACGTCTCGTCACGACTCGATCCCTCTGCACCGCAGGCAGCGCATGACGTGATGGCGGAGCTGGTCGACGCGACGCCCGCGACCAGCGCCGATGTCGACACCCGAGTCGCGATCACCTTCGACCCCTCTCGCGCGACGCCGCGGCCACAGGACTTGATGGAGGCTGTCGCCGAGGTCACTCGCTGGCTCCCCGGGCTCGAGGCGAGCCTCAGCATGGCGGGAGTCGCCGTCCTCGGCCGCGCAACCGCGGCGTGGCTGACCGGACGCTTGCGGATCGCCTACGACCCGGCCAGCCGGGGCGACGTCACGCGACTTCCTTCGGGCGACTCCGAGCTGCTGATCTGGGGAGAGGCCGGCCCGATCCGGGCGAACGAGGCATGGGATCACTGGCGCCACGACTCCGGTATCTCGGTCGCCTGGGCGCTGAGCGAGGCGCCCCGACAGGCAGTCGTCGACCGCGTACTGACCCCGCTACTCGCCCCTGGCCCCTTCCCTCGCCGCGTCACGATGCTTTACGAGCCCTACTCGGCCGGCGCGGCCGCCGACGAGGTCGAGCGCGAGATCACCAACACCCAGGTCCGCCGGGCCTGGGCGAAGCGCACCAAACGGGACGAGACCCAACGGGAGCGCGACGACTTCGCTCGGGCGCTACAGAGCGCCCGTGAGGAGGCCGAGGGCGCCGGGGTGGGCCGCTTCTGCCTCTACGTGTCGACGACGGTCGCTCGAGAAGAGTTGGTCCCGGCGGCGACCGCCGACGTCGAACAGCGCGCGGGTCAGTCGAAGCTGCGGCTCCGTCGTCTGCGCGGCGCGCAGATGGCCGGCTTCGCCGCCGCGCTCGGGTTCGGCCTCGATCCCGTCGAACTGGCACGAAGGGCACGCCGATGACCGCCACCGTCGATCCGACTTCGGCCTCGCCCAACGGTGTGGCTCCGCCAGGGTCGGTGGCCGGTGCGCGCCTGCGCCCGGCCGCCGCCCCGAGTGCTGATGACCCCGGCACCCACTACCGCTCTCGCCCCGTGCCGCGCAGCTGGGGCTGGACGACCCCGGGCGGCGGGCGCGCGGCGAACGTCGAAGGCGGCGTCCTCTATCAGGGAACCACCCAGCAGGTGTGCGGGCTGTTCCCGTTCGCGGTCAGCTCGGGCGCGGCCACACCGGGCGTGCCGATCGGGCGCCACATGCACACCGCCGAGCCGATCGGGCTCGATCCGTCCGAGTGGCTGCGTGAGGGGCTGGTCTCCAACACCGGCATGTGGATCCAGGGGCAGCCCGGCATCGGGAAGTCCACAATCGTCAAGAGGCTCATGGTGGGGCTGGTGAGCTTCGGCTTCAGCGCGGTCGTCCCTGGAGACGTCAAGGGCGAGTACACCGCACTGGTCGATCACCTCGGCGGGCGCGTCTGGCGGATCGGGCGTGGCCTCCACTCTCTGAATCCCCTCGATGCGGGCCCGCTACGGAGCGCCCTCGCGCAGAGCTCCGGCCAAGAACGGGCCCGGCTGGAGGAGACCATCCGGGCCCGACGGTTGTCCCTGCTGGAGGCCCTCGTCGTCATCGTCCGTCGCTCCGAGATCGCGGTGACCGAGCGGAGACTGCTCGACGTCGCTCTTGACCTGGCCGTCTCGGCGGACCCCACCGGCGAGCCCACGATCCCCGACGTCGTACGTGTGCTCACCAATCCGCCCGCAGAGCTGCTGAGCATCGCCGCGTGCGAGACGGAGACCATGTTCCGTCGCGACGCCCGCGACCTGCTCAACACCCTCGGTCTGCTCTGTGCGGGGGCGATCCGCGGCATCTTCGACCGCCGGTCCTCCGTCGAGGCCGACATCGACACTCCGGCCCTGTCCCTCGACATCTCCGCGCTCGACGATGACGACGACGAGGTCGTCGCGGCCGCGATGCTGTCCTCCTGGGCCTGGGCCGCCGCGGTGATCGACGGCTCGGCAGCGCTCGGGCGCCGGCGGAACATCTTCCGCGTTCAGGACGAGCTGTGGCGGGCGCTGCGAGTCGCTCCGGGGCTGGTGGAACGCTCCGACCGGGTCACTCGCCTCGGCCGGCACCGCGGAGAGATCTCCGCGCAGGTCACCCACTCGCTCGACGACCTTGAGGCTCTCCCGACGGAAGCCGACCGGGCCAAGGCGAGAGGCATGGCCTCCCGAAACGGCGTCATGGTTCTCGGTGGGATGGCCGACAAGGAGCTCGACGGGATCCGACGCATCGCACCGTTGACCGCTCAGGAGAGCGGCATGGTGCGCTCGTGGGCGGCGCCGCCGACGTGGGTCTCGGGCACCGCCCATCCCGGCCGCGGCAAGTACCTGATCAAGTCGGGTGAGCGGATGGGGCTGCCGGTGGCGATGAGCCTGGTACCGACCGAACGGCAGCTCTACGACACCGACCAGGCCTGGCGCCGGGCCACGCCGTGAACGCCCGCTCCCCGTTCCTGCTCCGCGAGATCGCCGCCCCGCTCGTGCTGCTCGCCGTGCTCGGGACCGGCCTGCTGGTCAGCGTCGTCCTCTGGCTGGCCGGCCAGGCCGCCGCAGGCTACGGGTTCGTCCCTCCCGCCTTCGGCTCGGCGACCGTGACCGCGCTCCTACAGGCGTCTGGGGGCGGCACCCTGGACCCGCTGATCGGCGCTGACGGCTCGCGGTGGATCTTCTGGGGCGCTCTCGGTCTGTTGTGTCTGCCGGTGCTGTCCGTCGTAGTACTGCTCGGGCTCTGGGCCGCCCGCCGCGCCGCCACGGACGGAAGCCCCAGCAGGTCGTTGGCTCGCCGCCGCGACTACCGCGACATGTACGGCGGTGGAGCGCGTCGACGTGCTGTCCAGTTGCGCCCGTCTCTGTCCGACACCTCGGTGACGGAGAGGGATCTGGGCCTGCGCCTGGGCAGGCTCGGTTCCGAGCAGCTCTATGCCTCGGAGGAGGACGTGCTCCTCGAGATCGCGGGCCCACGGTCGAACAAGACCTCGGCCGTCGTCGTCCCGGCAGTGCTGTCGGCGCCCGGCCCGGTCATCACGACGAGCAACAAGGTCGACGTCTACACCCTGACGATCGGGCTGCGCGCGGAGCTGGGACGGGTGTTCGTCCTCGACCCGCAGCGCATCGCGGGCGTGGCCCAGACCTGGTGGTGGAACCCGCTCGCCGGGATCCGTGACATGGCAGACGCACAGTTCCTGGTCACGCACTTCTCCCAGACCGTGGGAGCCGGGCATGAACGCGCCGATCCGTACTTCACCAAGGGCGCTGAGCGGCTGCTCGGCCAGCTGATCGTGGCGGCGGCCGCGAGCGGGCCCGCCTACAGCCTGCGCGACGTCAGGCAGTGGCTCGCCACGCGTAGCGAGGAACCCGTCGCCCTGCTCCGGGCCGCCGGGATGACCGACATAGCCACGGGTCTGCAGGGAACCATCGAGGCACCGTCCGACCAGCGTGGCGGCCTGTACGAAACGGCCCTGACCGCGATCAGCTGCCTGGAGTCCGAGGCGGTCGCCCGCTACGTCACGCCCCCCGCGACCTGGATCGAGGCGCCTCACGTCAACCGGGTCGAGGAGCTCGACCCGTGGCGCTTCGTCGTCGGTTACGAGCAGGACGACTACGGACACCCGGTTCCTCGCGACACGCTCTACCTCCTCACCCGGGAGGGCGCGGGCACCGGTGCCCCGGTCGTCGCAGCGCTGGTGGATCACCTTCTGCGAACGACCGCGGCCGCGGCCACCGCGCGGGGCGGGCGGGTGGACCCGCCGGTACGCGCAGTGCTCGACGAGGCGGCGAACATCTGCCCGATCCGCAACCTGCCCGACCTCTACAGCTACTTCGGCAGCATGTCCATCCAGGTCACCAGCTTCCTGCAGTCCTACCAGCAAGGGGTGGCGATCTGGGGACGCTCCGGGATGGACAAGCTGTGGTCGGCGGCCACCATCAAGCTCATCGGGGCCGGCGTACACGACCCGGAGTTCTGCGAGCACGTGTCTCGGCTCATCGGAGACCACGACGTCCCCACCTACTCCGATCAGCGAGGCAAGGGCGGGTCCTCCTCGACCCTGTCCACCCGGCGCGACCGCATCCTGTCCGCCGCCGACGTCGCCGCCCTGCCCAAGACGAAGGCCGTCCTGATCTCCTCCGGCCGCAAGCCGGGCTTGATCGACCTCATGCCCTGGTACGCCGAGCGAGACGCCGACACGATCTCCGGGTTCGCCGCCGAGGCCAGCGCGCAGGTCCGGGAGGCGGCGATCGCCTCCCTGGGGCGCGACAACCCTCTCTCCCGGATCCTGGCTCAGCAGGACGCCCTTCGGGCGCCGCGATGAGCGCGCACCCCGACGAGGAGCCGACGGGACGACGTGACCCGGAGCTGGTCGCGTTGGTCGCGCGCCAACGTGGTGACCACGCTGCGCTGGCTGAACGGGTCAGCGACCTCGAGGACCGCGTCGAGGAGTTCGCCAGCGCCCTCGACGACGTCGAGGAGCACTTCAGCCTCGTCCCCGGCCCGATCCCCGACGACCGCACCGACGGGGCAGGGGATGGCGACCTGCCCGCGCCGCCGGACGCTGCGGCCCCGGACAGTGACGTCGAGATCGGCCTGGACATGCGTCGTCTGGTCACCTGGGTCCGCGACAACGTCGCGTTGTTGTTGGAGCGCAAGGTCCCTCAGACCGGGGGCTACCCGTACTGGTGTCGCAAGTGGTGGCTGCATCCCGAGGCGATCGCGCGGTTCGAGGCGGCACGACGGTCCTGGGCGGAAGCGGTGATCGCCGGAGACGGCAACGCGATGGTCGTCTACTTCGAACACCTCGACCACCAGCTCGGCGTGCTGTGCAGCGAGAACGGTCCCTTCTGCGGTTGCAAGGGCGGCATGCACAGCACGGGCAGTGGGGCGACCCCGCTCGGACACGACGAGCCCCACGAGTCGTACTTCCTCGACTACGAGGCGATCGAGACCGGGCACAGCCCGGCGTAATCCCACGACACAGACACGCGGCGGCCTACGCTGCGGGATGAGGGGCAGCAGGTGCCTGGACGACGGCGGCGACCAGCTCCGGCGGAGGACCAGCTCGCGTTGGACTTCCTCTTCGGAGGCACCGCGTCCGAGACTGCGGATCCGGCTCCGACCGCGTCGGGCTCCGATGGCACCGAACCACGAGACCGGAGTGACCAGGATGAACGAGTACGGCGCGCAGGCGATGACGCACTGGCGGCGGTGGCTGCCGAGCCGGTACGCCCAGATCGCGAGCCCGGAGACCTTCTTCGCGGAGCTGGGCCTGGAGGTGGCCGACCAGATCACCGACTTGAGCACGGAGCTGGCGGGGGACGACCCGGCGCGGGAGACGTACCTGGAGAAGGTCGGTCGTCTGAACGCGGCTCGGCAACGGGCTCGGGAGATGGTCCTCGCCGAGCAGGTCCTGCTCCCGCCGGAGCCGGAGGCGGCCGAGGTGCTCGCGGAGAGCTCCCCGGTGGACCCGTGGACGCCCCTGATCGAGGACTCCGCCCCCCGGTAGCCGTCCCACTCCACACGACGGAGTCCTCGTGGTCGCCGCGGCTCTCGTCCGATGACCCGCGTCTGGTCAGCACGGGTGAGTTCGGCGCGTTGTCCCAGCGCGAGCTGAACGACCTGATCCAGCAGCGGGTCAAGGTCGTCTACGCACGGTGGGAACGGGGTGAGGGCGACCCGGAGCTCCAGGCGGCCAAGGCCGAGGTCGAGCGGCTCAACGTCGTCAGCGGCAACCGCCGAGATCCCGGTGCGACGGGTGACCGCGGCGTCGACCTGGCGAACTTGGCGTTGGCCGCGCAGTACCGAGCCCACGACGACTTCCGTGGTGTCCTGGCTCCGCATCTGGCCGAGGTGGCGCTGCAAGGCATTGAGGACGGACTCGCAGGTTGGCAGCGCGATCCCGTCCTCCCCGGCCCTTGGACCGCCGCCATGCAGGCCAGCCAGCTGCTCAGGGACTCGGCGACTCGCGAGCAACGCTTCGACAGCCACGTCGAGCAGGTCGTGGCCCGGCTGACTCCCGACGAACGACGTCACCGGGCAGCCGAGCTGGAGGCCCTCGCGGACGCGCTCGACGTCCTCGGGCTGAGCTCGGTGAAGTGCGGACACACCTATTCCAGACCGGACGGGCGGGTCGGGCGCAGCGGCGGGCATCCACTGGGCAGGAACCTCCGCGACCTGGCCGCCACACTCACCCTGAGCGCGCCGCAGCCCGCGGCGCCGCCGGGCAGCGTGGGAACCGCTTCGGCTCTAGCCGCCGAGAACGCTCGCGGCCCGGAGGAACCGCGGGTTCCCGCCGATCAGCCGGCTCGGGCTCGGACCCTGGTGCGCGCGTTGGAGGACTACGCGGCGCGTTACGGACATCCCGGAGCGCCTGGGGGCGGCGGCCCTGAGGCCGCCGCCCGCTACGTCATCGAAGGTCACGTCCGGGACGCCACCCGCGAGGAGTGGGACTGGGCCTACCGCTACCTGCGGGAGCACCCGCAGCTGCTCGACGGCACGGTCAAGACGGACGAGCAGCTCGCTGACGAACGTGCTCAGGAAGCCGAGGTCGCCGCCGAGCTCGCCGCCGAGGCGCGAGTCGCGTTCGACGGCGGTGACCGACAGCGGGCCCTCGACCTCATCGCTCAGGCCGAGGAGCTGGATCCGCAGAACTCGCCACGCTGGGACCGGATCAGAGGCGTCATCAGTGCTCAGGCACCGACGGAGCCTCGTACCGGCCCGAGAGTCTCCGACCCTGACCGTCGGTCTCCCAGCGAGCCTTCGGAGCGCCAGGCTGCTGAGCTGCCTGAGGCAAAGGTCCACCGGCCGTCGGCCGTGACGCCACCAGCTCGGTTCCGGCCTGTCGGCACTGAGCCGCTGGTGCCTTCCGGCTCCGTCGCTCGCACCCGGGCGAACATCGCTGCGCTGCGGACCCTCCGCACGCTGCGCACGGACGAGCGACCGGCCACCGAGGCAGAACAGCGGATCATCGCCGCTTGGTCGGGCTGGGGTGCGGTGCCCGAGGTGTTCGACTCCGCGCGCTCTGAGTTCGCCTGGGCCCGCGAGGAGTTGGCCTCGCTGCTCAGCGAAGCCGAGTGGAAGTCGGCGGCCCGCAGCACGCTCAACGCGCACTACACCGATCCCGGTCTGGTGGCGCCGATCTGGCGTGCCCTCCAGGAGCTCGGGTTCACCGAGGGCCGGGTACTGGAGCCCGGCTGCGGCTCGGGCAACTTCATCGCCGCTGCGCCGGACGGGGCCCGGATGGTCGGGGTCGAGGTGGAGGCCGCGACTGCGCAGGTCGCAGCGGCCCTCTACCCGGACGCGCAGATCCTCAGCGAGTCCTTCGCCGACACCACGGCCCCCGAGGGCGCCTTCGACCTCACCGTCGGCAACGTGCCGTTCGCAAAGTCCGTCCTGACCGACCGGCAATACAACCGTGGCGGACACTCCATCCACAACCACTTCTTGATCAAGAGCCTGCATCTGACCGCCCCGGGTGGGCTCGTCGCCGTCATCACCTCGCGCTACACCCTCGACGCGGCCAACCCTGCAGCTCGTCGTGAGATGGCCGAGCTCGCCGACTTGGTCGGCGCGATCCGACTCCCGCGAGCAGCGCACCAACGTGCCGCGGGGACCCCGGTCGTGACCGACCTCCTCGTTCTCCGGCGACGCGAGCCCGACGCCGAGCCGGTCCCTGACGACTGGGAGATGACGCAGCTCGTCGCCGTCGACGGGCAGGAGATCCGGATCAGCTCCTACTTCGCCGAGCACCCCGAGATGATCTGCGGGACCTTGGCGGTCGGGCGTGGCCAGTTCAGCGATGCCGAACCTACGGTGATCAGCGAGCGTCCGGCCGCCGAGCTGCTCCGCGAGAAGCTGGAGCTGCTGGTCGCCCGCGCCCACGTCGCAGGACTGGCCCACTCCCCCACCGTGGCCGTCTCGGCGTCATCTCGTGCCGCCCTCGTGGCGCGGTCCGCCGAACTTCCCGCAGGCCACCTGATGATCGAGGGCGACGAATTCGTCCAGATCAACCAGGGGGCAGCCGAGCCGTTCGCGGTGCCGCGCACCCAACGCCCCGAGCTCCGCGAGCTGCTCGGCCTGCGCGACACCGTCGTCGCGCTCCTCGAGGCCGAGGCCGCCTCCCTGGAGCCCACCGCGGAGATCGACCAGCTCCGCGCGCAGCTCAAGGACCGCTACGACGGCTACAGCGAGCGGTTCGGCCCCCTCAACCGTTTCACCTGGCGCCGCACCGGGCGGACCCACCCGGAGACTGGCGAGGAGATCCTGGCGCGGATCCAGGCCAAGCAGGGCGGCTTCCGCAGCGACCCGGACTCCGTGCTGGTCTACGCGCTCGAGAACTTCGACTCCACATCCCAGCAGGCCACCAAGGCCGACATCTTCACGCAGCGCGTCGTCGCCCCGCGGACACCGCGCCTCGGTGCGGATTCCCCCGAGGACGCGCTGGCGATCTGCATGGATACCCACGGACGCGCCGACCTCGACGAGATCGCGCGACTCCTGGGGGTAGGACCGGACGAGGCACGCGCACGTCTCGCCCGCCTCGTCTTCGACGACCCGGCCGCACCGGGCACGCTCATCCCGGCCGCCGAGTACCTCTCCGGTCAGGTCAGGGACAAGCTGGCGCTCGCCCGCGCGGCCGCCACCGAAGCCACCGACGACCGGTTCGCGGCCAACATCGCCGCCCTTGAGGAGGTCGTGCCACCGGACATCGCGCCGGAGGACATCGTCGCTCGGTTCGGCGCGTCCTGGATCGACGGCCGCTACGTCGAGCAGTTCCTCCGCGAGACGCTGGAGGACCCGAGTCTGACCGTCGAACACCCCTACGGCTCCCAGTGGCTGGTCAAGGGGCGCGACTTCGGGATCAACGCCACCAGCACCTGGGGCACGGAGGATCTCTCCGCCCCACAGATCGCGTCCGCGTTGCTCAAGCAGCAGCCGATCACGGTGCACGACGAGTTCGAGTACACCTCCCCCGAGGGCTCAACGAGCATCCGCCGCAAGCTCAACGTCTCCAAAACCGTCGCAGCGCAGGCCAAGGCCGACCAGCTCACCGAGCGCTTCAGCGACTGGGTATGGGAGGACCCACAGCGGGCCGTCACCCTCGCGCGGGTCTACAACGACCGCTTCAACTCCCTAGTGCTGCGCAACTACGACGAGGTCGAGCTCTCGCTGCCCGGTCTGGCACTGACCTTCGAGCCCAACCCCCACCAGGTCGCCGCCGTCGCGCGCATGATCTCCGAGCCGGCGGTGGGGCTCTACCACGAGGTCGGCGCAGGCAAGACCGCCGAGATGGCCATGGGGGTCATGGAGCTCCGGCGCCTGAAGATGATCCGCAAGCCGGCCATCGTCATCCCCAACCACATGTTGGAGCAGTGGGCGCGGGAGTTCCAACAGCTCTACCCCCAGGCCAAGGTCCTGGCCGCATCCAGCGCCGATCTGACCCGCGACCGGCGGCGCGCGTTCGTCGCCCGCATCGCCACCGGCGACTGGGACGCGGTCATCCTGACCCGCTCGGCGTTCGAGCGGATCCCGATGACGGCCGAGGCCCAAGGTGCCTACCTCGACAACGAGCTGGCCGAGCTGCGGGCCGCCCTGGAACGGGAGAAGGCCGAGGGGATCCGCAGCCTGTCGACCAAGCGCATGGAGGCCCGGCTGCTCAGCGCCGAGGAGCGGATCAAGGAGAAGCTCGCCCGGGACTACGACCCTGCGGTCACCTTCGAGCGCTCCGGAATCGACTACGTCGTCGTCGACGAGGCCCACGACTACAAGAACCTGCGGACGGTCTCCAACATCCCGGGCGCCGCCATCGAGGGCTCGAACCGGGCGACCGACCTGGACATGAAGCTGCACTACCTGAGGAACCGCCACGGACTCCGCGTCGGGACACTCGCCACGGCCACGCCGATCGCCAACAGCATCACCGAGGCCCACGTGATGCAGCGCTACCTGCGGCCGGACCTTCTCGACGCCGCCGGCGTGCGCGACTTCGACACCTGGGCGGCCACGTTCGGCCAGTCGACCACCGACGTCGAGCTGTCCCCAGACGGTGGGAGCTTCCGACTCAAGCAACGCTTCGCCCGGTTCCACAACGTCCCCGAGCTGCTCCGCATGTGGTGGGTCAGCGGCGATGTGAAGACCGCCGAGGACCTCAAGCTGCCCCGACCCGAGCTGTTGCCTCGCCCGGAGGACGGCCAGCGGGCGCCGAGAACGTTCGTCATCCCGCCCTCACCGCAGCTGCAGGACTACATCGTCGAGCTCGCCGCCCGGGCCGAAAAGGTCCAGCAGCGTGCCGTCGAGCCGGACCAGGACAACATGCTGCTGATCTCCAGCAACGGCCGCGCGGCCGCGCTGGACATGCGGCTCGTCGGCCAACAGGCCCCTCCCGGCGAGTCGAAGATCGACGTCGCCGCCGACGAGATCGCCAGGATCTGGCAGGAGAACCGCGACAACGTCTACTACGAGAAGAAGTCGACGCGCGAGCAACCCGTCCGCGGTGCGCTCCAGCTCGTGTTCTGCGATCTGTCCACGCCGCACCCCGAGCGCTGGAACGTCTACGAGGCGCTGAGAGAGCTGCTGGTCGAGCGAGGCCTCCCCGCACAGCAGATCCGGTTCATCCACGAGGCCCGCAACGACCGTGAGAAGGGCGAGCTGTTCGAGGCCTGCCGGACGGGGAGGGTCTCGGTGCTCGTCGGCAGCACCGCCAAGATGGGCGTGGGCACCAACGTGCAGGACCGGGCGATCGCCTTGCACCACCTCGACTGTCCCTGGCGGCCGGCCGACCTCGCGCAGCGAGACGGCCGGGCCCTGCGCCGCGGCAACCAGCACTCGGAGATCGGTCTGTACCGCTACGTCGTCGAGGGCTCGTTCGACGCCTACTCCTGGCAGACCGTCGGCAGGAAGGCGACCTTCATCGCCCAGGTCATGCGGGGGCGGCTCGACCAGCGCGAGATCGAGGACATCGGCGACTCGGCCCTGTCCTACAACGAGGTCAAGGCGCTCGCGGCGGGCAACCCGCTGCTGCTCGACAAGGCCAAGGCCGACGCCGACCTGGCGCGCCTGGAGCGTCTGGAGCGCTCCCACGTGCAGGCCCGCAGCAGGCTGCGCTACTCCATCGAGCAGAACCAGCGCGCGATCGGCCGCCTCGAGGGGAACATCTCCAGCATCGAGGCCGCCGTTGTCCGCGTACGGGTTCTGATGTCGCTGTAGGTACGAGCTGATCTGTCGTTGGTCCGGCGCGTCGGATCCAAGATCGGCTTAGGGAGGGACCACCCTCCGGGCTTGTCAGCCGCCAAGCAGACGAGCCCGGAGGGGGTCACCCGTGATCCTGCCTGTGGAGGCCTGGATGGACATCAGGAGGTACGCCCCGCTGCGCGCGGCCGGGGCGTCGTGGAAGGACAT
>NZ_BAABGT010000087.1:0-24881 GCF_039541715.1 Pseudonocardia xishanensis
CCCGGGCCAACGACACGTCAGGTCGTCCACCGACCGACACCAAAGGCCGTCCCCGGACAGCTGGTACCGAGTTCGTCGTGAAAGCGTCGTAGGAGGCTCCTCTCAGAGATTCCGGCGTGGGCGGCGAGGTCGGCTAGGTCGAGGTGACCGTCGAGGCGGCCCAATGCCCATGCGCAGGTGGATGCAATGCTCGTCCGAGACGTGTCCGGCAAGGCGATATCGATGAACTGTGCCTGGGCGCCGTCCCGGTGCGGAGCGACCACGTTCCACCGGGCCAGCCTTGCGGCGACCTGAGCACCGTGGTCGGCTCGGATGACATGAAGGCTCAGGTCGATCCCGCTGGCGAGGCCCGCCGAGGTCAACACGTGGTCGTCGTCGACGTAGAGGACATCAGAGACCACCGAGGTAGCGGGGAACTGGTCAGCGAGCCGGTCTACGACGGCCCAGTGAGTGGTGGCTCGTCGCCCGTCGAGAATCCCGGCATGGCCGAGCGCGAATGCCCCCACACAGACTGACATCATCCTGGCGCCGCGATCGGCCGCCCGCCGCAGAGCTCTCAGCGCGGGCTCATCCGGCTCAGCGGCCCAGGCGTTGTCGTAGCCCGGAACTACGACCGTGTCCGCATCGCTCAGTGTCTCCAGGCCGCCGGTCACGACCAGGTCGAATCCGTCCGCGGTGCGCACGGAACCGCTCTCGGATCCGCAGACGGAAAAATCGTAGAGAGGCTCAGCATGCGACTCGAGCTCAGGTGGATGCCCGAACAGCTGCACGACGCTACTGAGGTCGAAGGTGAACAACCCCGGAAGAGCGAGAGCGACGACGCGGTGTGTCACGCCCTCGATCCTGGATCCGCGTTGGCGGGAAAGCAAGGATGCTCGACTACCCGCCACCGGCAGTACCTGCCTGCGGCACGTACCGGCCTGGCCGGCGCGGGCTACTCGACGCCAGGCTGCGACGCCGCGCTCCAGCGCTGACGGAGGGCCCGCAGCGGCAGCCGTGACGTTACCGGGGAAACGCAGGAAGGACATCCATCCCAGCTGCAACCGCCACCTCGCGGAAAGCTTCGGCGATATCGTCCAGAGTAGCCCGCAGGTTGCGGCCGCTAGGATTAGGAAGCACCCACAGAGGAGTCTGGCAGACATCGTGGGGCTGCCTTCCCAGCTCGGCTGACCGGTCTTCGAATGCGATCCGAAAAGCGGTGATGCCCAGCACTGCAACGACACTCGGGTCGACCGTGCACACCAGCCGGGCCAGAGCTTGACGCCCTTGAATGAGCTCTTCCGGACGGAGTTCGTTTGCTTGACCGGTCGCTCGTCGCACGAGGCTGGTGATCCCGATTCCTCGCCATAGGAGGTACTCTCGATCCACCTGACGCATTCCCCTCGATGCGTCGATGTTCCGATCGAGAATGCCCGCCCGGTACATCGCCGGATAGAAGCGGTTCCCGCGTCGACCGAACGGAGCCTGGGTTGCTACGGCGCTCAGGCTGGGGTTGACTCCCACAAACAGAATCCGAACGCCCGAGCCGATCAAGTCGGGGACTGTGGAAGTGTGTGGGCTCATGAACAGTCCTCGCGGAGACGGTCGCTCGATCGAATAGAGAGTGCTCGCGGAAGACCTGCTGTTCGCGGAATTCGAAGAGCATTGGCCGACCTCGCCTCGCTCGATGGTCTCGTTGACATGTACCTCTCGCGTGGACGGAGCCGAGCGAACAGCGTTGACCTGGCGCACTCTCGGGCGCCGAGTGGGCTACGGCGCGGCGTGGTCGACGAGGGCGGCCTGGAGTTCGGAGTAGGGGAGCCCTGATGGTGGGGTGCGGCCGTCGCGGGTTGCTGCTGCGACGTCGAGGGCGGCGTGGAGGGCCGCCCGGTAGGGCAGTGAGCCGGTGCTGACGCGCCGTACACCGAGCTCGGCGAGCTCGGCGAGAGTGAGACCGGGGACGACGAGGGTGTTGACCGGCACGGGTAGGGCTCGAGTCGCCGAGCGGAGGGTGTCGGGGTCGGTGAGCCCGGGCAGGAACACCCCGTCGGCACCGGCGCGGACGTAGGCCTCCGCGCGGGTGAGCGTGTGCTCCGGTGTGGCGTCCTGGCCCAGCCAGTAGGTGTCGACCCTGGCGTTGACGAACAGGTCCGGGCGGCGATCTTTGATCGCGGTGATCTTCGCGGCGTGTCGTGCGGGGTCGATGAGGACTTCGGCGCTGCTGTCCTCGATGTTGATGCCCGCGACTCCGGAGCGGGAGAGGGTGGCGACGTAGTCGGCCACGGCGGGGGGTTCGTCGTGGTAGCCGTCCTCGATGTCGATGCTCAGCGGGATCGGAAGGCGGCGCAGGGCCTCGGCCAGGGCGAGGTTGGCGTCGCGGGTGGCGCGGCCGCCGTCGGGTCGGCCGTCGCTCGCGGCGACGCCGAAGCTGGTGGTGCCGATGGCCGAGTATCCGGCGCGCACGAAGGCGAGGGCCGAGGTGACGTCCCAGGCGTTGGGCAGCAACAGCGGGGTCGGCCCGTCATGCAGGCGGGCGAACGCCGTCGTCACAGGCTCGGATTCCGCTCGAGGGTTGGTGGTCATCGCGCACCTTTCGTTGGGCGGCCCAGGAGACGAGATTCGGTGTTGAACCGCGGTAGTACCGTCGAGGCATGACGACGCCCGACTCGGCTGTGGTGGAGGAGTCCGCCATGGAGCAGGACCCTGTCGGCCAGGAGGATGAGCGGGTCTGCACGATCGCCCGGGTGCTCGGCATCGTCGGTGACAAGTGGACGTTGCGGATTCTGTGCGAGTCGGCCCTGAACGGGGTCTCGCGCTTCTCCGACTTCCAGGACGTGCTGGGCATTGCGACCGACATCCTCGCTCAGCGCCTGAACAGACTGGTGGATGAGGGGCTCCTGACCAAGGAGTCGTACAAGGAACCCGGGCGGCGCACCCGCTTCCGATATGAGCTCACGCAGGCGGGTAAGGAGATGCGGCTGGTGTTGGCGGCGTTGCAACAGTGGGGTGACGTCCACCGGCCCAGCGGCACCGGCCTCACCGAGATCGGCCGCACCGTGGGCGAGGACAAACCGGTGCGGGTCGACTTCGTCGACGCCGACGACGCCATCGTCTCAGCCGATCGCATCAGCTACCGCTACGCGATCTGAGACTGCCGCGGACTGAAGTTCAGGCTCAGGCGGGGGCCGGCCGCTGCCCGCTGCTTCGGTACTGAGTGCTTGTAGTCCTTCTGGCAGCGACCGCCCATCACGACCAGATCGCCGCCGTGGGTCACGATCACGGTCGATCGGCCGCCGCCGTCGGGCTTGATGAGGAACCGGCGGGTGGCGCCGAGGCTGAGCACCGGGATCACGACCTCGTCGAGCTTGTTGACGGGGCGGTCGGCGTGCCAGCTGGTGCCGTCCTCATTGTCGCGATACCAGTTCATCCACAGCCGCGAATACGCCACCCCGAAGTGCTCGGACAGCTCGTCGGTGAGGTAGCGCAGCACCGGGTGGGGCGCCTCCGCGATGACGGGATACTCCGCGGTCAGCCGTGGTTCCTGGACCACCCGGTTGTACATCCACCGCGACCGCTGCTCCCAGGGGGCGTGGGTCATCAGGTGACGCATCAACGTCTCGTCGCCGGAGAGCCAGCCGGGCACGTAGGTGATCCACGACCTCTCATCGAGCTGGATGCGTTCGGCCGCGCCGAAACTCGCGTCGACGACAACGTCCAGGCCGCCTGTGCGTTCGAAGTCGACCGCAGCGGTGCGGATCGGAGAGAACAGCGACTGCTGGTGGGACATGTGATCGAGCGTACCTCGGGAATGTGCAGGAGGTCTCGGGAGAGCTGGCAGGGAAAACCCAAGTCGGAGATGCCTTGGAAAAGCCAAGTAAAGATCGCTCGCTCGCGCGGAAATGCCAAGTCAGCGTTTTTTCGGCTTCCGCTTGACGGGCGCGCCGCAGCCGCTCTTAGATGGATCTTGAATCGCCACTCAACGAAGGAAGTTCGACAATGCTCACCGATCAGCAGCGTGCGAAGGCCGCCACGCTGCGTTTGCTCCAGGACGACGACGTGCTGGTTCTCCCCAACGCCTGGGACGCCGCGAGCGCCGCACTGATCGCCGCCGGCGGCGCCAGGGCGATCGCCACCACGAGCGCAGGTGTGTCGTGGAGCCTCGGTCGCCCCGACGGGCAGAACCTCACCCGTGCGGAGATGATCGACGCCGTCTCGCGGATCGCGGCCTCGGTCGACCTCCCGGTCTCGGCCGACGTCGAAGGCGGCTACGGGCCCGACACGGATGACGTCGCGCGCACCGTGACAGCGGTGATCGAGGCCGGTGCCGTCGGCATCAACCTCGAGGACTCACGCGCGCCGGGCGGTCCGCTGTTCGAACCGCAGGAGCAGGACGCCCGGATCCGTGCTGCACGAGAGGCCGCCTCTGCTGCAGGCCTTCCGGGGTTGGTCGTCAACGCTCGAACCGACGTCTACCTGTCCGGCATCGGCCCCGAAGCCGGGCGACTCGACGACGTGGTCGCCCGCGCCCGTTCCTACGCGGCCGCCGGCGCCGACTCCCTCTTCGTGCCCGGCCTACTCGACCTCGGCACGCTGTCGGAGCTCACGAGCCGGGTCGACCTCCCGGTCAACGTCATGGCCGGTCCCGGGGCCCCGAGCGTGGACGAGCTGCGCGCGGCCGGTGTACGCCGGGTGAGCGTCGGGCAGGCCATCGCCCAGGCCGCGTACTCACTCGCCCGGCGGGCCGCGGTCGAGGCGCTTGGCAAGGGCACCTTCGACTCGCTCGCCGACGCGGATCCCTTCGGCGACGTGAACGGCGCGTTCCGAGCACGCTGATGCGAGGAAGGCTGACACTCCGCTACCAAGCCCCTGATGACGCCGCCATGACAGAGGCCGTGGTCGACAGCGTGGACGGGTTCGACGACACACTGCAGAAGATCTCGGCTCGAGCCGAGGTGGAGGGCGCCGCCATCCAGGTCGATCTCCAAGACGTTCCCCTTCGGCCCGACGGCCCGATCCTCGTGGGCCCCGGGCCGCGCAGCAGCGTGCTCTGGCACAACGACGGCATCAGTTTCGCCGCCGCGGAGCGAGGCCTTCTGCCCCTCGCGAACGATCTCGTCTACACACGCGGTCCGGAACGGAGATGCGCCCCTCCGGAGGAGACCAGAATCAGTCAGCGCGCAGCCATCGAGGCGCTGGTGGTTCATCTCCTGACAGGAGAGCGAGCGGAATCGCTCGAGTGGATGGAGGCATCCAGCGATTGAGCGCGGGGTCGCGCCGGTGGCGAGAGCGACGGAGTCTGAAACCTCCACGACTAACCGTTTCGATGGTTCTGCGATGAGGCATCGAATTCGCATCGCTGCGTGGCGACGACCGGTCGCCGAGGCTGCACCGCGCGCGGCGCCGACGGAGAGTGTATGAAATGCGGCAGACGGATCGAGCCACGGTCATCGTCGCCTCCGCGGCGACCTTCCTCGCTCTCATCGCCTTCACCACGCCGCTGGCCACGCTGCCCGCGACCGCTTCCGCGCTGGATTCGGGGCCCGAGGGGCAAGCATGGATCCTCAGCTCCATGAGCATCGGCCTGGGGATCGCACTGCTCGCGAGCGGCGCGATCGCCGACGACCTCGGCAGGCGCCGCGCGCTCGTCCTGGGCAGCGTCGTGCTCGCCGCCGCCTCGGTGGTGTGCGCCGTCGCCCCGACGACGGTCGTGCTGGTCGCGGGGCGGATCGCGGCCGGCGTCGGCGGCGCGGCACTCATCGCAGCCGGCCTCGGACTGATCGGCCACACGTTCCCGGCAGGCAGCCCCGAGGCCAGGAGGGTCAGCGGTGTGTGGGGCGCCGCGCTCGGCGCCGGCATCGCCGTCGGTCCACTGCTGGCAGCCGGGGCGACCCACTTCGGGGGCTGGACGGCGTCGTACTGGGCTGAGGCGGTGCTCGCCGTCGCGCTCGCGCTCGTCGCCCGCTTCCTGCTCGCCGAGTCGCGCGCCGAGCGACCCCGCCCCGTCGACATTCCGGGAGTGGTTCTGTTCGCGGCGGCGATCGGGGCGCTGCTCACCGGGTTGGTCGAGGCCCGTACCGGCCCCACGCACCCGCTCGTGCTCGTGCTCGTGTTCGGCGGGCTGGGGCTGTTCGCGGTCTGGTTGGTCGTCGAGCACCGCCGGCCCTTCCCGATGATCGATCCCGAGCTCTTCCGGTCCCCGCCCTTCCTCGCCGCGCTCATCGGGGCGTTCGCGACCGGCGCAGGGATCATCGCCACGACGTCGTTCCTGCTGACTGTGATGGCCCGCGGGCTCGGCGCTTCCTCCGTCCTCGCGGCGGTGGTGCTGCTGGCGTGGTCGGGGACGGGCGTGATCACCTCGTTGCTGGCCCGGCGCCTCCCGACGATTTGGAGCGGGCGCATGCAGCTCGCGACCGGACTCGTCGTGGTCGCCGTCGGACAGTTACTGCTGCTGGGTGCGACACCCGAGTCCTCACCCTGGCGATACCTCCCCGGCCTGCTCCTCGCCGGAGCCACCAGCGGGGTCGTGAACGCCGCGCTCGGCCGCGAGGCGGTGGCGAGCGCGCCGCGAGGCCGCTCAGCGATGGGCAGCGGGGCCAACAACACCGCTCGCTACGTCGGCTCTGCGATCGGCACCACCGTCGTCGCCATCATCGCGACCCGACCCGGACTACCCTCGGGTCCAGCCGGTTTGCTGCAGGGCTTCGACGCCGCGAACCTCGTCGCCACCGGGTTCACAGCCGCAGGGGCGCTCGCAGTCTTCGCCTGCCACCCGCGGGGACGAGCACGAGGCCTCGGATGACGGCATCCACAGGCGCGACGTGCATTGCGCTACTCGCCGAACGCGCGACCGAGTTGGGCGGTGGCCACGTCGATGTCCTGGTCAACAGCGCGGGCGTCTTCCCCTTCGGCGCCACCACGGACACGAAGCCCGGGGACATCGACGAGGTGTTCGCGGTCAACGTCGAAGCGCCCTACCTGCTGGTCGCAGCGTTGGTGGCGAGCATGGCCGCCCGCGGTCACGGCGCGATCGTGAACGTCACGACGATGGTCGCGGAGTTCGGGATGGCCACCGCCGGCCACTACCGGCCCGGCAAGACGGCGCTGGTACTGCATGAGTTCCCTGCTCGTGACTGCACTGCAATCGTTCCGTCACTGGAGCAGGGTGGCGACCAGAGTCTCGGTGACCCAGCGCTGCCAGCGGTCCGAGGTCCAGCCGCGGTCGACGAGCACGCTGTGCAGCTCGAGGCCGAGCAGCGCGCAGAGGATGTCGGTGGCCTCGTCGAGAGGCACCCGTAGGGCGGCACGGTCGTCGAGGAGCTGCGCGAGCACTCCGAACGCCGTGGCCCGCTGTTCCGCGTTCGTCTTCCACTGGGCGGCCATCTCCGGGTCGGTCGCGGCCGCGTCGCGCACGACGCGCATGATCGGGCCGACGCGCTCCATGATCGTGCGGCTGTTGTCCAGCCATAGTTCGATCACCAGTCGGGGGTCGGGTTCGGCCCGAACCCGTTCGAGCCAGGGCCGCTCGAGCAGTGCGACGGGCTCGTCGTCCCCGACCGCCGCGACGTCGACGGCCTCCTTGAGCACGGTGCGCTTGTTGCCGAAGTGGAAGTAGACCGTCTGGACGGCCACTCCCGCCCGTCGGGCGACCTGCGCCAGCGTGGTGGCCGCGTATCCCTCGGCGATGAACAGCTCCGCCGCGGCGTCGACGATCCGGCGCCGCGTGGCCTGGGTCTGTTGTGTGCGCGAAGCGCCCTTGACGTCACTCGCCATACGTTGGACTCTAGCTCTAGAGTTCAACTACAACGAACTGAGGTCCCGATGACTGCGATCAGCGGTGTCCACCATGTCAAGCTGCCCGTGACGGATGTGGCGCGCAGCGGCGCCTGGTACGAACGCGTCCTGGGCTTCACGACGGCGATCGAGTTCGTCGAGGACGGCGTCCTGCGCGGCGTGGCCCTGGGCCATCCGAGCGGCGTGCAGATCGCGCTGCGGCACGATCCGGAACGGGCGGCGGCGATGTCCGGCTTCGACGCTGTGGCGCTGGCCGTCCCCGACCGCGCGGCGGTCGCCGGATGGCAGCGCCGTCTCGACGAGATGGGCGAGCCGCACGGTGAGGTGCTCACCGGCCACGCCGGCGGGGCCGTCCTCGTCGGCGTTCGCGATCCCGACGGAGTCGAGATCCGCCTCTACACCGACGAGACCGCGCCCGAGCACCGGTTACAGGTGGCGGGCGGGGAGATCACCTGGACCGACAGCGGGGGTGACGGCCCGCTCGTGCTGCTCGTGCACGCCGGGGTCTTCGGTGCCTGGTTCGATCGGCTCGTCGCCGAGCCCGCGCTCGACGCGCTGCGTGTCGTCTCGGTTCGTCGCGCCGGCTACGGGACGACCCCGACCCGAGCGCTCTCCTTCGCCGACCACGCGGCGCACTGCGCGGCGCTGCTCGACGAGCTGGGCGGACAGCCGGCGACGGTCGTCGGGCACTCGTCGGGCTCGGCCATCGCCCTGCAGCTGGCGGCGGACCGTCCCGATCTGGTCCGAGGTCTCGTCCTCGCCGAGCCACCGCTGCTGGACCCACTGGCCGACCCGGCTGATCTCGACGCGCTGCACGCCACTGCGGCCCCCGTCATCGGCGGTGCGATCGGCGCCGCCGCGGCCGGGGACCTCCCTTCCGCCTACGACGCGTTCATGGATCTGGTCTGCGGACCCGACCACCGCGCCGTCGTGGCCGCCGCGCTCGGCGAGGACGGGCTCGACCGCGCGGTCCGCGAGTCCGCGTTCTTCTTCGCCGACGAGATCGGTGCGGCGAGCAGGTGGACGTTCGACGCGAAGGTCGACGCCCCGGTGCTGCTCGTCCAGGGCGGCGACAGCCCGCCTGTCACGCACCACCTCGTCGCACACCTGGCCGGACTCCTGCCCGACGCGCGGGTCGCAACGATCGACGGCGACAACCACCTGCTCCCGCTGCGCAGCCCGGCCGCGTTGGCTCGGCTGGTAGCCGAGCACACCGGCTGACATCCCGGCAGCCACCACCGCGTTCGCCGTCGCCGGAGTGGGCGCGGTGGCGACCGTCTGCCGTTCGGCACTGCCCGGACAGCGAGCTGAAGCGTGTCCCCGTCACCGAAGGGTTTCGGTCCGCGGCTTCGCGCTGCTGCTGTCGGTCGTGACCGTGTCGTGGTCTGTACGAAGGCCTCGGTGGAGGGCGTCGATCAGCGTACGTAGTAGTGCTCCACCTCGATGCCGAGCGTGTGCGGGGGGCTCGCCGGGGCGGCGCCGAGCAGTCGCCGCAGTCCGGGGCCCAGCTGGGTGGACATGAACGTCTCGGCGTGGTCGCGGGACTCCCAGATCGCCACGATGGCGAGCTTGCCGCCGACCGTGCCCGCGTACCGGGCGGCCAGCCCGTCCGGCTCGGGCAGGATGTCGCTCATCAGCTTGTCCAGGTTCTCGACGGTTCCGGCGGGCGAGTCCTCGACGACGGTCACGTAGGTCATGTGGTCAACCTCCTCGGATCCGCGGCCACGGTGGCCGCTGACCGGGGACGTTAGGGAGCCGCGCCGCGCCGGGCATGAGTCGGATCGCTCATCGTCGTGCTCCTCCACGCCGCGATCTGGCTGCGCGTGGTGAACCCGAGCTTGGTGAGGATGTGCGCGACGTGATTGCCCGCCGTGCGCTGGGAGATGACCAACCGAGTGGCGATCTGTCGGTTGGTGAGTCCTTCGGCCACCAGTCCGGCCACCTCCATCTCCCGCGCGGACAGGCCGGCATCCCCCGGCCCGAGCCGCCGGAGCAGCTCCGCGCTCGGTTCGGCGAAGGCGGTCATCCCGAGAGAGCGGACGAGCCGGTCACCGGTGAGCGCGAACCGCCGGGCACGCTCACGGTCGCCCGGGCGGGAGCGGATCGCCAGGGCCGCGGCCAGGTGGTGGGCGGCCTCGGCCAGGAAGGCCGGGGCTCCGGCCCACTCGCACCGCCGCACCGCGGTGTCCAGGTCGGCGACGGCGTCGTCGAGCCGGCCCTGGGCGAGGGCCCCGATCCCGAGGGTGAGCTCGGCCGGACCGCAGTAGCTCACCCCGCTGCCGACGACGTGCTCGCCGCGGAACGCCTCCAGCGTCTCGATCGCCGCCACCAGCTCGTCCGGCCGGTCCAGGCCTGCGGCGACGAGGACGGCCAGCGTGGAGCCGACCGCGGTGAAGAACACCGGCCACGACCACGCCTCCGGCGGACCAGCCTGCCGGAACTGGGCGTCGGCCTCGTCCGGGAATCCCGCGCGGAGCAGGAGGAACGCGCGCGACACCCGGCCCATCGTGCGGAACCGCGGTGGTGGCTCGACCCACGTTCGGGCCATCGACAGGGCGTCGTCGGAGACCCCGACGTGGCGGGCCAGCGCCCACTGGGTGCCCAGGAAGGCGCCGGTCGCCGACGACCTCTCGATCAGCCGCATGCGCTCGAACCCGCGGGCGGCCGCCGCCCGCGCGTCCTCGAACCGGCCCTGGGCCTGCGCGACGCACGCCTCGGCCCGGTCGCGGTGCCACCCGCTCGCCGGGCCCCCGACGCGCTCGACGGCGACCGTCAACGGCGCCAGCTCGTCCCGGGCTCGGCCCAGCTCACCCCCCTCCACGAGCGCGTCGATCCGCCAGAGCCTGCCCCACATCGCGGTGCGCGCATCGCTGGTGCGCTCGGCCAGCACCACCATCTCGTCGGCCAGTGCCAGCCGCACGTCGCGCCCTGCCGGGCCGGGGCAGGCGTCGTGGCGGGCACGCAGGGCGGCCACCAGCGCCGCGGTGTCCCCGGCCCGACGAGCCAGGTCCAGGGCCGCCTCGCTCGCCGACCGGGTCAGCTCATGGTCACCGGCGTAGAAGGCGAGATGGCTGCGCAAGGCCAGCAGCCGCGCCCGCAGCGCGTCTTCCGTGACCGAGGCCAGCGCCTCCTCGCACAGCTCGGTGAGGACCACGCCGATCGCCGGGTCGGGAACCGGCTCCAGTACGAACGCCGCCTCCGCGACGAGATCCGGCCGAGCCGCGTCCCGAGCACGACCCGCCGCGGCCACGGCGGCGGACACGGCCGTGCCCAGGTCGCCGCAGAGGAAGGCCGCGCGCCCGAGTGCGAGGTGGGCGCGACACGGCTCCACGTCGTCCGGCCACGCGGCGGCGACGTCCAAGGCCGCCCGGTACAGCCGCACACCCTCCTCGAAGGCGAGCCGCCGCACCGCCTCGGCGCCGGCGCGAAGCGCCCACTCACGAGCGGACGCCGCATGCCCGTACGGCGCGAGCGCGAGGTGGTGCCAGGCCAGCTCGGCGAGATGGCCGTCGAGCCTGCCGGCCCAGTGCGCCTCCAACGCCGTCGCGGCCGCGCGGTGCAGCGCGACCGTCTCCGCTGTCGAGAGTGCGCCGCGGATGGCGTCCCGGACCAGGTCGTGGGCGAACCGCAGCTCACCGCCGCCGACCCGGGCGAGCAACCCGGACGCGACGGCCGCGTCCGCCGCGCCCAGGCACTCCTCGACCGGGGTGTGCAGGATGTCCGCGACCACCGCGAGCGGGAACCGGCGGCCGATCACCGCGCCCGCCCGGACGAGCCCGCGGGTCTCGGCGTCGAGTCGGTCCACGCGGGCACCGATCGCGTCGCGGACACCTCCGGGCGCCCCACCGGGCGACCACGTCCCCTCCGCCACCGCCCGGGCCACCTCGCGGACGAAGAACGGGTTGCCACCGGTCACGTCGTGCACCCGGTCGGCGTCGGCCCGGCCCGCGCCCAGCGACTCGAGCTGCCGCGCCACCTCGTGCGGACCCCACGCCGTCAGACGCAGCGACTCCGTCCCCGGCGACCGGACCAGGTCGTCCAGCACCCCGCCGAGCCCCGGGTCTCGGACCGTCGCCACCACCAGCAGCGCCGCGTCCGCCACGCGGTCCGCGACATGGCGCAGCACGAGCAGGGACGCCTCGTCCGCCCACTGGAGGTCGTCGAGGGCGATCAGCAGCGGGCGTTGTCGCGCCGCGGCGGCGAACACCGCCCCAGCCATCGCCTCGACGACTCGGAAACGATCCTGCGGCGACGAGTCGATCTCCCCGGACGGCGGTTCGCTCACCCCGAGACGCCGCACGACCTCGAGCCACGGCCAGAACGGCGGCGCCCCCGCCGTCTCGGCGCAGCGCCCCCACACCACGGCGCTGTCGGCGAGCGTGGCCAGCTCCTGCGCGAGCCGCGTCTTGCCGATCCCGGGCTCACCCGTGACCAGGACGACCCGACCCCGTCCCGCGACCGCGTCACCGATCCAGGCCCGCAGCGCGGCGAGCTCACTGTCCCGCCCGAGCAGCGCACCGGCCGTGGTCATGCGGCCCAGCATGACGTGACAGGCCCGAACCGGGAACCCGGCGACGGCGGCTGGTGGGGTGGGAACGCGGGCCTCCGCCGCAGGATCTGCGACACGGCGGGGCGCCATAGGTGACGGACTGATCGAGGATGTTCTTCCGGAGGCTGTCGAGGTCGACCAGCCACCAGGCGCCGTCGACGTCGGCGATGCCACGGCGGCCGATGAACACGTGGTCGTGCACGCGGCGCGCGACGAATACAGGCTTGCCGGTCTGGCCGTCGACGATCCGGCGATGCTCCCGTACCCCGCGGACGTGGGCGACGATCGTTGCAGGGCAGCCCTGGACGCTGTCATCGCACGATTCCTTCACCGACCGGAGAGTTCTGCGGCGCCATGCGGCACACGGAGTTCGAGAGCGTGCCGACGCCGTCGACCTCCACGCGGACGGTCTGACCGGCCTTCAGGAACTTCCCGGTGTTCTCGGCGACGCCCGCGGGGGTGCCCGTCAGGATGACGTCCCCCGGCTCGAGCGTGACGTAATGGCTGATCTCCGATACCAGCTCCGCGAATCCGAAGATCATGTCGGTGGTCGACGCGTGTTGACGTAGCTCGTCGTCGACATGGGTCCGCACCACGAGCGGCTGTCCGGCGTCGACGTCGTCGGCGCTCAGCATGCAGGGCCCCAGCGGTTTGAAGCTGTCGAACGACTTGGCGACGGGGACGTTCGGACGTCCGACGTGTGCGCGACGTCCGAGTTGGACGTCGCGCGCGGAGACGTCGTTGGCTGCGGTCAATCCCGCGAGGTGGTGCCAGGCTCGATCGACTTTCACGCGGCGGGCGGGCGTTCCGATGATGAGGGCCACCTCCCCCTCGTAGTCGACCTCCTCGGCAGCGAACTCAGGGAGCACGATGGCATCCCCCGGATTGCCGACCGCCGAACCCACCGCGAAGGAAGCGCGGGTGCGAGGGCACATCCGCCCCGATCTCACGGGCGCGGTCGGCGTAGTTGAGCCCGACGATGCAGATCTTGCCCGGCCGGCGAACGGGCGCGAGCATCGGCACGGTCCCGACCGCGGCGACGTCCCGAACCGACGCGTTCGACGCTCGGTCGAGTTGACCGCCGCGTATGAGATCGTCGAGTGACAGCGCCAGATCCAGGAGGCAGAGGTGCTCCCCCTCGATTCGTGCCACGCCTCGGGCGGTCTGCGCGACTCGTGTCACAGCGCAGCCGATCTGCACAGCACGGCCGCGGTGAGGGCGTCGGCGTCTTCGGAGCGGCAGCCGGCCCAGGCGATGAATCCGTCGGGTCTGACCAACGTCAAGGGCATGGGGTACGAGGCGGAGACATCGGTGCCCGACAACTGGATGACGTCCAATGGCGCTCCCGAATCGGCGAACGCCGATATCCAGTCATCGGCGTCGGCCCCGTCCGATGACACGAGCAGTACGAACGAGCGGCCGAACAGGTCCAGAACGGAACCGCCGTCCGGAAGTACGACGTGGGGGCCGCGGCAGCCCGGAACGCCTGCGGGAACGTAAATGCTGTGATCGTCCGGTGCGTCCGAAGCGTCGGCACCGATCACGACGGGAGATTCCGTGTAGCGGTATCCGAGCTGGGTGCCGAGCGAGGACCATTCCACAGCCCGCGTTCGGATGACGGCATCGGCGGCGCGGGCACGGGCTGCATCGCCCTCCTCGCCTTCGTCATCGAGGTCCGCCCCCGTCGGTAAGGCGATGTCCGCCAGGTAGTTCGCCTGGGCGCGTCGCGTGTTGCGCTCCGCCACGGGCCTGCGTTCGCGGTCGTAACTGTCGAGCAACTCGGGTCCCGCCTGTCCGCGAAGGACCATGTCCAGCTTCCAACAGAGGTTGTGCACGTCGCCCATCCCCGTGTTCATGCCGTGACCTCCCGACGGCCACATCTGATGAGCGGCGTCACCGGCCAGCAGGACACGCCCGACACGGTAAGTCGACGCGACGGCGGTTCGTCCGGACCAGGTTCTGGAGTCGATGACGTTCACCTTGATGTCGGCGCTGCCGATGCAGTCCCGAATCGTCGCCACCACCTCGTCGGCACCGTGTCGCTCGGCGGACCGTAGTGGATACGTGACGCGCCACAGATTGTCGCCGTTGAGCGAACCGAAGATCGCGCGTCGCGGCCGGAGGGCGTAGTACTGCACGGCGGGCGGCGAACTGGTGACCTCGAGAAGGTCGGGGATGTCGACGAATACGCCCTGCCATGTCGCGTCTCCCGGCTGGCCCTCCATTGCCACGCCGAGCCGGCGACGAATGGGGGACTCGGCTCCGTCGCAAGCGACGACGTAGGACGCCACCACCCGCTTGCTGAGGCCCCGTGCCTGCTCGAGGAGCGCGAAGACACGGTCGCCCTCCTCGGCGGTCTGCGAGCATCGCCATCCATAGCGAACGGTGACGGTGGGAAGCGACTCCGCCCGGCTGCGCAGAGCGGTGTCGAACCAGAACTTCGGCCACCACGCGCCACCCTCCGGGCTCGCGCTCGGTGCCGTCGACAGCCGATCCGCATTGGACGGTCGAGGGAAGCGTGCGACCTCGTGGGCGGTCAACCGGGTCACGAAGGCTAGGTCCCGACGATACTCAGCCGGGAAGCCACTCCTGTCCACTTCACCCGACAGTCGGTGTTGTCGAAGCCATTCCATCGTTCGGACATCGATGGACTCCGCCGTCGGGTAGGTGATCGACCCGTCCCTGCGGTCGACGACGAGAACGCGTGCGCCCCGCGTGCCCAGGTCGATCGCCGTGGCGAGCCCGACGGGTCCCGCCCCGATCACGACGACGTCGTACTCGTCGGCGTCGATCTCCCTGACGGCCTGACCGGCGACGGCCACGGTCATCGGCGGACACCGCTGTATCCCGCGGCCTCGCCCCCCGGCGCGAAGTACTCCTCGGGATCGATCTCGTGCCCGTCGGGATTCCGCTGGAACTCCGCGGACTGCATGAACGCCCGCATCTCCTCTCCGTCGCGAAGTTCATCCCCGACAGCTCCACCTTGTTCCCGTCGGGATCGCGGTAGTAGAGGCTGCTCGCCACACCGTGATCGGCCGCTTCGGTCGGCAGCACACCCAGCGCCTTGAGGTGCAGGTACTGGCCGTACAGGCGTTCCAGGTCGGGGTATCGGACCTGCAGGTGATGCAGCCCGACCGAACGTCGTTCCGTCCCACCGACGTCAGCGCACTCGAACACCGCGATGCGTTGTGTGTAGGGAAACCCACCGGGCAGCTGGAAGAACGCGATGCGGGTCGGTGTATCCGGATCGGTTGTGCCGACGCCACTCGCGGGGGTCATGTCCAGCGTCGGAGGCTGCCGCAGGATCTCGGTGTAGAAGCGACACAGCCTCTCGTAGTGTGGGGTGCGCAGCACGACCTCGGACAAGCCGATGCGAAACGAATCACGGTCCCCCACTCATGACCACTCTCGCCGAGACGCTCGCGAGGAGCGCAGAACGATGGGGGCCTCGCCCCGCACTCCGCCAGGACGACCTCGTCCTCACCTACGGCGATCTCGCGACAGCCGCCGTCGACGCGGCGGCCGTCCTCAAGGACCACGGCGTCGGAGCAGGCGACCGGGTCGCCCTGGCCCTGCCGAACGGACCGGAGTTCCCGGCCTACTTCTACGGAGCGCTGTGTCTGGGCGCGATCGTCGTGCCGTTGAACCCGCGGCTGAAGGCCGGGGAGCTCACCTATCACCTCAGCGACTCGGGCGCGCGCATCCTCGTGGGAGAGGGCGAGGAGATCACCACCGCGGCGCGGACCGTGGCGGTGGACGTCGTCGCGGGCACGATCGAGGATCCGCGCCAGAGCACCTCCGGCCCGTTCACGCCGGTGGATCGGAGCGACTCCGACACCGCGGTGATCCTCTACACCTCGGGCACCACCGGCCCGTCGAAGGGTGCCGAGCTCACGCATCGGAACCTCGACTCGAACGCCGCCATCGTGGCGCAGTCGCTTCTGCACCTCACCACCGACGACGTCGTCTTCGGCACGCTGCCGCTCTTCCACGTCTTCGGGTTGACCGCGGGCCTCAACGCCGGCCTCCGTGCGGGGGCCTGCCTGGCGCTGATGAGCAGGTTCGACGCGGATGCGGCACGCCAGGTCATCGCCCGGCACGGGGTCAGCGTGTTCCAGGGCGTCCCGACCATGTACGCGGCCCTCGCCCGGTCCGGTTCGGAGGGCGGACTCGACTCGCTCAGAGTCGGCATGGTCGGGGGCGCGCCGATGCCCCTCGAGGTGCTCCGTGAGTTCGAGGAGCGGTTCGGCTGCCTGATCCTCGAGGGCTACGGGCTCTCGGAGACCTCGTGTGTCGCCTCCTTCAACCAGCCCGACCGTCCGCGGAAGCCCGGCACCGTCGGGTTCCCGGTGCGCGGCTGCGAGATGCGCGTCGTCAACGACGCCGGCGACGAGGTCGGGCCCGGCGTGCGGGGGGAGATCGTGGTGCGGGGCGAGAACCTCATGAAGGGGTACTGGAACCGGCCGACGCCACCGCCGAGGCCGTACGGGACGGGTGGTTCCACACCGGTGACATTGCCACGCGGGACGCGGACGGCTACTACACGATCGTCGACCGGAAGAAGGACGTGATCATCCGCGGCGGCTTCAACGTGTACCCACGCGAGGTGGAGGAGGTCCTCTACCAGCATCCCGCCGTCGCCGAAGCCGCGGTGATCGGCGTACCGGATGCCGCTCTTGGCGAAGAGATCGGCGCCGCGGTGGCGCTGAAGCCCGGAGCGGAGGCCGATCCGGTCGAGCTGATCGAGTTCGTCCGCGAGCGCCTCGCCGCCGACAAGTGCCCCCGGCTGGTCTGGTCCGTCGACACCCTCCCGAAGGGACCCAGCGGCAAGATCCTCCGCCGGGCGGTGGCGTCGCCCGCGGTGAAGAGTTGACCGCGCCGCATTGACGGAGCGGGCGACAGGTTCTCGGCGGCCTGATGCACGCTGACCACGATCCCGTGCTGCCGCTGCTCACGACCTGAGATGTCGTCTGCATGACAGGCAGGTCACCGCCTCGTGTGGCGGCCGCCCCTGTTCCGATGAGCGGTCCGAGGGCCTCGTCCCGCCGTAGCGGAGCTACTTATCGTCGAGGCCTCCGAGATCGGCATCGCGTTCTCCCCTGAAAGGTCCGCGTGGTTGTGGTGACAGTGATCGAGCGTGACACCGAGTCCGAACCCTACGTCCCGGACGCGAGCGCGAAGACGGCCCAGGAGCTCTGGACGGAGCTGAACTCGTTCTACATCGCCGAGGCGTGGCTGCTCGACGACCGCAGGATGCACGAGTGGCTGGACCTCTTCACCGAGGACCTCCTCTACTTCATGCCGCGCCGCAAGAACGTGCCGAGCCGCGAGGCGCACCGCGAGATCCCGCCCTACGGCACCGACCTGCCGTTCTTCGACGAGGACCGCAACATGATGCTGGTGCGCATCCAGCGCATGGACAGCGGCATGGCGTGGGCCGAGGAGCCGCCGTCGCGCACGCGCCACCTGGTCGGCAACCTCGTGGTCCAGCGCGTCGAGGAGGACGGGACGGTGCACGCCAAGACCGCGTTCCTCTGCCACCGCTCGCATGCCGAGTACGACACCGCGCTGTACTCCGGGTACCGCGAGGACGTCCTGCACCCCGTGGACGGCTCGTGGAAGATCTCGCGCCGCACGATCGTGCTGGACGTCAACGTCGTCCTCGACAAGAACATGGCGATCTTCTTCTAGGAGCGGGAAGCGATGAGCGACCAGGACGACGAGCGGTGGACGGCCGCCGGCCGGGTCGGCGACCTGGCCGAGGGCGACTCGATGGTCGTCACGAGCCCCGGCTGCCCGGTGCGGGCGCTGTTCCTCGCCGGCGGTGACTACTACGCCCTCGACGACGTGTGCTCCCACGGGAGGTCCTCCCTCTCGGAGGGCTTCGTGGAGGGCACCTCCGTGGAGTGCGTCCTGCACGGGGCGCTGTTCGATCTGCGGACCGGCAAGGCGCTCACCATGCCTGCCACGATCCCGATGGCCACCTACCCGGTGCGGGTGAGCGACGGCGAGATCCTCGTCCGCGACCGCCCTCACGAGAACTGAGCACGCCGGACTACCCCGAACTCGCGAGAGGTGACTGCGGTGGCAGGAACGAAGTACGAGATTCTCGATCCCGAGACGGGCTGGCTGGACCCGTCGATCTACACCGATCCCGACATCTACCGCCGGGAGATGACGCACATCTTCGGTCGGGCGTGGCTCCTGATCGGCCACGACAGCCTGATCCCGAACCCCGGGGACTTCTTCCACACCTACATGGGTGAGGACCCGGTCATCCTGTCCCGCGGCAGCGACGGGTCGGTCAACGTCCTGCTGAACATGTGCCGCCACCGCGGGGCGCGGCTCGTGCGGGCCGACGACGGCAACTGCAACAACTTCGTCTGCAGCTACCACGCCTGGACCTACGGTCTCGACGGCGAGCTCGAGTACGTGCCGGGTGAGCAGGAGGTCTACCACGGAGAGCTCGACCGCTCGAAGCTCGGCCTCAAGCGAGCCCGGGTGGCCACCTACGCCGGGCTGGTGTTCGCCACGTGGGCCGAGGACGCCCCGAGCCTCGAGGACTACCTGGGCGATGCCCGCTGGTACCTCGACATGGAGTTCAACCGCAGCGGCAAGGGCACCTACGCGGTGGGGCCGCACAAGTGGATCCAGCCGATCAACTGGAAGACCGCGGTCGACAACTGTTCCGACTGGTACCACGTGCCGGTGTCGCACGCCTCGGCGGCGAACGCCATGTTCCGGGTGTTGGGCGAGCCGCGGTTCACCCACGACCGGCTGTTCACCATGCAGGGCCGGGCGGCGTTCGTGAACGGGCACCAGGTCCAGTACTTTAAGATGCCCGAGGACAACCTGGCCGGTGAGTCGAAGTCGATCCCGACGGTCAGCGCCGAGGACAACACGGCCGAGGCGGTCGAGCGGCTCGGCGAGTTCCGGGCGAAGTCCGTCGTGCTGGGCACGCACAGCCTGTTCCCCAACACGGTCCTCGGCTTCCGGCTGGCGATCCCGCGCGGACCGCTCAAGACCGAGTTCTGGCACTTCGCCCTGGCCAGCAACGCCGACACCCCGGAGCAGCAGCGGGAGGTCCTGCGCGTACACACCGCGCGCAACGGCGTCACCGGGCACTTCGAGGCCGACGACGTCGACAACTGGCGGCAGGTCTCGGAGTCCGGTCTCTCGGGCACCTACCGGGAGCTGGGGCAGCGGGTGAACCTGGGCATCGGGCACACCCACACCGACGACGTGTTCCCTGGTCAGCTGTCGGACAAGTTCGTGTCCGAGAACAACCACCGGCTCTTCTACCGGCGCTGGGAGGAGTTCATGAACGCCGACTCCTGGGCCGACATCCCCCTCGACCCGCAGAAGGCGACATACGAGGGCACCGCCGGGATGAACGAGTAGCGCGACCGACGGCGACGCCGGCGGTCGGGGCAGCCCCGACCGCCGGCGTCGTCGTCCGTGGCGCCGGGACTACGACGCGGCGGCGCGCGGCCTGGCCAGCCTGCGCAGGTCGGTGCCCGGGTCCGCCAGGGCCGCGGGGTCGACGACGGTACCGGCCGCGATGAGCCGCATCGCAGCCCGCACGTCGCGCCCGCGATTGATCGCGAACACCCCGCGGACCACGCCGTCGCGCACGTGGAACGCGGTGAAGTCCCAGTCGCCCCGGTCGCCGCGGACCACCGGATCGGCGCTCGCGTCGAGCATTCCGGCGATCTGGATGTTGTGCTCGAACTGGTCGGACCAGAACCACGGCACGTCGCGCGCCGGGACCTGCTGGCCCAGGATCGCCGCCGCCGCGACGTCGGCCTGGTCCTGCGCGTTCTGGAACGACTCCAGCCGGACCCTGCCCTGACCGCGCCACCCCGGCTGCAGCGTGACGTCACCCACCGCGAAGACGGCCGGGTTGCTCGTCGCGGCCCGCTCGTCCACGTGGACGCCGCCTCCCACGGCGAGACCTGCCGCCGCGGCGAGCTCGGTGGCGGGCTCGATCCCGACGCCGACCACGACGACGTCGGCCGGGATCCGGTCGCCGCCGCCGATCTCGACCTCGCGCACCCGGTCGCGGCCCAGGAAACGGTGCACCCCGGTGCCGAGGCGCACGCGGGCGCCGCGCCGGGTGTGCTCCTCGAGCACGAACGGGCCCCAGACCGGGCCGAGGGAGCGCGCGAGGGGGACGGGGGCGTGCTCCAGCACGGTCACCTCGCAGCCCAGACCCAGCGCGGTGGCGGCGACCTCGGCGCCGATGAACCCGGCGCCCATCACCACGACCCGGGCGCCTGCGACGAGCTCGGCGCGCAGCGCGAGCGCGTCCTCGACGGTGCGCACCTCGTGGATGCCTGCGAGATCCTCGCCCTCGACGCCGAGCCGTCGGCCGCGACCACCCGTGCAGAGCACGACGGCGTCGGCCCCGAGGCGCGCCCCCGTCGACAGGGCGACGGCGGACTCGGCAGGCACGATCTCGTCGACCCGCTGACCGAGGCGCAGGTCCACGTCGATCCCGGCCCAGTCGATCGGGAGGACGAGCTCGCCTGGGTCCTGCGCGCCGCCGAGCACCTGCTTGGACAGCGCGGGCCGCTCGTACGGCGGCGTCGCCTCGGCCCCGACCAGGGTGATGCGCCCCTCGAACCCGCGCGAACGCAGCGACCGGGCGACCGTCCCACCCGCCAGGTTCGCCCCGGCGATCACCACCGACCGGGGCGTCATGACCGCGGGCCCGGGCTCGTGTGGACGGCGGTCCGGAAGATCGTGCTCGTCATGCGCTCACGCTACGGACGGGTGCCGCCGAGCCCCACCCTCTCGGTCCGGTGGCCGGACCCGCTCCGGTGGCCGCGGTCCGCCGAGCGGATCACCGTCGTTGACCGCGCGCCCGCGCCGGGGAGACAGTCGCGCTCGCCGATCTTCCCGGAGGTGCCACGTGGGTCTGCTCGACGCCCCGCCGCAGTTCGCCCGCTCGACCACGGGCCCGGACGGGCCGGTGCACTACGTCGCCGTGGGCGAGGGCCCACCGCTGGTCCTGGTCGCGGCGTGGGGCCCGCAGCCCGGCACCACCGCGTGGCTGACCTACGCCGGCGTCCTGGAGCGGCTGGGCGCGAGCCGCCGGTGCATCGCGGTCGACCTGCCCAACTTCGGGCGGACCGGTCCGCTGACCTTCCACGAGCCCGCCCACGATCCCGCCGCCCGCGCGGTGGCGGCGGCGATGGACGCGGAGGGGATCGCCGCGGCACCCGTCGTCGGGACCTCGATGGGGGCGACCACCGGGATCGTCCTCGCGCTCGGCTCGCCCGAGCGCGTCACCGGGCTGGTCGTGGGGGCCTGCCACGCCTCCACGGGCGGTGACCCGTACCTGCTCGCGCCGTTCCCCTCCGAGTCGGGGGTGGCCGCCGCCGACCTCGCGGAGGCACCCGACGACGAGGGCGCCCTGCGGCGGTTCCTGCGCACGCTGTTCCACGATCCCGCGCGGGTGACCGACGAGCTGGTGGCCGACACGATGGCCTTCCGCAAGGAGCACCCCGACCACCTGCGGGCCGGTGCGGCGTCGGTGAGCGTGCCGCACAGCAACATGGCGCTCCTGCCGGAGATCACGGTCCCGATGCTGGTGATCCACGGCCGGTCCGACCGCATGGTGCCGTTCGAGCAGGGCCTGATGATCAGCAGCTACGTGCCGCAGGCCGACCTGGTGGCCCTGAACCGCTGCGGCCACTGGCCCCCGGTCGAGCGGCCCGTCGAGTTCGCCGACCAGGTCGAGCTCTTCCTCCGCCGCCACGGGCTCTAGCGACGGATCCGGAGACCGGTCAGCGCCGTCGGCGTGCAGGCAGGCTCAGCGCCGCGAGCGTCATCGCCGCGGTGCACACCCCGGCCGGCGCGCCGACCCCGGACCCGAGCAGCCCGCCGAGTGCGACGAGCACGCCCGCGCGGAGCAGGCGGTCGACCCCGAACCGCGGGCCGGCACACCGAAGACCAGCCCGGCACAGACCATCCCGACGCAGCTGGTGCCGAACACGACGCCGTAGCCCGTGGGCGACAGGCCGTAGATCTCCTGGAACACGAACGTCGCACCGGAGATGAAGGCGAACAGCGCGTAGGCGGTGAAAGGTGCCCTCGGCGAGGTAGCGCACGAACGACGGCCGCGGCGCCGAGCAGGTCCGAGGCCGAGCAGGAACGCCGTGAGGGTGAGCTGGACCGCGACGTCCCCGACCGAACCGTCGGTCACGGGGAGATCCTGCTCTCCGACACTCGGACGCCCCTCGGTGCCGAGGCACCGGGGGGCGTCCGGACGCTCGGGTGGGCTCAGTTCGACGTGGTGTAGTCGAGCGTGTCGAAGCTGATCTTCCGGTCGGCCGGGGGCACGTACTGGCCGACCGTCTCCTTGGTGACGAACGTCGACTTCAGCACCGTGTTCTTCGGTGCCGTCCCGTTGAGGACCTCGTTGGCCAGCTTGACGAACAGCCAGCCCGCCTCCGGGTTGTTCGGGTCCCAGGTGCCGGTGAGGCGACCTTCCCGGACCGCCTGCACGGCATCGGCGTCGCCGTTGGACCCGGTGACCACCACACCGGTGTTGCTCAGGTCGTAGACGGTCCTGCCCGCCGCGATGACGGCCGCCGAGGCACCGAGCGCCGAGGCGTCGTTGTAGGCCCACACACCGCTGACGTCCGGGTAGCGGGTGAGCAGGTCGGCGACGAGCTTCTGCGCGCCCGCCGCCTGGTCGGTGGTGTTGGAGACGTGGCTGACCACCGTGAGCCCGGCCGCGGTGGCCGCCTCGGTGAAGCACTTCACCACCGCGTCGATCGACGGGACGCCGTCGAGGCCCACCGTGATGACCTGGCCGCCCGGGTGGGCCTTGGCGTACAGCGCGGCGGACTGCGCCATGGGCCCGCCGGGTGCGCACGTCGAGGACTCCTGCCAGAGGGTCGCCGAGACCCCGTCGCCTTCGGAGTTGACCCCGATGATCGGGATGCCCGCGTTCTGCGCCTGCTTGTAGATCCCGACCGTCGCACCCGGGTCGAGCGTCCAGGAACCGATCACGTTCATCTGGCGCTGGATCATCGTGGTGATGTTCGAGATCTGGGTGCTGGGGTTGATGTTCGAGTCGTACATGGTGTAGTCCCAGTCGACCGAGGCCGACGCGGCCTTCGCACCCGAGTCGAACTGCTGCTGACCCGGCTGGGCGGCGACGGGGGCGGCGTAGCCGAACTTGGTGCCCGCCTTGAAGCTGCCGTCTCCCGTGGCTGCGGACGGGGCGGCGGGCGTGGTCGACGGGCTGCTGCAGCCCGTCAGGGCCAGCACCAGGGCGGCGCCGGCGGCGGCCGCCGCGGCGAGGGTTCGTCTCACGGGAATCTCTCCAGATCTCGGGGTCGGTCGGGATGGGTGGGTGGGGACGCGGGGTGTCGCGGTCGTGCCGTGCGGTCGGGCGATCGTCGTGTCGGCTCAGCCGACCCTGGTCGTGATGGCTCTGCGTCGCAGCCGGATCCCGCGATCGCGCAGGACACCGATGCCGACCGCGAGGATGAGGATCGTGCCGTTCACGGTGCCCTGCCAGAACGCGGGGATCTCGCTCAGCGTCATGCCGTTCTGGATCACCCCGAGGAACAGGACGCCGATCACGGTGCCGAGGACACCGCCCTCACCACCGGTGAAGGCGGTGCCGCCGATCAGCACGGCGGCGATCGCCGTCATCAGCAGGGTGGGGTCGGAGGCCGCGGCGGCGCCGGTGAGCCGACCGACGGACACCATCCCCGCGAGCCCGGCGGCCAGGCCGGCGATGAGGAACACGAACAGCACCATCATCGCGGTGTTGATGCCGTTGAGCCGTGCGGCCTCCGGGTTGGAGCCCATGGCGAACAGCGACCGGCCGAAGGCGGTGTAGCGCAGCACGAACGCCGCCGCGAGGAGCACGACCGCGTCGAAGATCATGAGCAGCGGGATCGGCCCGACGCTGCCGTTGACGAACTGATAGACCGGGTCGAAGCCGGGGGTGCCGTAGACGCTGATGGTCGCGCCCTTGTTCACGATCAGCGCGAAGCTGGCCAGGATCGACATGAACCCGAGCGTGACGACGATCATGGAGATCTTCACGTAGCTGATCAGGACGCCCTGCACCAGGCCGATCACCAGGCCTGCGAGGATCGGCGACGCGATCGCGACCCAGGCAGGCATCCCGGCCTGCAGGGCCAGGCCGAGCACCATACCGGTGGCGCTCAGGGCCGACGCGGAGGACAGGTCGAAGCCGCCGCCGATGATCACGAAGGTGGCGCCCAGCGCCAGCAGCAGGATCACGCTGTTGGACGCGACGATGTTGGTGATGTTGCCCCAGCTGAGGAACACCGGCTGGGTCAGCGCGAGGTATACGCAGACCACCGCCAGGGCGATGACGACGCCGGTGAAGCGGCCGAGCGACAGGCGCGGGCGACGCCTGGCGGGTGTGGCGTCCGCAGGCGAGGCCTCCGCGGAGAGCACGGGATCCTTGTCCAGGAGAGTCATGACGATCCTTATCGTGAGCGGTGCGACTAGAGCGTGTCTCTTAACTGAGGCGGGCGTGGATGACGACCGCAGCGAGGAGGACTCC
>NZ_BAABGT010000088.1:0-10844 GCF_039541715.1 Pseudonocardia xishanensis
CGTCGTCATGGTGTGCTGCTCCTCTGCTCTGAGCGATGTCGAGTTCTCTGGGGGGATCTCGCCGTCCGAAGGTCGGACCACAGCCAGCCGGACCCATGGCACCCACGGACCTCGCCACTGATTCGTCGTATGGGACCGAGCCGAATCCGCGCTCAGCGGAACGCCTCTCTAGCAGGGTGTCTCGGACGCCCTCACCCGTCGGAACTCCGCTACCTCCCCCTGACGGCAGGCCGACAACTCCGGCCTCGTTCACCCACACTCACCCGCTGATTGAACGGCCTTGGCCCTCGCCCACCTCGTCCTTGAGACTGAGGACGTGGCCCATGCGCTCCTGCTTGGTGCGCAGGTACCGCAGGTTGTGCGGGGAGGGGACCGCGGGCAGGCCCACCCGCCCGACGATCTCCAGCCCGTAGCCGTCGAGCCCGCCGTACTTGGCCGGGTTGTTGGTGATCAGCCGCAGCCGGGTGATGCCGAGGTCGGCGAGGATCTGGGCGCCCACGCCGTAGGAGCGGGAGTCGACGGGCAGGCCCTGGGCGGTGTTGGCGTCGACGGTGTCCAGCCCGCTCTCCTGCAGCGCGTAGGCGCGGATCTTGTGCGCCAGCCCGATCCCGCGGCCCTCGTGCCCGCGCAGGTAGACCACCGCCCCGGCGCCCTCGGCGGCGATCGCGCGCAGGGCCTGCTCGAGCTGGGCGCCGCAGTCGCAGCGCAGCGAGCCGATGATGTCGCCGGTCAGGCACTCGCTGTGCACCCGCACCAGCGCGCCCCGGGCGGTGCGGCTGGCCGCGACGGCGTCTCCGTGGACGAGGGCGAGGTGCTCGGTGCCGTCGAGGGTGGAGCGGTAGGCGACGGCGCGGAACTCGCCGAACACGGTCGGCATGGCGGAGGTGGCCACGTGCTCGACCAGCTGCTCGGTGGCCCGCCGGTGCTGGACGAGGTCGGCGATCGCGAGTACCGGCAGGTCGTGCTCGGCGGCGAAGGCGCGCAGCCGCTCGCCGCGGGCCATGGAGCCGTCGGCGTCGACGATCTCGCCGATCACCCCGACCGGCTCCTGCCCGGCGAGGCGCAGCAGGTCGACGGCGGCCTCGGTGTGCCCGGCACGGACGAGGACGCCGCCCTCGCGGGCCCGCAGCGGGAAGACGTGCCCGGGGCGGCGGAGGTCGTCCGGCCGGGTCGCGCCGTCGGTCAGCGCGCGCAGGGTCCGGGCGCGGTCGGCGGCGGACACCCCGGTGCCGGCGTCGCGGTGGTCGACGGTCACGGTGAAGGCCGTGCCGTGGGCGTCGGTGTTGTCGGTGACCATCTGCGGCAGGCCCAGGGCGTCGGCCCGCTCGGCGGGCATCGGCGCGCAGACGATCCCTGTGGTGTGCCGGACCACGAAGGCGAGCTGCTCGGCCGTCGCGAGGGCGGCGGGGAGGACGAGATCGCCCTCGTCCTCGCGGTCGGTGTCGTCGGTCACGATCACCATCCGGCCGGCGGCGAGCGCGGCCACGGCCCGCTGCACCGCCTCAGACCTGGGCGACGTGCGCTGGAAGGGCGCAGCTGGGGGTCCTGTTTCCTGCATCAGAAGTGTCACCGTCGACTCCTCACACCCTGTCGGCGCAGCCGAGCCGCGCCGCTACGAACTTCGAGCACAATCGATCGCTACCCAGGTCCCGGACGCTGTCCGACCACCTGTTTGATCCAGGAGACGCTGGCCTGAACCGCCGGAGCAACGCTCTGCCGACTCCGTGAGCTCCTCAGTGAGCACGCACCGGGACTCGATCGCCGGTCCGTCGACCGTGGTCACCCTAGCGGGGATCGAGGCCATCGCGTCGCGGAACTGCTGCTGGTCGAGGGCGGGCGAATCGGACATCTCATTCCTCTCCGACCTTAATCAAGTGCGGGAGCGATCGCGGTACCCATCAATTCGACGGCACTTCCAGAAGAGGCTCGAGGGGAGCCGGCCCGCCGCACTCGCGGTTGAGCACGGGCATGATGTCCTCGGCGAAGATCCGCATCTGCTCCTCGATCTCCTTGCCGGTCAGGCCAGGCGTCTCGAAGATCGGCAGCACGAGGTAGTCTTCGAAACCGGATTCGTAGTCGGCCATCAGGCCGTCGATGACCTGCTGCCGGCTGCCGTGGAGCATGAGGCCGTTCTGCTCGAAGAAGTCACCGGTGAAGCGCACACCGTGGGGAAGGTGCACGCCGCTGATCAGCGACTCCGCGATGTAGTTCGGGAAGTGGTAGAGACCGGCCCGACGCTCCGGGGTGATCTCCCCGATGTGCACGAAGCGGAGGAAGGAGATGCCCCGCTTGCGCTCGGAGTCCCAGCCCTTCCTGAAGGCACCCTTCTGGTGCCGGTCGGGCCAGCCGGCCTTCTCAGACTCCTCGTGGTAGGCCTCGATGGCCTCGCGGACCTGGTTGCCACCGGCGCCGAGGTGACACACGTTGTAGCCGCGGCGCGCCGCCGAGCGCACTGAGTTGGTGCTCAGCGCGGTCTGCCAGATCTGGGGATAGGGCTTCTGCAGTGGGTGGGGGTAGACAGACAGCTCCTTGAGGTAGCCCTGCCCGTCGCGCATTTCGACGATGTCGTCGAGAGTCCGCTCCAGGCCAGGCTGCGAGAAGTAGCCGTCGGTGATCCGGGACTGCCATGGCAGCCACTTCGGCGGGATGGAGTAGAAGTCGCCGTGATAGGAGAACGACGGCTCGGTCCACGCCTTGAGAATGATCTCCATGGCCTCGGCGAAGTAGGCGTGGCTGCGGTACTGATCGACGTCGGAGGATCCGTACACCTGGCCAAAAGGCTCGGTCTCGCGGGTGCCTCCTCCGCGTCCGACACCGAACTCCAATCGGCCGCCGGAGATGACGTCCAGAAGGCCCGCCTGCTCGGCGACGCGGAGCGGGTGGTGCCGGTGCAGGATGTTGGCCATCTGCCCGATGCGAATCTTCGAGGTGCGCATCGCGATCGCGGCGCCCGTCTGGAGCGGGTTGGGCGAGAACTCCGCGCCCTCGGGCTGGAAGTGATGTTCGGTCAGCCAGAAGTAGTGGAAGTCGAGCTCCTCGGCGAGGACTGCCTGGTCGATCTGTTGTCCGGCCACACGCTGGAACGACCGATGCACCGCGTCCATGTTGGAAGTGGTGTAGGTGATGTTCTTGTCGTCTGGCGAGGCGGTGATGGGGAGGTCGGTTCCCCCGTTGTGGAGACACGAATACTCGATCACGTGAATTCCATTCGTCCTGGAGTCGGCTGGTTCTGCTCCACGAACGTAATGTCGGCCACAGGGTGTGCACTGTCCGAAGTTCGCGGGGCCCTATCCACTGATCGCACGACCGTGTCGGGTTTCAACGCCTGTCCTCTGGCACCGCATTCGACGGCAACCGCGCGGTTCTGCTCGTCGCCGAGCTCCGCCGCCTCGCCGCCGGGGCTTCCACCGTCGAAGACCGGGATCGGCAGCGGGGACGAACCGCGATCAACGGATATTGTCGCGCGACCAGCGGACATCCGTGTCGTCCAGAGTGCCCTACCGTTTTCGATGAATCAGTCGTGTGACGCAGATCTCACGCCTGGTCCGGAAGGAAGGGGACAGCAGATGCCCGGCGCCCTCGACGGTGTTCGCGTCATCGACTTCGGCCAGTACATCGCGGGTCCGCTCGTCGCTGAGCTCCTGGCTCAGAACGGTGCGGACGTCGTCCACATCGACCCGCCGGGCGGTCCGCGGCTCACGGGGCTCCCCGACGCCTACCTCAACCGTGGTAAGCGCCGGATCATGCTCGACCTCCATACGGAGGAGGACGTCGACACCGCACACCGTCTTTGCGCGAGCGCCGACGTCGTGGTGGAGAACTTCCGCCCCGGGGTGATGGCGAGGCTGGGTCTGGGTGGCGCCGACCTGACCGGGGCGAATCCGGGCCTGGTCCACTGCTCGCTGCCCGGCTTCGCGGCCACCGACCCGCGCTCCGCACTCCCCGCGTGGGAGGGCGTCGTGCTGAGTGCGACCGCGGGATATCGCCGAGTGCGCGAGCACTGGGACTGGAAGGCACGGGTCCTCAACGAGGTCGACGACCCGAGTCGGCCACTGTTCACCGCCCTGCCCATCGCCTCGAACACCGCGGCCCTGCTGGGTGCCCTCCGGATCGTGAGCGCGCTCTACCGCCGCGAGCGCACCGGGAGGGGCGCGGTCCTCGAGGTACCGCTGGCCGAGGCGATGCTGGAGGTGGTCGGCTTCCACCTCGAGATGCCCGACTTCGTCGGCCCCCGCGAGGACCTACCCAAGGCGTTCCTCGGCTCCTTCCGCTGCTCCGACGGCGGCTACCTCGACCAGGTCCCTTATCCCCGCTCCGTCCGAAAGCTCCTGGAGGCCGCGGGCGAGTGGGACGCCTGGTGCGCCGCCGGGCTCTCCGACCTGACCAGGGCCTTCTTCGATCCCGAGGTCAAGCATGTCGCCGAGCGTCGGTTCACCGACCTCGTCCGCACCCGGCCGGCGGCATACTGGGAGAACCTCGTCCAGGAGCAGGGCAGCGCGGCGGCCCGGGTGCGCACCCCGCAGGAGTGGCTGAACAACGAGCACGCTCGCGAGTCGCGCACGGTCGTCGACCTCGAGGATCCGGAGTTCGGTCGACTCTCGATGGCGGGGATCGTCCTCGACCTCGGTGAGACCCCGACGAGGGTCGTCCCGCGCTCGCTGCCCGACGGTGACGCCGATGACGTGCTTGCCGTGCAGGACCGCCCCGCGCGGACCGCGGCGACCGGTACCGGACGCGCCGAGGCGCCGCTGGCCGGCGTGTCGGTCGTGGAGGTCTCGCAGGTCGTCGCGGGCCCGATCGCCGGACGCCTGCTCGCCGACCTGGGCGCTGACGTTGTCAAGATCGCCAACCCCGCGCCGGACGGCAACAACGGCTTCCACGGCTCCTACACCAACCGCGGCAAGCAGACGGCCCTCCTCGACGTCCAGGACCCCGACGACGTCGCCACCGTCCGCGCGGCCGTCGCAGCCAGCGACGTCCTGCTTCAGAACTACGCCTACGGCGCGATCGAGCGCTACGGACTGGGCTACGAGGAGCTGCGGAACGAGCGCCGCGATCTGGTGTACGTCTCGATGGGCGCCTACTCCCGCAGCGGGCCGTGGCGTCACCGCCGAGGTCATGAGAACCAGGCAGTCGCCGTCACTGGACTCTCGTCCCGGTACGGCGGAGAGGATGGGTGGCCGATGTACCAGCCGTACCTCATCTGTGACGTCGGCACGGGAATCATGGGGGCGTTCGGCGCGGTGCTAGGCCTTTACCACCGCGCCCGCACCGGCACCGGACAGCACATCAGCACCTCGCTCACCCACCTCGCCACACTCCACCAGGGGACGTACCTCTTCGCCGGTGACGACGCCGCCGACGCGCGGCTGCCCGAACCCTCGGGCCTCGACGCTCGCGGCTGGTCACCGCTGCAGCGCCTCTACCGCGCGGCCGACGGCTGGCTGTTCCTGGCCGTCGGACCCGACCAGCGCCCGGCCCTCCTGGAGGCACTCTTCGTCGATGATGCCGGTGAGGATCTCGTCGACGACCTGGGAGACCGGATCAGCGCCGTCCTGCGTCAGCACACCCGGTCGCACTGGGCCGCCTTCCTCGGTTCCCGCGGGATCGCGGCGCAGCCCGTGCGCGACATCGGCGACGTCGCCAACGACCCGGTCTGGCATGACCGCGGCGTCCTGCGTCACAGCCTGAACGGCGAGGGAAAGATCTCCCCCGTCCTGGGCGTCGGGTCACCCCCCTGGCCCGTCCCCGAGCATGTCCTCGACCACCCCGGCCCTCTCGGGGCACATACCGCAACCGTCCGCCGCCGCTACCTGGACGCGGCGTCCATCGGAAGGCAGACAAGCCATGCCCAGCCCTGAATCAGGTGCCCTCAAGGTCTTCTACGAGAAGACCGTCGCAGCGCTCATCGAGGCCCCCGAGATCGACCTGATGCTGCGTCGCGCCTGGCTCGATCAGGTGCATCACGTCACCGCAGAGCCGACCGGTGTCACCTACGCCGACGCCGACGCCGGTGGTCGCCCCGCGCTGTGGGCCGAGCCGGTAGCGGAGCCAGGCGATGGCGTGATCCTCTACTTCCACGGAGGCGGCTTCGTGCTCCAGAGCATCGCCAGTCACCGCAAGCTCGGCGGACATCTCGCCAAGGCCGCGAACCGGAGGGTGCTCCTCCTGGAGTACCGCCAGGCGCCGGAGTTTCCCTACCCGGCCCCCGTCGACGACGCCGAGGCTGCCTTCCGATGGCTGCTCGACCAGGGCTACTCCCCCGCCCAGATCGCGTTCGCCGGCGATTCCGCGGGCGCGTGCCTGGCATTGTCGACGGTCGTCCGGCTGCGTGACAACGACCTCGGGGTGCCGGTCGGCGTCGTCGGCTTCTCGCCGTGGCTCGACCTGGAGTCGCTGCCCGGCACCCTCGACAGCAACGCCGAGTACGACGTGCTCGCGCAGCGCCCGCTCTGTGAGGAGAGCGCGGCCGCCTACATCCAGGACACCGGCGCCGCAGCCGATGGGCGCGCCAATCCGCTGCACGCGGACCTGACCGGGTTCCCACCCGTCTACCTGACCGCAAGCGACAGCGAGTGCCTCTTCGACAACGGGGAGCGGTTCGCTCAGCGCGCTCGGGCCGCGGGCCTCGACGTCACCTTCGTCGTCGAGCACGGCCAGCAGCACGTCTACCAGTTCATGGCCGGCAGAGCGCCGGAAGCGGACCGGTCCGTGGCCGAGGCGGGCGCCTGGCTCGCCGCCCGGTTGAGCGCACCGGCACCTGTTCACACCGTGGACGGGTCGACCCCGGATCGGAGAGGAGAGGCACCATGCTGACAGGTCCCGCCCAGGTCCTCCCGCACACCGCTGCACGCTTCGCCGACAAGACCGCGCTGATCACGGCTGACCGCACGATGACCTTCGCCGATCTGGACGCCGCCAGCAGTCGCATCGCCGGTGCATTGCGCGCGCGGGGCATCGAGCCGGGACAGACGGTCTCGCTCTACTCCCAGAACCGGTGGGAGTGGCTCGTCGTCTACCACGGAGCCCTGAAGGCGGGCGCCGTGATCAACCCGATCAACGTCATGCTCACCACCGACGAGGTGGCCTACGTGCTGCGCGACTGCCGCTCGGCGGCGGTCTTCGTGGGGGAGGCACAGGCCTGCACGCTGGTGGAGGCGGTCAAGCGTGTCCCCCAGGTCTGCAGAGTCGTCGTGTTCGGCACGGCGGAGGTCGAGGGCGCAGAGACCTTCTCCGCTCTCCTCGACGGTCCCGAGGCCTTCGAGCTGACCGCTCCACGGTCCGGCGATGCCTGCACCATCAGCTACACCTCCGGCACGACCGGCCACCCCAAGGGCGCGGTACAGAGCAATCGTGCGGTCATCGCGAACTTCGGCCTGACCGCGACGATGCACGGCCGGACCGAGCACGACCTCGTCGTCACGGCCCTACCCGCTCCTCACGTCTACGGCAACGTCGCGATCAACTCGACCTGGCTGGTCGGCGGCACGGTCGTCCTGATGGAGCTCTTCGACGCCGCCCGCACTCTCGAGCTGATCGCCGAGCACCGCGCCACGATGTTCGAGGGCGTCCCTGCCATGTACGCCACGATGTTGGCCGCCCCCGCCCTCGCCGGCGCGGACCTCAGTTCGCTGACCCGGTCGACCGTCGGCGGCCAGACGATGCCGCTCAGTACCATCGAGCGGTGGGAGCAGCGGTCGAACGCCCCCCTGATCGAACTCTGGGGCATGACCGAGCTATCGGGCCTGGGGACCACACATCCGCTCCATGCACAGGGCCCCAAGGGCTCTATCGGCGTCGCGCTGCCCGGCGTCGAAGTGCGCCTGGCGGACCTGACAGACCCCACTCGGGACGCCGCCCCGGACGAGGACGGCGAACTGGTGGTCCGCGGGCCCATCGTCATGAAGGGCTACTTCAACAACGACGCGGCGACGCGCGAGGTGCTCGATGACGAAGGCTGGCTGCGCACCGGTGACGTCGCGCGTCGCGACGAGGACGGCTATCTCGTCGTGGTGGACCGACTCAAGGACATGATCATCACTGGTGGCTACAACATCTACCCGGCCGAGATCGAGCGGGTGGTCAGCGGGCATCCCGAGGTTGCCATGGTGGCAGTGGCGGGGGTTCCGGATCCGGTGAAGGGTGAGCTTGCGTGCGCCTACGTGATCCGCGTGAACGGGTCGCAGGTAACCGAGAGCGAGATTATTGCCTTCGCAGGTGAACATCTGGCTGCGTACAAACGTCCACGCATGGTGCGGTTCGTCAACGATCTCCCCAAGACGTCGAGCGGAAAGATCATGCGCCGCGAACTCATCAAGTCCACGACAGTCCCCGCTGATTCCTCCGGAAAGCAAGGATCGGATACATGAGCATCGGCGCGCGGTTTGAAGGCAGGGCCGCATTGATCACCGGCGGTGCCAGCGGCTTGGGCTTCTCCAGCGCCGTCAGGCTCGCCGAGGAAGGTGCCACCATCGGGATCCTCGACCTTAAGCAGGAAGCCGTGGATGCCGCCGTGGCACAGCTGCGCGAGCGGGGGGCCGCCGTTCACGGCTTTCACGCAGACGTCACCGACGAGGCGGCGGTGCACGGGGCAACATCCGAGTTCGCCGCGCGGGCCGGTTCACTCGACGTGCTCGTCGCGATGGCCGGTATCTACCCGTGGGTGAGCTTCGAGGACATGACTCAACAGATCTTCCGACAAGTCGTCGATGTCAACTTGACCGGCACCTTCACCTGTGCCCACGCTGCCTTCGATCACATGAAGCAGCAGGGCTACGGCCGGATCGTCACTTGTTCCTCGGGCACCGTACTTGCCGGCACGCTCGGTCAGTCGGCTTACATCTCAAGCAAAATGGGCGTCATCGGACTCACTCGCGTGCTGGCCATGGAAGGCGGCCCTGTCGGCGTGACCGCCAACTGCATCCTGCCCGGCCTGGTCGCCACCGACCAAGTCCTCAAGATGAGCGTGGACGTCGACGCGTTCTTCGACGAGATCATCGCTGAGCAGGCAGTCAAGCGGCGGGGGAAGCCGGCTGACATTTCCGAGGCCGTCGCCTACCTGGCCAGCGAGGAGGCAGGCTTCGTCAGCGGCCAAAGCCTCGCGGTCAGCGGCGGCCACCGATTCCTCTGAGCCGGACTCGCTGAACATGAACGCAGGGCGGTTCGGCCCCATGCACTTCACCCACGAATCCTCGGCGCAGCGGGTGATCTTCGCAGCTCACCAAGCCGCAGCAGCGGTCGCGGCGGAGCTCGACGCCCTCGGCGCCGCGAGAGTCATGCTGATCGCCTCCAAGCGAGGGCGGTCGGTAGCGGACGCCATCGCTCAGCGGATACCCGTCGTTCATCACCACGACGAGGTTGTGATGCACGTGCCTGTCGACGTGGCCGAGCGTGCTCGGGAGGCGGCTCTGACGGCCGGTGCCGACGCCGTGGTGTCAGTGGGAGGCGGGTCGACCATCGGGCTGGCGAAGGCAGTGGCCCTGACGACAGGGCTACCGATCGGCACTCCACTTCATCGCCGGCGCGGTGGTGTGCGTCTTGACCACCCACATCTTCGTCGGCGGTTCGCCGTACTTGGGCTCCGATTCGGTCTTCGGCGTCAAGGAGAGCTTGATTGCGGACTTCGCCGTGGTTGACGACGGCGACATGGCGGCCGAGCACGGAATGCCGGTGCCCGTCCGCCACGCGCACGTCGAGCTCCGGCTGCGGTCTGCCCGATGACCTGGCAGTTCGTCCACGACCAGCGGGTGGCCCGCGTCGTGTTCGGCCGCGGCGCGCTCGACACCGTTCGGCGACGAGGTCGATCGGCTCGGGGTGAAGCGCGTGCTGCTCATCGGCAGCCCGCGCCATGCCGATCGGGTGAGCACGCTGCTCGGCAAGTGTCTGGACGCGCAATGCCAGCGCCTCCGCCTCGTCGAGGACGGAGCGACGGGCGGCTCAGCAGCAGGAGGGCGTCGACTCGCACGTCGACCGGGCCGTGCTCGTGGGCTGCCGCCGCCAGTGAGCGGCGTCTTCCGGGCGGGCGTCCTCCAGCCCACGGTCGCGGCACCACCATCGCGGGCAGCCCGTCGGCGCCGTCGGCGGGGAACCTGCCGGAGTTCGGCCTCGGCCGCTGCCCAACGGCCGGCGCGGATGTGGACGCGGGCCAGCCGCACACGGGCCGCGGCTGCGCGCGGCGCGGCGTCGAGGAGTCGCCGACCATCGCGGCGGCCTCCTCGGTCTTGCCCGCAGACGTCAGGACCTCGGCGAGGAGCTCATCGACCGCGGTGGCGTCGTCGGACACCTCACGGGCACGACGCAGGATCGTCTCGGCGGACTGCCGGGCGCCCTGGCCGAGGTTGCGCCGGCCCGCCTCGAGCAACACCTCGGCCGCCGCGGTCCGGTCTCCCGCGGTCAGGGCGAGGTCGGCAGCGACGTCGCACCACGGCCCGTCGAGTTCGGGACACCAGCGCCGGAACCAGCCCCTACGACAGCTAGTACTGCAACGGCAGTTCGGCGTGTCGTGAGGGTTTAGCCTGGTCGGGCGGTGATGATCACCGTGTGGTTGATCTTGCCGGGTGGGTGGCTTCGTTGGACGCGGTGGTGGAGCTGATCGCTGGCCGGTTCCGCAGGGCCGAGCCACGTCGCCGGGTCGGGACCTACCTGCGCGGACTGCTGGCGGGCCTGGAGCGCAAGAACGGCTGGACGTTGGCCGAGCATGCGGGGGCGGTGTCGCCGGACGGGATGCAGCGGCTGCTGCGCACTGCGGACTGGGACGTCGACGGTGTCCGCGACGACCTGCGCGGTTACGTGATCGAGCACCTCGGCGACACCCCGTCCGGGGTGTTCGTGGTCGACGAGACCGG
>NZ_BAABGT010000089.1:0-42723 GCF_039541715.1 Pseudonocardia xishanensis
TGAAGATCCGCGGCTACCGGGTCGAGCTGGGCGAGGTGGAACACGCCGTCGCGGCGGTGCCGGGAGTGGTCACGGCGGCCGTGGTCACGAGAGAGCATCCTGAGGTGCCCGGCCAACGCCGCCTCGCGGCCTACCTCGTCGGTGCCGCCACACCGGAGGAGGTGCGCGCGGCCGTCGCCCGGCGCCTGCCCCGCTACATGGTCCCGACCCTGTGGGCCGTCGTCGGCTCCCTGCCCCGCACCGTCAACGGCAAGCTCGACACCGCCGCCCTGCCCGAGCCCGCCCCGCTCGCGGCCGGCGCGGCACGGCCCCCGCGCACCGAGACCGAACGGGTGCTCTGCCGAATCGTCGCCGAGGTCCTCGGTGCCGCCACGGTCGGCCCCGACGAGGACTTCTTCGACCTCGGCGGCGACAGCCTCGCTGCGCTCGCCCTGGTCACCGGGGCCCGGGCCGCCGGCCTCGAGCTCCGGGCACGGGACGTCCTGGAGGAGCCGACCATCGCAGGCCTCGCGGGCAGGATCGGCGCCGCCGGGCCACCACCGCGCATCGACCCGGGCGAAGGGCTCGTCCCCCTGACCCCCGGGATGCGGCGGCTGGCGGCACGCTGCGGGCCGGTCGCGGGTATGCACCAGGCCCAGCTGGTGCGCACCCCACCCGGCACCACGGCGGCGGAGATCCGCGAGCTCGCGAGGGCCCTGCTCGCCGCCCACCCGATGCTCCGGGCCGAGCTCGTCCGCGACCCGGCCGGTGGCTGGGACCACCTCCAGGTCCCCCTGATGCTCGACGGCGACCCACCGGTCGAGCACGTGACCTGCACCGATCCGGACTGGACCGGGCCACTGCGCGCCGCCGCCACCGCCGCCCGTGCCCGGCTCGACGCGGGCCCCGGCGGGATGTTCCGGCTGGTCTGGTGCGACCGCGGGGCCGAGCACGAGGGCGGGCTGCTGGTCCTCGTCCACCAGCTCGTCGTCGACGGGCCGTCCTGGCAGGTGCTCCTGGCGGACATCGCCGCGTTCGGGGCGGGCACGCCGCGGACGACGCCCCGCGGCCTGTCGTTCCGCACGTGGTCCCGCACGCCGGGGGAGGAGCGGGCCGCGGCCGGTACGGCGCCGGTGGACCCGCTCCCGCTGCTGCGGCCGCGGGGTCCGGAGGACGTCGTGGGGACCGCGCGGCGGCACGAGGAGCGCGGGTCGCCCGCCCGCGGCGCCGCCGTCCTCCAGCAGCTGCCCGCCGCGCTCGGGGTGCGCGTCGACGCCGTCCTCGTGGCCGCGCTGTACGACGCGCTGGCCGAGCTGGGGCCGGAGCACACGCTGCTGGTCGACGTCGCCGGGAACGGGCGCGTGAGCGCCGCGGGTGACCTGGCGGACACGGTCGGCTGGTTCGCCACCACGACCACCGTCCGTTGGACGACCGCGGCCGCGCCACGGCAGAAGACGGACACGAGCAGTGAGACCCTGGAGACCCTGGAGACCCTGGAGACCCTGGAGTGGCTGGACGAGCACGCCGTGGACAGCATCCGGGAGATCGACCGGGCGCTGCGCGGCGGCGGGGTGGCCTGCCCGGGTGCCGAGGTGGAGTTCGGCCACCTCGGCCGCCTCGCCACCCCCGAACCCGGCGTCTGGCGGGCGGACCCCGCGTCCCCCGACGTGGCGGTCGGCTGGGCACCGGAGATCCGGGCAGGCCACGCCCTCACCGTCCATGCCGCCGGGCTCGCCGACCACGAGGGCACCACGCTGTCCGGGACCTTCACCTGGCCCGCGGGCGTCCTCGACGACGCCGCCGCGCGCCGGGTCGCCCGGCGCTGGGTCGACACGTGCGAGTCCTGGGCGGCCCGGTTCATCACGAAGGAGTCCGAGTGACGCAGACGACAGTCGGAGCGACCCGGGCGACGTCCCGGGCGGCCGCCGTCCGCCCCCTCGGCCCGGAGCGGTGGCAGGAGGCCTACGACCTGTTCATGGCGGCCCTGCACGTCCCGCCGACCACCGCGGAACGGTGGGAGGCCGTGCGCGGTCTGTACGTCGCCGACCGGGTGTACGGGGCGTTCGAGGGGGACGACCTCGTCGGGACGATCATGTCCTCGCCGCAGGAGCTCACCCTGCCCGGCGGGTCCAACGCGCCGGTCGCGGGCGTGAGCGTCGCGGGTGTGCGCAACGGGGCCACCCGGCGGGGCCACCTCGACCGGATGGTGCGCACGCAGATCCTCGACCTGGCCGCGCGTGGCGAGGTGTTCGCCGCGCTGCGGCCCTCCACCGCCGCCCTCTGGCACCGCTGGGGCGTCGGACCTGCCACCCGCACCACGACGGTCCGCGTGGACCGGCTTCGCAGCGGGGTGCGCCGCGAGCTCGCCGACCGGCGCGACCGGGCGCGGCAGCTGAGCCCGCACAGCGACCTGCACGAGGTGTTGCCGCCGATCCACCGGCGGATCGCCGCCTGCCGCGCGGGCGTCGTGAGCAGGCCGGACGCCTGGTGGGCCTGCTGGGACCCCTACGCCGGGGCCCCGAACCAGATCCACGTCGCGGTGGCCGGGCCTGCGGCCGAACCCTCCGGGTACGTCGCCTGGTACGTCGAGTACCAGGGCGGGGGCGACGTCGCGGCGGCCCGACGGGTGCTCCACGTGCTCGAGCTGTTCGCCGACACCCCGGCCACCGCCCTCGACCTCTGGGCCCACCTGCTGCACGTCGAGCTGGTCGAGGAGATCGTCGCGACGGGCCGCCCGCTCGACGAGGACGTCCCGCTGCTGCTCACCGATCCGCGCGCCGCCACCGTCGGCCCCGTGCTCGACGAGCTGTGGCTCCGGATCGTCGACGTGCCCACCGCGCTCGCCCTGCGACCCTGGGCGCCGACGGCAGGCGAGAGCGTCGTCGTCGAGGTGCGGGACGACCTCGTGGAGTCCAACGCCGGCTGCTACCGGATCGGCTCGGACGGCGCGCGGCGGGTGACCGCGCCCCCGGACCTCACGTGCCCGGTCGACCAGCTCGCCGCCCTCTATCTGGGGGACCGCCCGCCTTCCCGGCTCGCCGCGGCGGGCCGCATCGCGGTGCACGACGCCGCGTCGGTGGCCCGCGCCGACCGTCTCTTCGCCACCGGCCCGGTGCCCTGGGCCGGGACGATGTTCTAGACCAGGAGGAACCACATCATGATCTTCGTCGGGAACGGCGCCCTGCTCTGGCGGGCGGTCGCCCACGCCAAGGAGGCCGGGCAGCCGGTCGACCTGGTCGTCACCGGCCCGGGCGCACACCACCAGGACCCGGCCGCGGTCGACACCCACGACGTCAACGCGGTCGCGCAGGACATCGACGCGGCGTCGTCCGACGGCATCATCTGGTCCATCGACAACGCGTTCGTCTTCCGCGCCCCCGTGCTCGAGCTCGACCAGCAGATCTACAACGTCCACGGCGGCCCGCTGCCCGCCTACCGGGGCCTCCCGCTCGCCACCGTGGCACACGCCCTGCTCAACGACGAGCCCGAGTACGGCGCGACGCTGCACCATGTCGACGCGGGCCTCGACACCGGACCGGTGATCGACGAGCGCCGGTTCCCGATCGCGCCGGACGACGTCTTCGAGGACGTCATGCTCGCCACCATCGACGCCTGCCACGAGCTGTTCGTGGACAACCTGGACGACGTCGCCGCGGGCCGCTGCACCCCGCGGCCCCAGCCCGACGGCCCCTCCGGGTACTACGGGCTGCACGCCGCCCGGCAGCTCGACCGGCACCGCGACAACCCGCACTACGCCCGCGCCACCGACCTCGGCCTGTTCGCCGACTTCTACCCGGAGGCCGCGGCGGCATGGTCCTGAAGAGCGTCGCGACGAAGCTCGCCGTCGACGTCTCCCCGCTGCGGGAGAGCGTGCCGTTCAGGCGACTGTGGATCGCCCGCACGATCCTGTTGCTCGGGGTGGGGATGGTGGCGGTGACCGTCCCGATCCAGGCCTTCGCGCTGAGTGGCTCCACCGCGGTGGTCGGGGTGGTCACTGCGGCCGAGGGGGCCGCCTTCTTCGTGGGCTTCCTGTTCGCCGGGGTGCTCTCCGACCGGCGGGACCGGTGGGCACTGCTCCAGATCGCCCAGGTCGGGACGATCGTGTCGTTCGCGGGGCTTGCGGTCAACGCGCTGGAGTTCGACGCGGTCTGGCCAATCGGCGTGCTCGTGGCGCTCAACGGGCTGTCGGGGGCCGTCGGCATCACGGCGATGCTGGCGATCCTGCCCGGGTTGGTCGAGCCCTCCCGCTTCCACGCGGTCGGCGGGCTCAACACCTTGTCGCTGCGGCTGGGCTCGCTGGTCGCGCCGGTCGCAGGCGGCAGCCTGGTGGCGCTCGTCGGACCGGAGTGGAGCTACGGCCTGGGCGCCCTCGCCGCGGTGCTGACGTTCCCGCTGGTCCGCAGGCCCCGCGGCGTGCCCGTCCCCGACGGTCCCGCGGCCGGGCCCGGCGCAGGCCCGGTGCGGCAGTTCGTCGAGGGGTACCGGTTCGTGGTGCGGGACCGGGTGGTCCTCGGTGTCATGGGCGCCGGTGTGGTCGGGATGGTCGGCGGCGGCTCGATCGTCATGATCCCCGCCCTGGTGCAGGCCCGGATCGGGGAGGGCCCGGCGGCCCCGACGGTGGTGGGGCTGACCTACGCCGCACTCGCCCTCGGCACCGTGGTGGGGGCGCTGAGCAGCGGCTGGGTCTCCTCCGTGGTCGCCCCCGGCCGGCTGCTGCTGCTGGCGATGATCGTGTGCTTCCTGTTCTACGCGGGCGCGGGAGCCGCTCCCCGGGTGTGGCTGATGCTGCTGCTGTTCGTGGGAGCGGGCGGCACCAACGCGGTCGAGGAGGTGCTGCGGTACGCGCTGCTGCAGCAGCGCACCCCCGAGGACCTGCGCGGACGGGTGAACAGCGTGTTCGCCGCGCAGAACATGTCGGGGGTGGCGGTCGGCGCTCTGGTCGCCGGCGGCCTGGGTACGGTGCTGGAGCCGACGACCGCCTTCTGGGTGTACAACGCGGCGATGGCCGGGGTGGCGGCGCTGGTGCTCGCCGGGTTCGGCGAGCTGCGCCGCCACCGGAGCGCCGAGGGGGCTCCGGCATGACCGTCGGCCCGCCCTGGGAAGCGGATTCCTGTGATGTTCACGGGTCGCCCGATCGGCCGCCGGGTTCTCGCCCCGGCGCCTTTGATAGCCTAGGCTATCCTCATGTTCCCCAGTCCTCCGAATGGCAGGCACATGAGCCCGGCCAGTGAGGCGAACGGCGAGCCGGTGTGTGTGGTCGGTGCGGGGCCGGTGGGCCTGACGGCCGCGCTCGCCCTCCGTTCCCTGGGGGTTCCGGTCCGCGTTCTCGATGCCCAGGCCGAGAACCGGGTGCGGCCCGGGAGCCGGGCGCTGTACGTCCATCACGATTCCCTGCGCACATTCGAACGGATTTCACCGGGCCTCGGTGAAACGGTGGCCGCGCACGGCATCCAATGGTCCGGCAGGCGCACTCGCCACCGCGGCCGACTGGTCTTCGCGAAGGACCATCCCCCTTCGGCCGGGGGCGACCTCCCGCCTTACGCCAGTCTTCGTCAGCTGGACACCGAGGCGCATCTCCTGGACGCGTGCCGGGCCCACGGGGTGGCCTTCGGGTGGTCCGCGGAGGTGGAGAAGGTCGTCGCAGGCGCGGAGGGCGTCGAGCTCCGGAGCACGGACGGGCGGCGGTGGACGGCGCCGTACGTCGTCGCGGCGGACGGTGCACGATCCGTGGTGAGGGCCGCCATCGGTCGCCGGATGGTCGGCAGGCGATCGGCCTCCCACCACGTCGTCGTGGATCTCGCCGATCCTCCGGGTGAGCCCGTTCCCGCCCTCCGCGAGTTCCACTACCACCATCCCGGCCTCGACGGACGGCACGTCCTGGTCGTCCCCTTCGCGGGCGGCAGGCAGGTCGATCTGCAATGCCGGGAGGGAGAGGATCCCGATGCCCTGATGGAGCCGGCGCGGCTTCGGGGATGGCTGTCCGAGGTGGTGGCGACCGAGCTCGTGGACCGGGTGCTCTGGGTGTCCCGGTACCCGTTCCTCCAGTCGGTCGCGGACGCGTTCATCGACGACGAGCGCCGGGTCCTGCTCGCGGGCGAGGCCGCGCACCTCTTCGCCCCGTTCGGGGCGCGAGGCATGAACAGCGGCATCGCGGACGCCGACGCGGCAGCCGTCGCCGTGGCCACCGCGCTGCAGGCCACCGATCCGCAGCGGGCCCGGTCGACGATCGACGACTACGACGCGGTGCGCAGGGCGGCTGCCCTGCACAACCGCGACGCGGCCGGGCAGGCCCTGGCCCACATGCGTCCCTCGCCGGGGGGCCGGCTCCGGCAGCACCTGGCGGCCGGTCTCGCGGGCCGCGTCCGGCGGTGCGGCACGTGGTTGGAGAAGGCGCCCTACGGCCCGCGGACCATGGCCACACCGACCAGCACCTACTGAGTCGGCGCACCGATCAGAAAAGGAGTGAACGGCAATGGCCGTCAACCCATTCGACGATCCGAACGGCGAGTTCCACGTACTGGTGAACGCTGAGGAGCAGCGCTCGCTGTGGCCCGCATTCCTCCCGGTTCCCGCCGGATGGGAGGTCGAGCACGGGCCGAGTGCGCGACAGGAGGCTCTCGACCACATCGAGGCGAACTGGCTCGATCTCCGACCGAAGAGTCTGTCGGCTCCGGTGTCCGCCGCCGCGGCGCAGGATGATCGCGCTTCGTGACGACGACAGGTGACACGATGACCATTCCACTCCGCCCGCTGGACCTCGTCGGAATCGGCTTCGGTCCGGGAAACCTGGGGCTGGCGATCGCCGCGAGTGAGCACTCCGAGCCGCTTTCGATGCGATTCCTCGAGCGGCAGTCGGAGTTCGGCTGGCACCGCGGGATGCTGATCCCGGACGCCAGGATGCAGATCTCGTTCCTCAAGGACCTGGTGACGCTCCGCAACCCGAGCAGCACCTTCAGCTTCCTGGCCTATCTGAAGGCCAGGGGACGGCTGATCGACTTCCTCAACCGGCAGTCGTTCTTCCCGACCCGGATCGAGTTCCACGACTACCTCGGCTGGGCGGCCCGCCGGTTCGAGGACGTGGTCGACTACGGCGCCGACGTGACCGACATCAGGCCGGTGGAGGGGCGGGGTGAGCCGCTGCTGGAGGTCACGGCCCGGCGCGCAGGCCACACCCACCGCCTGCTCGCGCGGTCGGTCGTGGTGGCTGCGGGTCTCGCGCCCCACCTCCCCCCGGGGGTGGTGCTGTCGGAGCGGGTCTGGCACAACAGTGACCTGGTGTTCCACATCGAGCGGTTCGGCCGGGAGCACGCGGGGACCGCCCGGCGGTTCGTGGTCGTCGGCGCGGGCCAGAGCGCTGCCGAGTCGGTCGAGTACCTGCACCGCAGCTTCCCCTCGGCCGAGGTGCATGCGGTGCACGACAGCTGGGGCTACAGCCCCGCCGACGACAGCCCCTTCGCCAACCGGGTCTTCGACCCCGAGGCCGCCCACGCCTTCCACCGGAGCCCGCCGGAGGTGCGCGAGCGCATCGTCGCGCGCCACCGGAACACCAACTACTCGGTGGTCGACCCGGACCTGATCACCGACCTGTACGAGAAGCACTACGCGGAGCGGGTCGCCGGCGTCGAGCGGCTGCACTTCCACCGGATGAGCCGGGTCGCCTCGGTCGACACGGCCCCGGGGGGCGGTGTGGAGGTGTCGGTGCTCTCCGGGGTCGACGGGACGTCGTCGACGCTCGTCGCCGACTCCCTCGTCTACGCGACGGGCTACCGGTCGCGGGACCCCGGGCGGCTCCTCGGGGGCGGCCTGGTGGCGGAGCGGGGCGCGGACGGGACCATCCCGGTCGGGCCCGACTACCGGTTGCCGGTCACCGGGTCGGCGGCGCCGATCTTCGTGCAGGGTGCCACCGAGCGCACCCACGGGCTCGCCTCGACGCTGCTGTCCAACGTGGCCGAGCGGTCGGGCGAGATCCTGGCGGCCGTCCTCGGGCACCGGGCAGGCCTCACCTACGCGGCGGCGTCGGCCGTCTCGTCGTGAGAGACCCGGACCGGGGTGCCGGATGAACGTCGCGGAGCTCCTGGAGCGCCTCGTGCGCAGGCACGGCTGGCAGGCCGCGCCCGCCTACCACGCCGAACGGACCTGGACCCACGGCGAGATCCACTCGCTCGCGGCCCGGTGCACCGAGGTGCTGCGTGGCCGGGGCCTGCGGCCCGGCGGCCGGGTCGCCCTGGTGCTCCGGGACGGGCCGGCCCTGGTGGCGCTGTTCCTCGCGGTCGCCCGAGCCGGTGGGGTCGCCGTGCTGCTCAACCCCTACCTGCGGGAGGCCGAACGGGACCGCCTCCTGCACGGCGCCGTCCCGGACCTCGTCGTCGCCGAGGAGCCCGTGGACCGGCCCGGCTGGTCCACGGTGGATGCTCTCGTCGCCGCGGCCGAGCGGGCTCCCGAAGGCGCCGCCGTACAGGTCTCCGACAGCGCGGACCTGTACGTGCAGTTCACCTCCGGCACGACTGGGGCACCCAAGGGTGCGGTGCACCGGCACGGTGACCTGCCCGCCTACCAGCGGGCGGTCGGGCGGGACATGCTGGGTATCTCGTCGGCGGACGTCAGCCTGTCGATCTCCAAGATGTTCTTCGCCTACGGGTTCGGCAACTCCCTGGTCTATCCGCTCTTCACCGGGTCGGCCGCGGTTCTGCGGCCCGAGCGACCGGACCCGGGGACGGTCGCCGAGCTGGTCGACCGGTACGGCGTCACCGTCCTGCACGGGGTGCCCTCGGCCTACGCCAACCTCGTCGCGGACACCGACCCCGCGGCGTTCGCGACGCTGAGGGTGGCGGTGTCGGCCGGCGAGAACCTCCCGCCGACGGTGGGCGCCCGCACCCGCGAGCTGTGGGGGGTACCGGTCCTGAACGAGCTGGGCTCGACCGAGGTCGGGGGCGCGTACTGCGCGAACACCCTGGCCGACGACGCCCCGGGCACCCTCGGCCGCCCGCTCACCGGGTACGGGCTCCGGATTCTCGACGATGCGGGCCGGGCGGTCCCGCCCGAGAGTCCGGGCCGGCTGTGGGTGCGGGGTCCGTCGATGATGGACCGCTACCTCGACGCCCCCGGAGAGACCGAGCGGGTACTGGTCGACGGCTGGCTCTGCAGCAACGACACGGCCCTGCAGCGTGCGGACGGGCGGTTCGTCCACCTCGGACGCGCGGACGACATGGAGCTCGTCGGGGGGATCAACGTCTCGCCGCACGAGGTCGAGGCGGTCCTGGGTGGGCACCCGGCCGTCCGGGAGATCGTCGTCGCCGCCGTGCTGGACGAGCGCGGCGCGAGCAGGCTGCGGGCGTTCGCGGTGCCGAGGGCCGACGTGGTGCGGCACGCAGGGCTGGAGAACGAGCTGCTCGATCTCGCTCGGCGCCGGCTCGCGGCCTACAAGGTGCCGCGCAGTGTCACGTTCGTCGACGCGCTGCCGCGGACGTTCAGCGGGAAGGTCCAGCGCTTCGTGGCCAGGACGGGATCATGGTGAGGGCGGGCAGGCTGCGGTGGCGGAGCACGGTGGGCTGGTCCGACTCCGCGTGCCCGCTGCCCGAGGCGGCCCTGGTGGTCGACTCGTTCCTGGCCTCCGAGGGTGGGGTCCGGGACCTGGCGGAGCACGAGGACCGGTTCCGGCGAGGCTGCAGGGTGCTGGACCTCCCGGTCGCCGGACTCGACGGCTTCCTCGCCGCCGCGCGGGCGGAGCTGCCGCCGCGGGGCCGCTGGTTCCCGCGGTTCGAGGCCCACGCCGACGGGGCCCTGGTGTTCTGGGTCCGCGAGGCGCCCGCGCAGGGGCGCGAGGTCCGGCTGTGGAACCCGCAGGCCCCGGACCCGCGGCGCCATCCCACCGTCAAGGGCCCCGACCTCGCGCTGCTCGCAGACCTGCGCAAGCAGGCGGCCGAGTGGGACGCGGACGACGCGCTGCTGACCGGAGCGGGCGGCGTCGTGCTGGAGGCGTCGCACTCGGCGCTGCTGTGGTGGCGTGGGGAGGGGCTGGAGGTGCCGGATCCCGCGCTGCCCCTGCTTCCCAGTGTCACCGCGCGGCGGCTGCTGCGGATGGCCCGCGCCGGGTCCGTGCCGGTCACCGCTCGCCGATGCCGTCCCGACGAGCTCGCCGGCACCGAGGTGTGGACGGTCAACGCGCTGCACGGCATCCGTCCGGTCGTCGGATGGCGGTGTGGTGGACCGTCGCTCGCCGAGCCGGACCGGGCCCGTCTCGAGCGCTTCCGTGCGCACCTGGCCCTCCCCGGCGCACCCGCCCGCCACCGACCATGCCGCTGACCACGTCGACCACCACGAGCCACTGGACCCAGGCCGGAGATTCGATGCGCACCCTCCTCGTCGACAACTACGACTCCTACAGCTACAACGTGTTCCAGCTGATGGCCGCGACGTTCGGGGCCGAGCCGACCGTGCTCGCGAACGACGCCCCCGAGTGGGCGGACCTAGACCTCTCCGAGTACGACGCGGTCGTGATCTCACCCGGGCCTGGCAGACCGGAGGTTCCCGCCGATCGTGGCGTCGCCCTGGACCACCTGCGGACGGGGACGATCCCGGTCCTCGGCGTGTGCCTCGGCCACCAGGCTCTCGGCTGGCTCTCCGGCGGGACGGTGGTCACGGCACCGGAGCCGCGACACGGCTACCTGGAATCGATCCGGCACACCGGCACCGAGCTGTTCCGGGGCGTGCCCCAGGACTTCACCGCCGTGCGGTACCACTCGCTCTGCGTGGCCGAGCCTCTGCCCGAGGACCTCGAGGCGACGGCCTGGTCGCCCGACGGCGTCGTCATGGGTCTGCGGCACCGCAGGCTGCCGTGGTGGGGGGTGCAGTTCCACCCGGAGTCCGTGGCCTCCGAGCACGGCGCGGCGATCTTCGCCAACTTCGCCGAGCTGGTGCGCGCGGGCGGCTCGGCCACCGAGCTCCGCCCGTCGGCGCGGACCGTGCGACGCCGGGTGCTGGACTTCACGGCTCCGACCGAGATCCTCTTCGAGGAGCTGTTCGCAGGCTCCCGCTTCGCGTTCTGGCTGGACAGCAGCCGGATCGAACGCGGCCTCTCGCGCTTCTCCTTCCTGGGGGACGCAGGCGGTGAGCTCGGCGAGGTGCTCAGCGCCCGGGTGGGCACCGGGATCGTCAACGTGGTCACCGAGGACGGCGTCCGCTCGGCACCCGGCTCGATCTTCGACACGCTCGAGGAGCGCCTTCACACCAACCGGGTTCCGTGGGACTCCTCGGTGCCGTTCGACCTGGCCTGCGGGTACGTCGGATACTTCGGCTACGAGATGCGGGCGGAGTGCGGCTCGCCGACCGGCCACACCTCGGCGCAGCCCGACGCCCAGTGGATGAGCGCGAGCCGCATGGTCGCCGTCGACCACGAGACCGGCCGCACCTGGGTCCTTGCTCTGGCCGACGGCAGCGACGGCTCCGTCCGCCGGGCCCAGCGCTGGGTGGACGAGACGGCCGAGCGGGTCCGGGCGCTGCGTGACGTGGAGCCGCGCCCCGTCCTGCACCTGGAGCGCGAGATCGACGTGGAGCCGTACCTGCATCGGCCCCGGGACCGCTATCTCGCGGACATCGAGGCCTGCATGGCCAGCCTGCACGCGGGGGCGAGCTACGAGATCTGCCTGACGAACGGGGTGGAGCTGCCGTTCGCGGGCTCGGCGTGGGAGGCCTACCGGTGGCTGCGCCGCCGCAGCCCCGCGCCGTACGCCGCCTACCTCCGGTTCGACGACCTGCACGTGGTGTGCTCCTCCCCGGAGCGGTTCCTCACCATCGATGCGCAGGGGACCGTCGAGTCCAAGCCCATCAAGGGCACGGCCCGCCGGGATCCCGACCCCGAGGTCGACCGCGCGCTGCGGGACGAGCTGGCGGGCAGCGCCAAGACCCGGGCCGAGAACCTCATGATCGTCGACCTACTGCGCAACGACCTCGGCCGGATCTGCGAGATCGGGAGCATCCGGGTTCCGGGGTTCATGAAGGTCGAGTCCTACGCCACCGTCCATCAGCTCGTGTCCACGATCCGCGGGCGGCTTCGCCGGGACGTGGGTCCGGTCGCCGCGGTGCGGGCCGCCTTCCCCGGAGGGTCGATGACCGGCGCGCCGAAGCTGCGGACGATGCAGATCATCGACGGTCTCGAGGAACGGCCGCGAGGCATCTACTCCGGGGCCCTGGGCTTCTTCGGGCTCCAGGGCGCCGCCGACCTGAACATCGTGATCCGGACCGCCACCATCGAGGCCGGCCGGGCCACGATCGGCGCGGGTGGGGCGATCGTCCTCGACTCCGACCCCGCGGACGAGTTCGACGAGATGACGTTGAAGGCCTCGGCGGTGGTCCAAGCGGTGGCGGGCGGGTCCGCCGCCGCAGCCGCCCGCCCCGCACCGGCCCCCTGGGGACGGTCGGCGTGACGATCAGGAAGCGAGGCACGACGGTCCACCTCAACGGGATCTCGCTGAGCTACGACGTCCGCGGGGCCGGTGAGCTCGTCGTCCTGGTGATGGGGACGGGAAGTCCCGGCCGCGTCTGGCACCTGCACCAGGTGCCCGCGCTGCTCGCCGCCGGCTACCGGGTGGCGACCTTCGACAACCGCGGCATCGCGCCGACGTCCGAGTGCCCGGAGGGGTTCACTGTCGACGACATGGTCGCGGACACGGCCGCGTTGATCGAGCACCTGGGCGGCGGTCCCGCCCACCTGGTCGGAACCTCCCTCGGCGCCCGAATCGTGCAGGAGCTCGTCCTGGCCAGGCCCGAGCTCGTCGGCCGGGCGGTGGCGATGGGTGCCCACGCCCGGCTGGACGCCGTCGCCCGGGCGCAGACGCTCGGGCAGATCGCGCTGCACGACGGGGGTGTCGTGCTGCCGCCCGAGTTCCATGCCGCCGTGCAGGCCGTGCTGAACCTGTCCCCGGCCTCCCGGCGCGCCGACTCGGTGACGGACTGGCTGGACGTGTTCGAGCTGGGAGGTTCGGTCATCGGCCGCGGCGAGCGAGCCCAGCTCGCCGCCTGCGCGACGATGGCGGACCGCCGTGGCGCCTACCGGGCGATCGACCGTCCGCTGCTCGTGCTGGGCTTCGCGGACGACGTCACGATCCCGGCGTGGCTGAGCCGCGAGGTCGCCGACGCCGTCCCGGGGGCACGGTACGTCGAAGTGCCCGGCACCGGGCACGTCGGCTACCTGGAGCGTCCGGCCGAGGTGAACCGGATCGTGCTCGACTTCCTCGCGAGACGGCACCCGTCTGGGGTATCCGGACCGTGATGGTCGTGCCGTCGCCCGGCCGTGCCCGGACCACGACGGTGGCCCCGGCATCTCGTACCGCCCTTCGGACCACCGTCAGCCCTGTGTGTCCCGGACCGGGTGGGTCGCGGGATCGAATCCCCGTCCGTCGTCGCTGACTGTCAGCGCAACATCGTCCGATGGTTCAGGGACCAGCTTGCACCCGCACCGTGCGGGGGTCTCCGTGGCGGACCGGTCGAGCAGGAGCTCGGCCGTGGCCCGGTGCAGCAGCAGGAGCGCCTCGCCGTCGAGCTCGACGTCAGGGTCGACCGCGAGATCTCCTCGAGAGTCGGGGCCGGCTCGCGGGAGGGCGTGGGCCCGGGCCGGGTCGTCATCGCTGCCTCCTCGTTCGACCTGTCGGGGCTCTCGATGATGACGGCCGCGGCCGTCGCCGGGCGGCTCCAACGGACACCTCCGACGCGGTGGCTGAGTAGTCGCCGAAACCAGTGGTCATGAGCTGAGCCAGGGCGTCCGCCGTGGAACCGCATAGGGCACGAACATGGGTCCACGGGAGCACTCGGACGGTGGCGTCGTCGTGGCCGCGGACAAGGAGAACTCCCTCCATGCGATCCATCGTGGCTGAGTCGACCACCGCGCCGACCACCCCGGGATTCGGGTTCGGCGTCAACCGCTGACCCCGGTCGGGGCGGGCCGTTGCAGGACCGGTGTCGGCGGGCCGAAGACCTCGGCTACGACGTCGTCGCCGTCGCCGACCACCTGGACATGCCCGCCCCGTTTCCCGCTCTCGTGTCGGCGGCGGCCGTCACCTCTCGCCCGCGGCTGAGTGCGTTCGTGCTCAACGCCGCGTTCTACAACCCGGCCCTGCTCGCCCGGGACCTGGCCACGACTGACCAGCTGACCGACGGGCGGATCGACGCGGCGCTCGGTGCCGGCCACGTCGAGGCCGAGTTCCGCGCCGCGGGCCTGCCGTTCCCGTCGGCGCGCGAGCGCGTCGACCACCTGGAACGGACCGTGCTGGAGATCCGGCGGCTGTTCGCGGACCCGAGCCACGCTCCCCGTCCCCGTCAGGAACGGATGCCGCTGACGATCGGGGGCAACGGGGACCGGGTCCTCCGCTTCGCCGCCCGGCACGCGGACACCGTCGCGCTCAGCGGTGCCGCGCCCGGCACAGGTCCCGGACGCCACCGGCTGGTCGGCAGGGCCGAGCTCGCCCAGCGGGTCCGGTTCGTGCGGGACCGGACAGCGGGCCGCGACTCGGCTCCCGACATCAACCTGCTCATCCACGCGGTCGCCGCGAGCGGCAGCCGTCGTGACGTCGCCGCGAGGCTCCGCCGGTTCGACGACGCCGAGCTCACCGTTCCCGAGCCTGCGATGGAGACCTTCGCGCCGGTCATGGCGCGGCTGGACCGCAGGACGTGACGCGGCAACGGGCGTTGCCACGGATGCCGTAGAACGAGTCCGGGGTCTCGGCGTCGAGCTTGTCCGCGAGCTCGCCGAGTCGGTTGCGCCAGTGCGCCGCAACGTCCGGCCCTTTCGAGCCGGCCGAACCCGCCACGTGACGGTCGATCCCGCGGGTTCGCGCTCGACACGAGACGAACCGGCAGGTGAGGGTGGGGCGGGTCGTTACCGTCCGCTCCGGCCCATCCGGGTGTTCCGGTAGGTGCGGGGGGACATGCCGAAGCGTGCGGTGAACTCGCGGCTGAAGAACGAGGCGTTGGCGATGCCGTAGTGGGCCGCGATTCCGCTGATGGGGGTGTCGTTCCAGCTCGGCGAGCACAGCGCCCGCCGACAGGCCTCGAGCCGTCGCAGCTTGATCCAGCCGGCGGCGGTGAGGTCGTGCCGGGCGAACGTGCGGTGCAGCGTGCGCGTGGAGACGAACAGCGCCCCGGCGATGTGCTCGGCGCTCAGTCGGGGGTCGGTGAGGTTGTCCTCGACGAACTCCCGGATCTGCCGGAACAGACCCCGGTCGGGGTTCGCCGCCCGGCCCGTCTCCGACTCGGGTTCGGACGCCGCGATCATCGTGAGCTCGGCCATCTCGTCGGCGAGGCGGGCTGCGTTCGAGGGGGACAGGATCGGGGCGTCGTCTCCGGAGAACCGGTGCAGCATCGGTGTGACCAGGGACCCGATCGGAGAGCAGGGCGAGACCGGGCGGGCGGTCAGCCGCCGCAGCTCCGCGTCGGTGAACGGAAGACCGCTGCGGGGCCACGTGAAGACGTGCATGTCCCAGACGCCGTCGAGGCTCCAGGTGAAGGGGCGTGAGGTGTCGTAGAGCGCGAACCCGCCCTCGGAGACCACACAGCGGCGGCCGTCCTGCTCGAGGTGGCCGGTGCCGTGCTCGATCATCCCGACGGCGAGGAGGTCCGTGTCGGCTGCCGTCGCCTGTGGACGGGTGCGCTGGAAGGTCTGCGGCGCAGAGCGCACGGTCGCCGCCTGCATGTGCCCCACATGACGCGAGCGCACGGCGCCGCGGAGGTCCGGCAGGCCGTGCGGGGTGATCTGGAGGGCGATGAACCGAGCCCTGATCAGCTCCGCCCAGCTCGAGAGCGACGCGGCCTCCTCGACCGTGACGCCGGCGACAGGGGTGTCCACCGCGGTGAGGATACGAGCAGCGGTGCGCTGCGTCACTCCCGATCATTCTCAGAACGTTCGAACGCGGAGCCGGCGCACAGCGACAACTCGGTGTCCGCGAGGGAACACAACAGCCCGCCCTCCTCTCGTAACGTGCTGCCCATCACACGGCGCCCCGGCGGTTGGTCGGGGTTCCTGCACCACCCGGTCCGTCGCAGCGCCGGTCGTCGCCGGCTCTTCCCGGCATCCGATGTACCACGAAGCCGGCCCGATCCCGGGCCGCGATGACCCGACAGAAGGAGAGATCGAATGACCTCGGTCGTCGAGCACAAGGTTCACGGCGGGACCCAGAACCCCGCCCCGCAGGACTGGGTCCCGTTCGAGTGGGACGAGCCCCGCCTGGGCACGCAGGTCCACGGCGAGATCGCGATCTTCCGCCCGAACGGCACCGGCGGATCGTTGCAGGCGGGTTTCTGGCGGACCGGTCCCACCTCGCCGGGCGCGAATGCGGACGGATCGCACACCCTGGTCTACTCCTCCCCGCTGGGTGACGAGCTCGCCGCGGTCATCGAGGGTTCCGCGACCGTGACCGTCAACGCGACCGGCGAGCGGTTCGAGCTCGTCCCGGGTTCCGTCCTCAGCCACCCGAAGGGCCTCGAAGTCACCTGGGAGATCAGATCGCCGTACTTCAAGAAGTACTGCGTGATCTGGAACGGCAGCGAGCCCACCGCCAACCCGCCGCAGAACCTGCGGGTGCACAACGTCAACGACAACCCGGCCGAGTGGGTCGACTACCACTTCACCGAGCCCGCCGAGGGCCCGCAGGTCGCGGGCGAGCTGTTCTTCATCAGCGAGGGCGGGTCGACCGGGACGTTCCTGAGCGGGATCTGGCGTTCCGGCAAGGGCATCGCGGGCACCGACGTCGCCCCGGACGGCACCTTGACCACGCCCTACACCGGCACACTGGGTGACGAGACGATCCTGCTGCTGGCCGGCGAGGTCGAGGTCACCGAGACCGACTCCGGGCGCGTGACCAACTACGGGGCCGGGGACGTGATCGGCCTGAACTCCGGTCAGCACATCACCTGGGTCTCGAAGGGTCCGTTCACCAAGAAGCTCTGGGTGATCACCAAGGACCGGCTTCCCGAGTGACGGCCGGCCTGTGGGGGTATCGACGCGACCCGTCGGTGCCCCCGCGGGCCGCCCCCTGACGTCGGGCCTGCGGCGGACCGCGACGGCCTCCCGTAGCGGTCGGTAGCCCGCCGGGTCGTCGTAGCGGCATCAGCTGGGGGCCGATCTGCGGAACCGCTCGCGGTAGAGCTTCGCCCAGGTCTCGAACGGGAATGCGTCCAGCGCGGGCAGGCCGATGAGAAACGAGGTGCCACGGGGCCTGCGGTCGAGCACCGACGGCAGTGGGACCCGTCGGGTCCGCGCCAGCCGGTCTCCACGGGCCGAGAGCCTGCCCGGGACCCGGGCGGTCGCGCTGGACGACGGCGACGGCCGGACGCTGGTGGCGGGGTCGCCGAGCAGGCGCTCGGGCAGTACCTGCGCGACGTACGTGCCCGATCCCTGCCGCCCGGTGACGTAGCCCTCCGCCTGCAGTTGCTCGAAGGCGGCGAGCACGGTGTTGCGGGACATCCCGGTGTCGGCGGCGAGTATCCGACTCGGCGGCAGACGTGTACCCGCGGCCAGCTGCCCGGACAGGATGCTGGAGCGAAGCTGCTCGTAGAGCGCCTTGTACGCGGGTTGGCCCGACGCCGACTGGTGACGGGAGCCGCCCACCTCGGGGCCGAGGATGTTGCGTTCAGGTGACATGCGGCTCCCCTGATGACTCCGTGATCGCCTCTGGATAACTGTCACCGCTCCATTAATCTCAGGAGCCAACAGGCTGCGACACGATTGCCCCTCCGTGCCTCGGCGTGCCTCGATGTGCCTCCACGTGCCTCCACCGGGTCGATACATCCGACAACGCGCAGATCGCCCACCGGAAACAGGAGCGAACAATGCCGATCTACCTCAGCATTGCAGCGCGTGCGATTACGAGTCCCGATGCGTACGAGAAGTTCAAGGTCGTCTTCGGCGACACCCGCCACCACCTGATGAAGCTGCCGGGATTCCTGCACCTGACCTGGTGGGAGCACCCGGACGACGCGGGCTGGTTCAACGAGTGCAGCTTCCGGACCAGTGAGAAGGCGCTCTACTGGCACACCGACACGTATCATAAGCACGCCAAGGCGTGGGCTGCGAATGGCGCGATCATGGAGGACATCATCACCAACTTCGAGTTGGTGGGAACGCGCCTGCTGCGGATCTGTCCGACCTGCGGAGAGTTGCAGGACAAGGTCTACGAGCTCGCCCAGGAGCAGGCCGTCCTGCGGGAGCAGTGCCCCAGATGTGGGTTCCACTTCCCGTACCTGACTGAGCAGTCGTCCAGCTTCGTCGTGTTCAAGGACGTCCCGCTCGAGCATCTCGAGGAGTCCCCAGTGGCCGCCGAACCCGGTTCGGATGGGGAGTCACGGGAGACCACCCACGGTCTGCAGCAGGCCGTCGAGGTCTGAGAGGTGTGGTCCCCCGAGCGGGCCCGTGATCGGTCTCTCGTCCGGGTCGCGGAGCCGGACTCGCGCGGTTCCACGGGGCACGGCTCCCGATCGGTCTCGTACGAGCCGCGTCTCCTCGTCGGCGACGGAGCCGGTCGCGTCACCGGACGCTGGTCGTCGATGGCGCGACATCGGCTGCCAGACGACGCTGAGCCCGGGGAATCGGTGGAGGCGCAGGGGTTCCCGCGGCGCGCCCGGGTGATCCGGGCGCGCCGGGGGCGGGGGATCAGGACTCGACGTCGACGATGGTCGCGCCTGCCGCGGCGTTCTGAACGGACTCGGCGCCCTTCTTGGCGTTGGACTTGGACTCGTAGGCCTCGCCGGAGGCGACGATCTGGCCGTTGCTGGCCTTGAGCCGGAAGCGGTACTTGCCTGCGCGGTCCTGGTAGATCTCGAACTTGCCTGCCATGAGCGTCTCCAGTCTGGTGAGGACGGTGCTGATCGGCAGCAGGTTACGACGAATGGGCTAAGGCGGCAGGGTGAGGCAAGGCGGGCTGGCACCATCGGAAGTCCTCGGCCGGTGACGTGGCCGCCCAGAGGAGCGGGTGGCGTGATTCTCAGGTGGTCAGGATTCGAGAAGCGCCGGCCGGTACGCCGGGGTCATCGTGGACGCATGACGAACACAGAGCGCACCACCCTCGCCGCGACCGCCATCACCTCGCTCGCCATCGAGGTCTCCGAACCCGCGCAGGCATCGCCGTTCTACGCCGCCGTCGGGCTCGCGGACGCGGTCGGGGTCCGCGCCTCGGATGCGCCGAGCACGGGGTTCCGCGGATTCACGCTGTCGCTCGTCGTGGGGCAGCCGAGCACGGTCGACAGCCTGGTCGGCAGCGCCCTCGAGGCGGGGGCCACCGTGCTCAAGCCGGTGGCGAAGAGCTTCTGGGGGTACGGCGGTGTCGTGCGGGCCCCGGACGGCACGATCGTCAAGGTCGCGTCGTCGTCGAAGAAGGAGACCGGCCCCGCCACCCGGCGGATCGACGACGTCGTCCTGTTGCTGGGTGTGGAGGACGTCAAGGCCGCCACGCGGTTCTACGTCGAGCGGGGTCTGTCGGTGGCCAAGTCCTTCGGCGGCAGGTACGCCGAGTTCGACACCGCGGGATCGCCCGTCAAGCTGGCGCTCTACGGGCGCCGGGCCGCGGCGAAGGACGCGGGCGTCGACCCCGCGGGCAGCGATTCGCACCGCCTCGTGGTCATCGGCTCGGTCGGGCCGATCACCGACCTCGACGGGTTCGTGTGGGAGGCCCCGGCGGTCCGAACGGCGGGAGGGTCCCCATCGGGTGACGGGTGATGGACGCGGGATGGATACCCTGCTGCCCGACCGACCGAGGAGGACCGGTGTCCGACCACACGCCCGTCGCGCTGGGGATGATGCGCATCGCCGGGTTGGACGACGCCGCCCTCCGGCGGCTCGTCCACAGTGCTCTCGACCTGGGAGTGCGTCTGTTCGACCACGCCGACATCTACGGCGGCGAGCCGCACGGCTGCGAGCGGCGGTTCGGCGAGGCCGGTGCGGTGGCGGCCGGGCGGCGGGGTGCGGTGGAGCTGCAGTCCAAGACCGGGATCCGGGCGGGGTTCTACGACCTGTCCGCGGCCCACATCGTCTCGAGTGTCGAGCGGTCACTCGCGGCCCTGCGCACCGACTACCTGGACACGCTGCTGCTGCACCGTCCGGACGCGTTGGCCGAGCCGGAGGAGGTGGCCGACGCGGTGGACCGCCTGCACGCGGCGGGCAAGATCCGTGCCGTCGGCGTCTCGAACCACACCCCGGGCCAGATCGAGCTGTTGCGGCGGTGCCTGCGCCAGCCGATCACGGTGAACCAGGCCCAGCTCAGCCTGACGCACTCGTCGATGGTCGCCCAGGGCCTCACGACCAACGTCGCGGACAGCCCGCAGGCCGTCGACCGCGACAACGGCCTGCTCGACTACTGCCGTCTGCACGACATCGGGGTGCAGGCGTGGTCGCCGTTCCAGAGCCCGGCGACGGGGCGGCCCTTCGTCGGCGACCTCGACGCCTACCCGGAGCTGAACGCCGCGCTGACCCGGGTCGCGGGGGTGCACGGGGTGAGCGAGACGGCGGTCGCCGTGGCCTGGATCGTCCGGCATCCGGCGCGGATGCAGGTCGTCCTGGGCACGACGAACCCCGAGCGCCTCGCGGACGCCGTCTCCGGCAGCGCGCTGACGCTGAGCAGGGAGGACTGGTACGGCCTCTACCGCGCCGCGGGGAACGTCCTGCCCTGACGACTGACGGGGCGTCGAGGGCCGCCGGTCGGGTACTCACGGTCGGCGACGAGGAGGCTCGGCTCGGTCAGACGGTGCGAGGCCCCGCCCGGCCCGGTCCCGACGGTGGGCAGCACGTCGATGACGCTCTGCAGGTGCGCGCGGACGGCGGCTCCCGCCTCGGCTGGGGCGCGAGGAGCTCGGACAGGTCCGCCTCGACGAGCCGCTGGTGGGGGCGAGGTGCACAGCACGCCCCCGACGCGCGAGGGCCCGCAGGCATCTCAAAGGTCTGATCAGACCGCCGCGCCGGAGCGCGGGTGGCGCAGCAGCGCCTCCACGGGCTCGCGCACGGCGGTCGCCCTGGCGACCCGGTCGGCGTCGAGGAGGCCGGGTTCGTCCGTGCCGACCGCCACCGGCACCTGCGGCGGCAGCGTGCCGAGCAGCCCCGGCGTCCCGCCCGCCTCGAGGACCGCCGCGGGCAGCCGGACGTAGCCGAGCCGTGCTGGGCCGGCTCGGGGTGCCGTCGTTCCCCGGCTTCATCGCGTGGGACGCCGGTCTCGCCCGGCCGTAGACCCAGCGGTTCGACAGGACGTCTCAGGACCTGTCGCCGGAACAGCTGCGCGACGCCGACGGTGACCGGATCTTCTACTCCGTGCAGGGGTCGACGTCCCCCGCCGAGGCGGCGAGCTCCCCGGTGATCGCGAGCGAGCTGTGGCGGACCCTGGCCGGGGTGCGGGCGGGCGAGGCCGTCTGGGTGGACGACGACCCGTGGTATCTCAACGCAGGCCCGACCGCCGCCCGGCTGGTGCTGAGCGGGCTGGACCGACACCTCACCTCCTGACTCGGCGGGTCAGCGGCGGTGCGTGCCGCCCCGGCCCGGACGGCGACGGGCCACGCTCCTCCTCGCGGGGGCCCGTGCCGGGGTGGCCTCCCGGCGGGGGGTGCGGGAGCTGGTCGCCGAGCGCCCGCGGACGATCCCGATGAACTCCTCCATCAGCTCGCTGTTCTCCGCGTCCGGCCAGGTCAGCGCGACACCGGACCCCGGCGCGTCGGTCAGCGGACGGTAGGTGAGGTCCCGGCGGTGGTGCAGCCGCGCCAGCGACTGGGGGACGACGAGCAGGCCGACGCCCGCGCCGACGAGCTCGACCGCCTCGGCCGTCGTCTCGGGGGTGTACGCCGCCGCCCGTCCCGGCCGGTCCGCGGGCCAGGGCAGGGTGTCGTCCTGCGGGCGGAGGACGATCTCGTCCGCCAGGTCGGCGACGGTGGCCTCCTCGACCGCGGTGAGCACGTGGTCCTTGGGGACGAGTGCCACGGTGGTCTCGGTGTACAGCGGGATCGCGTGCAGCCCCGTCCGGTCGATCGGCAGCCGGACCACCGCGGCGTCGACCGCGCCGGCCCGCACCAGGTCCACCGCCTCGTCGGTGGTCGCCGCGACCAGCTCCAGCGGCACCTCGGGACGGCGCTCGGACCACAGCCGCACCCACTTGCCCGGCGTGACGCCGGGGACGTACCCGAGCCGGAAGACTGCGGCGTCGCTCGGCTCGGTCACCTGCCCAGGCTATCGGCAGGCCCTGCCCCGATACGCTGGGCATATGACGCGGCAGAGGTCGACCCAGACGATGAAGCCCGCGACGGCGGCGAAGAAGCTCGGCGTGTACCTCGACGCCACGCCCGAGGAGTTCCGCGCCGGGGTGGTCACGCGGGACGAGCTGGACGCCCTGCAGGCGGATCCGCCCGAGTGGCTGCGCGACCTGCGCCGGGACGGCCCGCATCCCCGCCAGGTCGTCGCGGACCGGCTGGGGGTGTCGATCTCCGGGCTGGCCAGGGCCGAGATCACCGAGCCCCTGACCACCGCCCAGATCGCGGCGTTGAAGGAGGAGCAGCCGGAGTGGCTGCTCCGCGAGCGCACCACCCGGGCCGAGGCCCAGCGCGCCGAGGCGCGGCTGCGGGCCGAGCGGTCGGGGAAGGGTCGTGCGGCTCCCGCCGGGGGATGAGCGTCCAGGGTGGTGGCGGGCCCGGCGACGAGGGCGACGGGGAAGGGCGGGGCGCCGGGACGGGTCCCGGCGCCGCCCCCGGGCTCACTTCTTCTTCTTGCCCTTCTTCTTGTCCTTCTTCTTCTTGCCCATCGTGCACCCCCCTCGTTCCTGTCGACGTAACCTGTCGGTAACGGACGTCAACCTAGCATTGACCGCCAGGTTGTCAACGCCGGGTTGACGAGCACCACGTCAAGATAGGCTTGACCGCATGGCGGGGTCGACACGCGTGCAGAAGGCTCTCGAGGCGCTGGAGGCCGCATCCACGCCGTTGGACGCCTTGGCGGCCGCGCGGGAGCTGCGGCACGCGGCCGAGGACGTCGAGCGGGAGCGGGCGGTCGAGGCGCGGGCGGCGGGGGTGAGCTGGACGAAGATCGGCGCCCTGTACGGGACCAGCAAGCAGAACGCCCAGCAGCGCTTCGGCGCGCGGAAGGCGGGCGGGCGCTAGCCGCCGGGCCGCTCGGTGATGGTGCCCGCGTGGGGTTCCCTCCGGCGAGGAGTCGGGTCAGCGGGCCGCCATCCGGATGGCGCCGTCCATGCGGATGGTCTCGCCGTTGAGGTAGTCGTGCTCGGCGATCATCGACACGAGCCGGGCGTACTCGGTCGGGTCGGCGAGCCGCTGCGGGAAGGTCACGGACTTCGCGAGGCTGTCCTGGACCTCCTCCGGGAGCCCGGCGAGCATCGGGGTGGCGACGATGCCGGGGGCGATCGTGACGACGCGGATGCCGTACTGGGCCAGGTCGCGGGCGGCGGTGATGGTCATGCCCGCGACGCCGGACTTCGAGGCGGTGTAGGCGATCTGGCCGATCTGGCCCTCGAAGGCCGCGACCGAGGCGGTGTTGACGACGACGCCGCGCTGGCCGTGCTCGTCGGCCTCGGTCTCGGCGATCTTCTCCGCGGCCAGGCGCATGACGTTGAAGGTGCCGAGCAGGTTGACCTTGAGCACGGTGTGGAAGAGCTCGAGGTCGTGGACGCCCTTCCTGGACAGGATGCGGGCGGACGGGGCGATGCCCGCGCAGCTCACGACCAGCCGCAGCGGCTCGGGGCCCTCCGCGGCGCGGGCGACGGCCGCGCGCACGGACTCCTCGTCGGTGACGTCCGCGGCGAGCAGGGTGAGGCCCGCGGGTGCCTGCGCCGCGGCGACGGACCGCTCGAGGTCCACGCCGAACACCGTGGCGCCCTGTTTGGCCAGGTGCGCGGCGGTCGCGGCGCCGAGGCCGGAGGCGGCGCCGGTGACCAGGGCGGAGATGCCGTTGAGCTCCATGGGGGGACTCCTTCGTCGGGGAGGGTCAGCGCGCGAGGCCGCGGCTGATGACGAGTCGCTGGATCTGGTTGGTCCCCTCGAAGATCTGCATGATCTTCGCCTCGCGCATGTAGCGCTCCACGGGGAAGTCGCGGGTGTAGCCGTAGCCGCCGAGGACCTGGACGGCGTCGGTGGTGACCTTCATGGCGGCGTCGGTGGCGATCAGCTTGGCCACGCTGGCCTGTCGGCCGTAGGGGCGACCGAGGTCGCGGCGGCGGGCGGCGTCGAGGTAGGTGGCGCGGGCGGAGTCGACGGCGGCGGCCATGTCCGCCAACAGGAAACCGAGACCCTGGTGGTCGACGATCTTCTTGCCGAACGTGGTGCGCTCGTTGGCGTAGTCGACGGCCGCGTCGAGCGCCGCCTGGGCCAGCCCGGTGGCGCAGGCGGCGATGCCGAGCCGCCCGGAGTCCAACGCGCTGAACGCGATCTGCAGGCCCTGGCCCTCGGCGCCGAGCAGGCGGTCGGTCTCCAGTAGCGCACCGTCCCAGTTGGCGGTGGTGGTGGGGATGGCGTGCAGCCCCATCTTCTCCTCCGGCCTGCCGAACGACAGGCCCTCGGCCCGGCCGGGGGCGAGCAGGCAGGAGATGCCGCGGCCGCCCTCGCCGGTGCGCGCGAAGAGGGCGTAGAAGTCGGCCTTCCCGCCGTGGGTGATCCACGCCTTGGTCCCGGTGACCCGGTAGCCGCCGGTCTCCTTCACCGCGCGGCAGGTGAGTGCGGCGGCGTCGGACCCGGCCTGGGGCTCCGACAGGCTGTACCCGCCGACGAGGCCGCCACCGAGCATGTCCGGCAGCCACCGCTGCTTCTGGGCGTCGGTGCCGTAGGTGGCGAGCGGGAAGCAGGCCAGCCCGTGCACGCTGGTGGCCACCGCGACCGCGGCCCACCGGGCGGCGAGCTCCTCGAGAACCTGCAGGTAGACCTCGTAGGGCTGGGCGCCGCCGCCGAACTCCTCGGGGTAGGGCAGGCCCAGCAGGCCCGCCTCGCCGAGGGTGGCGAACAGCCCCTCCGGATAGGTCTCGGCCTTCTCGTGCTCGTCGACCCGGGTGGCGAGCTCCTTGTCGGCGAGGTCGCGGGTCAGTGCGATCAGGTCCTCGGCCTCCTGTGTCGGGAGGAGTCGGTCGACGGCCACGCTGCACTCCGTTCGGTACGCTTATCGGTACGATCGTATTTGACACGGTACCGATAGCATAGGCGTGGGAGGATCCGGGAGTGACCAGTGCCCCAGTCCGCCGCGGCGAGGCGCGCCGCGCCGAGCTCGAGGACGGGGTGCTCGCGCTGATCCTCGAGGAGGGCTTCGCCCACCTCACGCTAGACGATGTCGCGGCTCGGCTGCGCTGCTCGAAACGGACGCTCTACACGCTGGCGCGCAGCCGGGAGCAGCTGGTCCGGGCTGCGGTGGTGCGGTTCTTCCGGGAGGCGACCACGCGGGTCGAGGCGGCCGTGACCGACGACACCCCCATCCGCAGCTACCTGGAGGCGGTCGCGGCGGTGCTGGCGGTGGCGAGCCCGGCCTTCTTCGACGACGTCGCCTCGTTCGCCCCCGCGGCGGAGGTCTACGAGCGCAACACCCGCGCGGCCGCCCGGCGGATCGGCTCGCTCATCGAGCAGGGGGTCGCGCAGGGGCGGTTCCGAGACGTCGACGCCGCCTTCGTCGCGGACCTGGTCACCGCGCAGATGGTGCGCATCCAACAGCGCGAGGTCGCCGCAGCCACCGGGCTGTCGGACAGCCGGGCCTACAGCGAGCTCGCGGCGCTCGTGACGACGGGACTGCGCGCGGGCTGACCCCACCCCGCGGCGCGCGGGGTGACGGGGCCGTCCGTCAGACGAGGACCATCCCGCCGTCGATCGCCATGACCTGCCCGGTGACGTAGTCGGAGTCCGGGGCCGCGAGGAACACGGCGGTCGGGACGACGTCGTCGGGCTCGGCCGCACGGCCCAGGATGATCGAGCCCGACATGGCGGCGAAACCCGAGTCGCCCTCGCCGATGGCGGTGAGGTCCCGGTCGAGGCGCTCCCACAGCGGCGTCCGGACGACGCCGGGGGAGAAGGCGTTGACCGTGATGCCGTGCTCGGCGACGGCGCGGGCGGCGGCCTGGGTCAGCGAGATGACGGCGGCCTTGCTCGCGCTGTACGGCGCGAAGTTCGGGTAGCGGGCTCCGAGGGCACCCCTGTCTGGGGCCTGACCGGGGGCGGGCGGAAGACGACCGGCACCGCCCCCCGGGTGCTGCCGCGCACCGTGGTCGACGAGCCGACCTCACGATGACGCTGCCCGCCGGCCTCACGGTGGCGAGCGGGCTGAACGCGATGGCGCACCGCGTCGAGGCCTTCTGGGCGCCGCGGCGCAACCCGGTCTCGTCGGCGGTGGCGGAGGACGGCATCCGGCGCCTGGCCGGAGGCCTGCCCGCCGTCGCGGCGGACGCCACCGACCCGGCAGCGAGCGCGGACCTGCTGCTCGGGGCCCACCTCGCGGGCTCGGCCTTCGCGGTGGCGGGCTCCGGGCCGCACCACGAGATCTGCCACGTCCTCGGCGGGGCGTTCGACCTCCCGCACGCCCGGACCCATGCCGTGGTGCTGCCGCACGTCCTGGCCCACAACGCCCCTCCGCCCCCGCGGCCGTCGCCCGGATCGCGGGGGCACTCGGCGCGTCCGACGCCGCGGCGGCGCTGCACGCCCTGGGCCGGGGGCCTCGGGCTTCCGGCTGGCCTGCGTGAGCTGGGCCCGGCCGAGGAGGATGTCGACACCGTGCTCGACCCGATCCTCGCGGTGGTGCCCGCCGACAACCCGCGCCCGGTGCCCCGGGAGGGACTGCGGGGCCTGCTGCGGAGGGCCTGGTCGGGCGAGGCCCCGCGGAAGGAGACGGCATGACCATCGACCACGCCCTCGACCGGGAGCGGGCGGTGACCGAGGAGGTCGTCGCCAGCTTCGCGGGCACGGCCGACTCGCGGCTGCGGGAGGTGATGCAAGCCCTGGTGCGCCACCTGCACGCCTTCGCCCGCGACGTGCGGCTCACCCAGCGGGAGTGGGAGGCGGGGATGGCGTTCCTGACCCGGGCCGGCCACATCACCGACGACCGCAGGCAGGAGTTCATCCTGCTCTCCGACGTGCTCGGGCTGTCCATGCTGACCGTCGCGATCAACGAGCCGACCGCGCCGGGCGCGACCGAGGCCACGGTGTTCGGGCCGTTCTTCGTCGACGACGCCCCGGAGGTCGAGCTCGGCGGGGACATCGCGCGGGGCGCGGTGGGCACCCCCTGCTTCGTCCACGGCACCGTCCGGTCCACCGAGGGCGATCCCCTGGTGGGCGCCCGGCTCGACGTCTGGGAGGCGGACGACGACGGCTTCTACGACGTCCAGTACTCCGCGGAGGCCTCCGCGGGCCGCGGCTGGCTGCGCTCCGGCGCGGACGGGGCCTACCGGTTCTGGTCGGTGCTGCCCGCCCCGTACCCCATCCCGCACGACGGGCCCGTCGGCGCGTTGCTCGAGGCGGCGGGTCGCGGCCCGATGCGGCCCGCCCACCTGCACTTCAAGGTCACCGCGCCGGGGTACCGCACCCTGATCACCCACCTCTTCGTGGCGGGGGACCCGCACCTCGCGGACGACGCGGTGTTCGGCGTCAAGGACAGCCTCGTCGTGCACGTCGACGAGCACGACGGCGGCGTCGCCCCCGACGGCTCCGAGCGCGAGGGGCGGTGGACCGAGATCGCGTTCGACCTCGTGCTCCCGCCCGAGGCCCCCGACATCCGCCCGACCTCCGAGGAGCACCGATGACCGCGGCAGCACAGCGACGCACCGCCCTCGTCGTCGGCGCGACGGGCGTCTCGGGACGCGCCGCGTGCGAGGAGCTCCGCTCCCGCGGCTGGACGGTGTAGGCGCTCTCCCGGCGGGCGCCGCCCTCGTTCTCGGCGGTCGGACGGCGACGGCGGAAGGGGCACGACCGGCGGACGTGGCCTACGCCGTGCTCTCCCGGCATCGGACGCGTCGTCGTGGGTGACCAGGCAGGCGCTGCGGCTCGTCGGCGGGCGCCATGCCCTGGTGATCCCCAGGAGTTGTCGGATCGCGGCGGGCGGGTGAGAGTGCGGCGAGACGAGGGGAGGCCACGTGTCCGACGACTGGTTCCTGACCGCCGCCGAGCGCGGCAACCCGGCCTGGCGGCTGCCCGACTCCTGCCGGGGCAACGAGGTCCGCCCGCTGGTCGACGGGGCGGCCTACTTCGCGCGGCTGGTCGAGGCGGTGGCCGAGCTCGGGGCGGGCGACCACCTCTTCTTCACCGACTGGCGCGGCGACGCCGACGAGCGCCTGACCGCGGACGGCCCGACGGTCGGCGAGCTGTTCGCGGCGGCCGCCCGGCGCGGCGTCGTCGTGAAGGGGCTGATGTGGCGCTCGCACACCGACGAGATCGCCTACAGCGAGGAGGAGAACCGGCACCTGGGAGACGAGGTGCGCGAGGCGGGCGGTGAGGTGCTGCTCGACCAGCGCATCCGGCGCGCGGGCTCGCACCACCAGAAGCTCGTGGTCCTGCGGTGTCCGGGCGAGCCCGGTCGAGACGTCGCGTTCGTCGGCGGGATCGACCTCTGCCACTCCCGACGGGACGACGCCGCGCACGGCGGGGACCCGCAGGGCCTGCCGATGAACGCGGCCTACGGCGACAACCCGCCGTGGCACGACGTGCAGCTCGAGGTGCGGGGACCCGCTGTCGGGCTGCTGGACGCCGTGTTCCGCGAGCGCTGGGAGGACCCGCACTCCCTCGACACCCACAACCCGATCGCCCGGGTGCGGGACGTACTGCAGCACGCCGACCTCACCGCGGACCCGCTGCCCGCGCGGCCCGCCGACCCGTCGCCGGTGGGCACCTGCGCCGTGCAGGTGCTGCGCACCTATCCCGCGATCCGGCCCGGCTACCCCTTCGCCCCGCACGGCGAGCGCTCGGTGGCCCGCGGTTACGGCAAGGTGCTGAAGCGGGCGCGGCGGCTGCTCTACCTGCAGGACCAGTACATGTGGTCGCCGCACATCGCGCGGCTGATCGCGGCGGCGCTCGAGCGCAGCCCGGAGCTGCACGTGCTGGTCGTGGTGCCGCGCCACCCGGACGTCGACGGCAGGCTCGCGCTGCCGCCCAACCAGGTCGGCAGGCTGCAGGCGCTGGAGGTGTGCCGCCGCGCCGCCGCGGACCGGGTGCACGTGTTCGACCTGGAGAACCGCGCCGGGACACCGGTGTACGTACACGCCAAGGTCGCGGTGGTGGACGACGTCTGGGCCGCGGTGGGCAGCGCCAACCTCAACCGGCGCTCGTGGAGCCACGACAGCGAGCTGACCGCCGCCGTGCTCGACGAGGACCGGGACACCCGCGCCCCGATCGATCCCGCCGGGCTCGGCGACGGCGCCCGCACCTTCGCCCGGAACCTCCGGCTCCGCCTGCTGCGCGAGCACCTGCAGCGAGACGACGACGCCGACCTCGTCGACCCGGAGTCCGTCGTCGGCGTGGTCGAGGCGGCCGCGGACGCGCTGGACGACTGGCACGCAGGCGGCCGCCGCGGCCCGCGCCCGCCCGGCCACCTGCGCCGCCACGAGCCCGAGAGGCTCGGGCTGCCGACGAGGCTCTGGGCGGTGCCCGCGTACCGGCTGCTCTACGACCCGGACGGCCGGTCGTGGCGCGACCGGCTGCATCGCCGCTGGTGAGCCGTCCGGCTCGACGCGGCCCACTCAGCGGGGGCGCAGCACCGCGACGTGGCCGGGGACCGTGTCCGGGACGTCCGGGGTGCGCAGCGGCACGGTCCGGATGACGGCCGTGTGGTCGACCAGCACCCGTTCCCAGCGGTCCGGGGGGAACGCGGCGTCCCGTTCGGCGTCGCCGAAGCGGTGCGGGCGCGGCAGGCCCGCCGAGAGCGCCCGGGCCAGGGGGGCGGGCAGGCCGCGCGGGCCGCCGCCGAGGCTCTCCAGGTAGCCGAGCAGTGGGCCGCGGTAGTCGGTCTCGGCCAGCAGCACGGTGCCGCGGCGACCGGCGAGGGCGGCGACCGTCGCGGCCGTCCGGCGGGCGGCCTCGGGGCCGAGGACGTGCAGCACGCCGCGGACGAACACGGTGCAGTCGCCGAGCTCGTCGTGCAGGGCCCGGCCCGCGTCGGCGTCGGTCAGGTCGGCCACCCGGAACTCCGCGTTCGCGACCCCGGCCGACTCCCGCCGCGCCCGGGCGATCGCCGCCGCGGCGATGTCCACGCCGACCACGCGGTCGAACCGGCCCGCGAGCGCGCGGGTGTAGCGCCCGTTGCCGCACCCCGCGTCGACCACCGGGAGCGTCGGGTCGGCGTGCGCCGCGAGCAGCTCGACGTAGCGCTGCGGCTCGTCCGTGCTGCTGGCGTCCCACAGGACGTCCCCGGTGTCCCCGGTGGCCGTCGTCGACGCCCAGTAGCGGTCCCACCGGACCGTGACGTCCCGCGGCGCTCGCAGGCTCAACCGGACGACGTGCGGGATCAGGAGTGCCCTGCCGACGTTCACCGGCGAGAGGTTAGTGAACCGACTGCCGCAACCGCCCGGTCATCGTGTCCGCCGACACGGGACGACCCCACAGATAACCCTGACCGTAACGGCAGCCGAGCTCGGCGAGCGTCTCGGCCTGGGCCGCCGTCTCCACCCCCTCCGCCACCGCGGCCAGGCCGAACGCGTCCACGACGGCGAGGATGGCCGCCGCGACGTCCCGCTGGTGGGCGTCGGTGTCCAGGCCGGTGATGAGCGAGCGGTCGATCTTGATCAGGTCGACGAAGAGCCGCCGGACGTAGGTCAGCGAGGAGCAGCCGGTGCCGAAGTCGTCGATCGCGACGCCGATTCCGGCGGAGCGCAGCGTCTCCATCTGCTGCAGCGTCTGCGCGTCCTCGCCCATCATCTGGGTCTCGGTGATCTCGAGCATGACCGAGCCGTGCGGCACGCCGTGGCGCGCCAGGCAGGCCACCACGTCGTCCGCGAACCGCGGCGAGCGGAAGCCCATGGGGGAGATGTTGACGTGCAGGTCGAACGGGGTGTCCCCGAGGACGCCCGCGCGCCAGCGGGCGAGCTGGGCCACCGCGGCGTCGAGCACCCAGCGGTCCAGGGTGCCGACGAGCCCGGTGGCCTCGGCGACCGCGACGAACGACTCCGGCGGCAGCGGCCCGCGTTCGGGGTGGTTCCATCGCACGAGCGCCTCGACCCCGGCCAGGCGCCCGGTCCGCAATTCGACGATCGGCTGGTAGTGCACCTGCAGCTGGTCCGCCGCCATCGCGGTGCGCAGGTCCTCGGCGAGCCGCACCCGGGACAGGGCGGCCGAGTGCATCGCGGGCTCGTAGATCTGCACGGTGCCCGGGGCCCGGGTCTTCGCCTCGTACATCGCGGTGTCGGCGTCCCGCAGCAGGGTGTCCGCCGCCTGCCCGCGGATCGCGAAGCACACCCCGATGCTCGCGCCCACCCAGCACGAGTGCCCGCCCGCCAGGATCGGGCTCTCCAGTGCGGCGATGATCCGGTCCGCGATGTCCAGCACGCGCTCGGGCCCGGAGTCGAGCACGACCAGGGCGAACTCGTCCCCGCCCAGCCGGGCGACGGTGTCGGTGTCCGCGACGATGGCGCGCAGCCGGTCGGCCACCTCGACGAGCAGCAGGTCGCCGACGGTGTGGCCGAAGCTGTCGTTGACGGCCTTGAACGAGTCCAGGTCGAGCACCAGGACGGCGGGCGCGGCGGCGCCGTGCTCGGCCTGCCCCATCGCGCGGCGGATGCGGTCCCCGAGCAGGGACCGGTTCGCCAGCCCGGTCAGCGGGTCGTAGAGCGCCACCCGTTCGAGCTGGTGCTGGGCCGCCTCGAGCTGCGCGGTCCGCTCGGCGACCCGGACCTCCATGTCCTCGTTGAGCGCCTGCAGCTCCTCGGCGAGCATGTTCAGCCCGACCGTGACGGCGTCGACCCGGTCGTCGGCGGGCGACGGGTCCATCCGACGGTCGAGCCTGCCCGCGGCGAGCTCCACGACGAACTGCACGAGGCCGTCGAGGCGCTCGTCGTTCGGGGAGATCGGCGGGCCCGGGGCGTAGTCGTCGAGGTGCTCGTCCGGGCCGTGGGGGCCGGTCATCCGGGCTTCCGCAGCCAGACGACGGCGGCGGGCTCGGAGGTGAAGAAGCGGGTGGGCACCGGGACGTGGGTCACCCCGAGGGCGAAGTTGGCGATGACCCGGTCCACCGCCGACCGCCCCACCAGCGCGATCCGGGTCGCCGAGCAACGCCTGCCGAACACCATCCGGGCCTCCCGGGTCAGCTCGGCGGTGCCCGCCATGCTCACCAGCAGCGGGTGACCGGTCTCGCCGTTGATCTCGTCCACCCGGGCCATCGCGGTGCGGGCCAGCTCGCCGGTGATGCGCACGCCGCGTCCCCAGCTCAACCGGATCAGGCCGTCCGGCTCCACCGCGAACGACATCACCTGCTCGTGTTCCGCAGCCTCGGCCACCTGCCCACAGTAGACGCAACGCAGCGCACACGTCGGACGGACCACTCACCCGACCGGGCGACGCGTCGGCGCGCTCAGGTCCCGACCGTCTCGCCGCCCCACTCCTCGGGGCGGGTATCGGCAAGGGTCTGGGTGAACACCCAGCGGTGCCCGAAGGGGTCGCGGGCGTGGTACTGGCGCTCGCCGTACTCGTAGTCCGTCGGCTCGGTGAGGATCTCCACCCCGGCCGCGCGGGCGCGGGCGCAGTGGGCGCGGGCGTCCTCGACCCGGACCATCACCTCGTGGGCGTGGAACACCCCCTCGGGCGGGCGGGCCTCGTGCCGGACGTCCCGGACGATCACCGCGCCGTCCCCGACCGCGAGCTGGGCGCGGTGGGCCTCGCCGATCCGGACGCGCTCGACGAAGCCGAACGCCGCGGCGAGGAACGCCACCGCGGCCCGGACGTCCGGGTAGACCAGCACCGGGACGACGGTGCTCGCGGGGATGGACCTGTTGTCCTGCATCACGGTTGCTCCTTGGTCAGGTGCAGGAGCCAGTCCGCCCCGGTGTCGATGAGGGCGTAGCGGCGGGAGTCGCGCAGACCGTGCAGGGTGAACACGATCCGGCGCTCGTCTCGGTCGTGCTCCTCCCACCAGCCCGTGTCGGCGATCGTCTTGGTCTCGTCGGTGTAGGTGAGGTGGTCGAGGGCGTGGTCGGGAACGGGGACCGCCAGCCGGTTGCGCCGCGGGTCGTCCGGCAGGCCGCGGGGGACGGCCCAGGAGCGCAGCACCCCGCCCTCCTCGAGCCGCAGGTCGAAGTGCGGGCGGGGACGACGGTGGTCGTGCAGGACGAACGCGGGCCGGGCCACGGCTTCAGTGTGCCCGTTCCCCTGTGATCGTCCGGGGTGGATGCTGGCGCCATGAGTCTGACCCTGGAGCTGTCCTTCTGGGACACGGTCCTGCTCGTGGTGTTCGTGATCGCGGTGAACATCGGCGCGGGCCGGGTGCTCGGCGTCCGCCGCGGGTTCCTGCGCGCGGCCGGGGCGGGTCTGCTCGGCACGCTCGTCGGCCTGGGCGTGGCCGCGGCGCTCGTGGGGAACGCGCCCGACTCGACGGAGTCCGAGGTCCTGTTCGTCGCGTTCGGGTTCGCGCTGCTCGCCACGATGATCCTCAGCGTCGCGCTGGAGGCGGTGCTGCGGCCCCGCCGCGGCCGCCGCGGGTCGCTGCGCACCCGGGTGCGCACCTTCCTGACGGTCGGCGGGCGCCTGGTCGAGGTGCTGCGCATCGCGCGCAGGCACGGGCTGGCCGGGCCGCGGCTGGCGTCCCGCGCGGCGCTGTCCAGCCCGGAGGGCGCGCTGCGGATCCGCCGGTTCCTGGAGGACTGCGGCGGGATGTTCGTGAAGTTCGGCCAGATCGCCTCCACCCGCTCCGACCTGCTGCCGCCGCCGGTGATCGAGGCGCTGGGGGACCTGCAGGCCAACGTGCGGGCCGTCCCGACCGCGCAGATCCGCGAGCGCATCGGCGAGGAGCTCGGCGCGCCGGTGTCCGAGGTGTTCGCCGAGTTCGACGACGAGCCGCTCGCCGCCGCGTCCATCGGTCAGACCCATCTCGCGGTACTGCGGGGCGGGGAGCCGGTCGTCGTCAAGATCCGGCGGCCGGGGATCGAGGTCTCCGTGGCGCGGGACTCCGCGGTGCTGCGCTGGGCGACCCGCGCCGCGGCCCGGCGGTCCGCGGCGGTGCGCTCGCTGGGCCTGGTCCCGCTGGTGGACGAGCTGGTCCGCTCGATCGACGGCGAGCTCAGCTACCTCACCGAGGCCGCGAGCGCGCGGGCGCTGGCGGCGGCGACCACCGACCCGGGCATCCGCATCCCGGCGATCCACACCGAGCTCAGCACGGACGGCGTCCTCGTCATGGAGCGGGTGATCGGCCGCCCGGTCTCGGACGAGGCCGCCGTCGAGGCGACCGGCGTCTCGCGCACGGAGCTCGCGGACCGGCTGCTCGGCACGTTCCTCTCCCAGGTCATGACGGCGGGGGTGTTCCACGCCGACCCGCACCCCGGCAACATCCTGATCGACGCCGAGGGCGCGCTCTGGCTGATCGACTTCGGCGCGGTGGGGATCATCGACCCGGTGACGATGGAGGCGCTGCAGCTCATGGCCGCGGGCCTCGCGACCCGTCAGCCGGGCCTGATCAGCCGGGCGATGCGCCCGCTGGCGGGGGCCGCGGGCGACTCGATCCGGCCGCAGGCCCTCGAAGCCGAGATCAGCAGGGTGCTCAGCGCCCAGCTGCACGCGGGCGGGTTCGACCCGCGCAGCCTGCAGGACGTCATCGCGATCATGCAGCACCACGGCATCCCGGTCCCGCCCACGCTCACCCTGCTCGGCCGGGCGCTGGTCACCCTGGAGGGGACGCTGCGGTCGCTGGACCCGCGGGTGGACCTGGCCGCGGCGGCGTCGGGGCAGCTGGGGTCCGTGGTGGACCTGACGCCGGAGGGCACCCAGGACGTGGTGCGCGCGGAGCTGGTGCGGAACCTGCCGTCGCTGCGGGCACTGCCCGGGCTGGTGGAGGACGTCGCGCTGCAGCTGCGGTCGGGGAACGTCCGGTTCGGCGTCGACGCGTTCTCCGGGCCCGGCAGCCGCACGGTCGGGCGCTGGATCGACCGGGTGGCCTTCGCGCTCGTCGGGTCGGTGGGGCTGCTGGCCTCGGCGGTGATGCTGGTGGGTGCCGCGCTGGCCCCGGCGGGTGGCGCGTCGACGACACTGACCGCGGTGGGCTACATCGGGCTCGTGGTGACGTCGGTGATGCTGATGCGCAGCGTCGCGCAGATCCTGCGCCGCGAGGTCGATCCCGACCAGCGATGACTAGCGCAGCCGCAGCGCGAACGGGATCGCCACCAGGCCCATCGCCAGGCCGCCGACCAGCGCCGAGCCGGGCCGGTCGAAGAACACGAGGTGGCCCAGCACGGACGAGCCGTAGACCCAGAGGTACAGCGCGGCGGCCGGGCCGCTGGTCACCGTGGGCCGCGCGGGCCGGTCCAGCAGGGCGTGCAGGGCCGCGACGATCGCCACCGAGACCACCACCCAGCCGCCGAAGTTGGTCAGCGGCACCCCGGGCACGAGCGGCAGGGCGGGCGTGGGGTGCGCCCAGGCCCAGTGGCCCGCGTCGACCATCTGCGGGTCGAGGAACAGGTCCCAGGTGGCGAGGGCGGGCCCGCCGACGGCCACGACGGCGAGCGGCGAGGCCGCGAGCGCGCGCCCCACGACCAGCGCGGGCCAGGCCATCATCAGCCAGGCGAGCGGCACCACGAGCGGCACGCCGAACGCCGTCGGGCCGAGTGTGTCCGCGTAGGCGTACTGGCCGAACGGGAACCCGGTCGCCAGCCCGACCGACTCGGCGAGCAGGCCCCCACCCCCGGCCACCGCGACCAGCACGACGACGCCGCGCAGCCCGTGCACCCGGCCCGCGTCCGCCAGGGACGCCGCCGCGAACACCACGACCGACAGCACGGTCACCGGGGTCCGCCAGGACTCCGCGGTCAGCGGGTAGGCGATCTGGACCAGGACGGCGGCGGCCACCAGCGACCACGTGGTGGCGTCGGCGGGCCGCATCCGGTGCGGGCGGATGCCGAGAGGACTGTGCACGACGACCTTCCGGGGACAGGGGGCGGAGTCCAGTGTGGGGGCCGCCCGTGGTCGGCGCGCGCCGAACGTCCGCGGCCCTTAGGGTCGGGCGCGATGAACGTGAGCGGCGCCGCCGTCCGGGTGGGCACGGCGCTGGCCTGCGCCGGGGCGGTCCACCAGGTCGCGAACCTGCGGGCGCTGCGGGTCCCGCCCGCCGACCCGCCGCCGGTCGGGGAACCGGTCTCGATCCTCGTGCCCGCCCGGGACGAGGCCCATCGGATCACCGCCACCCTCGAGTCCCTGCACGCCCAGACGGGTCTGCGCGAGGTCGAGCTCCTCGTGCTGGACGACGGGTCCACCGACGACACCGCCGCCGTCGCCGCCGCGGCGGGGGCGAAGGTCCTCACCGGCACCCCGCCGCCCGCGGGCTCGCTGGGCAAGCCGCACGCCTGCGGCAGGCTCGCGGCGGCGGCCCGGGGGAGCGTCCTGGTGTTCGTGGACGCGGACGTGGTGCTGGAGCCGCACGCGGTCGCCGCCGCCGTCGCGGTCCTGCGGGACGCCGGGCTGGACCTGCTGTGCCCCTGGCCCCGCCAGCTCGCCACCGACCCGGCGGCCCGGCTCGTGCAGCCGCTGCTGGCCTGGTCGTGGATGGTCACGCTGCCGCTGCGGCCCGCCGAGCGCTCCGGGCGCCCGTCGATGGTGGCGGCCAACGGCCAGTTCCTGCTGGTCGACGCCGGCGCGCTGGCCCGTGCGGGCGGCTGGGCGGCGGTGGCGGGCGAGGTCCTGGACGACATCGCGCTGGCCCGGGCGGTCCGCCGCGCGGGCGGGCGGACCGGGGTGGCGGACGGTTCCGCACTGGCCTCCTGCCGGATGTACGACGGCTGGGCGGAGGTGTCCGCGGGCTACCGCAAGTCCCTGTGGAGCGCCTTCGGCGGGCCGGTCGCGGCGCTGCTCGCGCTGGTCTACGTGGTCCCGGCGCTCGCGGTGCTGCGCGGCTCGCGGATCGGCCTGCTGGGGTACGCGGCCGGGGTGCTCACCCGCGCGCTCGCCGCCCGCCGGACCGGGACGCCGGTGTGGCCGGACTCGCTGGCCCACCCGGTGTCCATCGCCGCGGTGCTGGGACTGCACACGGCGTCCCGGCGCGACCGCCGCGCCGGGCGGCTGCGCTGGAAGGGACGGCCGGTGTGAGCCGGGTGGTCGTCGTCGGGGCGGGACTGGGCGGGCTCGCGGCGGCGGCCCGGCTGGCCGCCGCCGGACATCGGGTCGCGCTGTACGAGCGGGCGACGACGCACGGCGGCAAGCTCGGGACCTTCACCCGGGACGGGTTCACGTTCGGCACCGGGCCGTCGCTGCTCACACTGCCGCACGTGCTCGCCGCGCTGTTCGCCGAGACCGGTGGGCCCGCGGACCTGGACGTCCTGCCGGTCGACCCGGTCTGCTCGTACCGCTTCGCGGACGGCACCCGGCTCGACATGCCGCACGATCCCGCCCTCGTCCCCGCGGCCCTGGACGCCGCGCTCGGGCCCGGCCGCGGCGCGTCCTGGTCCCGCCTGCACGAGCGCTCGGCGCGGTTGTGGGAGCTCGTCGGGGACCCGGTGCTGCGGGCGCCGTTCGACGGCCTCCGCGATCTCGCGCGGCTCGGCGGCCCCGGCGACCTGGGGCTGGTCGCGCCGTGGCGCACGCTGTCCGGGCTGGGCCGTCGGCTGCTGCCGGACCCGCGGCTGCGTACCTGGCTGGACCGCTACGCCACCTACTCCGGCTCCGATCCTCGGCGCACCCCGTCGGTGCTGTCGGTGACGCCGTACGTCGAGCAGGCCCACGGCGGCTGGTACGTCCGGGGCGGGCTGCGGCGCATCGCCGACGCCGTGCTGGACCGCTGCCGCGAGCTCGGCGTCGAGGTCCACCTCGGGGCCGAGGTCACCCGGATCACCACCGTCCGGGGCCGGGCGACCGGGATCGAGGTGGACGGCGACCGGGTGCCTGCGGACGTCGTCGTCGCCAACGCGGACGCCGCACGGGTGTACGGCGAGCTGGTCCGCGACCCGGCCGCCGACCGGCCGCGGCGGGCCGTGCGCCGCGCGACCCGGTCGCTCGCCGGGTTCGTCCTGCTGCTCGGGCTCGACGGCCGCGAGCCCGGTCCCGCGCACCGGGTCCGGTTCCCCCGCGACCACCACGCCGAGTTCGACGCGATCTTCGGCGGGCGACCCGGACCCGTCCCGGACCCGACGGTCTACGTGCACGCCCCCGACGATCCTGCGCTGCGCCCGATCGACGCGTCCGAGGGCTGGTTCGTACTGGTCAACGCCCCGACGCACGACCCGGGGCGGGGCGTCGACTGGGACGCGCCCGGGCTGGGGGAGGCCTACGCGGACCGCGTGCTCGCGGCCTTGGCCGAGCGCGGCGAGGACGTCCGGGGCCGGGTCCGGTTCCGCGAGGTGCGCACGCCCGCCGATCTCGAGCGGGACACCGGGGCGCCGGGCGGTGCGATCTACGGGACCGCCTCGCACGGTCCGCGCGCCGCCCTGCTGCGCCCCGCCAACCGCTCGCCGGTGGCGGGGCTGTTCCTCGTCGGCGGCTCCGCGCACCCCGGGGGCGGGCTGCCGCTGGTGCTGCACTCGGCCGAGATCGTCGCGGGGCTGGTGGGGCCCGCGGTCAGCGCCGCGGCCCGAACTCCCGGGGGACCGTCCTGACCACCGAGACCCCCAGCTGCCCCAGCCCGACCAGCGCGAGGACCGCCCAGATCAGCAGGCACGCCGTGGCCCAGGACCAGCCCGTGAACGGGGTACCCGCGGGCATGAGACCGGAGCCGAGCGCGGCGACCAGCACCACGACGACCCGGGTGGGGCGCTCGGCCACGGTCACCGCGCCCACCCCCGGCATGCCCACGGCCTGGGCGCGGGCCCGCACGTACTCGTGCAGCAGCACGGCCGCTCCCACCGCGACGCACCACCGGGGCGGCGCGCCGAGCGCGGCGAGCACGGCCGGGAGCAGCAGGTCGCCGAGTCGGTCCGCGGTCGCGTCCACGACCGCGCCCAGGGGCCGGGCGCGGCCGGTGCGCAGCGCGACGGCGCCGTCGAGTCCGTCGAGCACGCCGCCGACCAGCACCAGGAGCGCGGCGAGGAGGGGCAGGCGGCCCGCGGTCGGGACCGCGGCGCCGACGGCGACCACCCCGGCCAGCGACAGCAGGTCCGGCGGGACCCGGCCGACCGGGCCCGCCGCGAGCCGCTGCACCCCCGCGATCCACACGCGGGCCGGGGCGGGCGGACGGACGCCCCCGTGCAGCCGGGCCCAGCCCTCCTCGTCGGTGCGAGCGGACCCGCCCGCCGGGCCCCGCTCGGCACCGGTCCCCGTGCTCGGCCCCGGCCGCTCGGCATCCGCCCCCATCGGGCCAGCGTCGCACCCCGCGCCCCCGAGCACCCGTCGAGCGGGTCGGTCGTGAGCCGCGTCGAGGAGCGGGTCCCCGCCCGCCCGCGGGCCTACCTGCGCGAGGTCGGGCGGTCCTTCCCGGGGCAGCGATGTCGCCCTCTGGGCGGCGGGCGCCACGTTCTTCGGCCTGATCGGGCTGGTCCCGCTCGCGCTGGTCGCACTGCGGCTGGCCGGGGCGCTCGTCGGCGCGGACACCGTGACGGCCGGGATGGACACCGCGGTCACCGGGCTGCCCGGCGGGCACGGCACCCCGGAGGCGCTGCGCACGCTCACCGCCGTCGCGCTCGACCTGTCGTGGGTGCAGACCCTGGTCGCGGTGTTCCCCGCCAGCCTCTACGGCGAGGGGCTGCGACGCGCCTTCCTGCAGCTCGCGCCGACCCGCTCGGACCGGCTCACCGGCTGGCGCGGGCGGGCGGGCGTGCTGCCCGTCGTGCTCGCCGCGCCGGTGCTCGTCGCCGCCCTGCTCGCCTGCGCGCCGTTGGTGGCCCCGCTCTACGCCCGCGGTGGCTGGTGGCTGGTGCTCGGCGTGGTGATCGCCTTCCACGTCGTCTGGATCCTGCTGTCGACGGCGTTGACGCTGGTCTACGCCGCGGTCGCCCCCGAGCGGCCCAGCCCGAGAGCCCTGCTGTGGGGCGGGTTCGGCACCGGCTCGGTGCTGGCCGGGTTCCTGCAGGGCTTCCTGCTGTTCCTGGCCATCCCGGTCGACTGGTCGCTGCCCTTCGGCGGCCTGCCGGTGTTCGGCGCGGTCGCGGCGCTGGCGCTGTGGCTCTACCTGCTCCACATCCTCGTGCTGGTCGGCTACCGGGTCACGCTCGTGCTCGACCAGACCTTCCGCGGCGGGCTCGGAACGGCACCCCCGCCGTGAGCCCGCGCTGGGGCACCCCGAGAACCTCCTCGGCGGCCGCCCCGGCCTCGGCGAGCACGTCGTTCGCGGCGAGCACCCCGGTGAGCGCGGCCCGTTCCATCAGCCCGGCGAGGAACGGCGAGTCCACGAAGTCGCCCGCGACCCGAACCCCGCGGGCGTCCGTGCGCACCCGCGGCCGGGTGCCTGCGCTGCCGGGCGGGAAGGTGGGGGCGGTCGCCTCGTGGCGTTCGTGGAGGTGCAGGACGGCGGCCTCGCGGGTCTCCGGCCACAGCGTCGCCAGCTCGGCGCGCATCGCGGCCGTAGCGGAGGCGGCGTCCGGCTCGGAGCACGCGTAGGAGTGCAGCTCGACGACCGAGCCCCCGGTCCGCGCGGCCCACTCGGCGGACGGCCGCTCCAACCGGGAGTACACCGTGATCGAGTCCAGCGCGGGCTCCCCGCTGACCGCGCTGAACGTGGCCCGCGCGGGGTCGACGTCCCGGTCCAGCCACATCCGGGTCACCGCGAACGGCGGCGCGGTGCGCAGCGCGGCGCACTGCGCGGCCAGCCGGGGCGCGCCCGCCGCCGCCTCGGGGGAGTCCGCGAGCAGCCGGTGCAGGGCCCCGGGATCCAGCGCCAGGACGACGTGCGGGGTCGAGACCGAGTCCCCGTCCAGCTCCAGCCGCCAGCCCTGACCCTCGGGCACGAGCCGACGCAGCGCCGCCCCGGTCCGGACGGTCGCCCCGTGCTCCTCCAGATGTGCCCGCAGCGGCGTCCAGATCGCGGTGAGGTGGTCGGTGTCCGGGGCGTCGAAGCCGATGCCCTCGGGGTTGCCGAGGAAGTAGTAGTGGAACATCGCGACGAGCTCGGCAGCGGACAGCCCGTCCTCGGCGCAGAAGAAGGACCGCGCGAAGGCCTCGAAGAGCATCTGCCGGGCCCGCTCCGGCATCGCCATCCGGGCCAGGAACGACGCGGCGGACTCGGCGTCCAGAGCCGCCGTGCCCATCCGGTCGTAGGACATCAGCGCCATGCCCGCCTCGGGATCGGCGTCCTTCACGTCCCGCACGCCGAGGCTGGGGGAGCGGGCGAGCAGCGCCAGCAGGTTGAGCGGCGGGGCGGCGGGCAGGCCGGAGAGGTCCTCGTCCGGCCAGCTCCGGGAGATCACCGGGTAGCCCTCGACGGGGCGGAGGAAGCCGAGCTCCGGGTCGATGCGGCGCAGGATCGAGCGCCAGGTGTAGTAGTGCCGGAAGAAGGCGTGGAAGCCGTGCTCCACAACCTGCTCGGTCCCGTCCGGCAGGGTCACCGGCCAGGCGCCGAGCCTGCCGCCGAGTGTCTCCGCGGCCTCCAGCAGGGTCACGTCGACGCCGCGCTCGACCAGCACCACCGCCGCACTGATCCCGGCCACGCCGGACCCGACGACCACCGCGCGGGTCCCGGCGGGGACCTCGCGGGGGAGCGTGGGATCGGCGCGGACCAGCCTCCGGGGCCGCATCCGGAAGGGAGCGGCCCGGCTGCGCAGTTCGTCCATCACCCGTCGACAGTAAGGAGGCCGGGCCGACGGCGCGCGCCCACGCCCGGCCCGTCACGCGGCGGGCCGCGGCAGGAGACGGTAGACAGGGACCCGACGACGCGCGGGTTCAGCCACGAGACCGCCACGCCGCCCACTCCGTGCGCAGAGGTGGTCTCATGGTGGAACGATCCGACACGGTCGCGAACGAGGACGTCGTCGAGGCGGCCTACCGCGGGGCCGAGCGCCTCGCGCGCACCCTGCACGCCCGCAGCAACAGCGTCGAGGACCTGGTCACGGCGGTGTGCGAGCAGGCGGTGGACCTGGTGGAGCCCGCCCAGGGCGCCGGGGTGATCATCGCGGCGCCGCGCCGCCACCTGACGACGGTGGCGGCCATCGGCGTCGGGCCGGCCGAGCTGGACGCGCTGCAGCAGGACACCGGAGAGGGCCCCTGCCTCACCGCCGCGCAGGACCAGGTCGTGGTGCGCGTACGGGACACCGCGACCGAGGACCGCTGGCCCAGCTACGCCGAGGCGGCCCGCACGCTCGGCGTCGGCAGCATGCTGTGCCTGCCGCTGGAGGCGGGCGACCGGACGCTGGGCACGCTGAGCCTCTACGCCGCGGAGGCGGAGGCCTTCGCGGAGGGGGCCGCGGGCGAGCCCGCGGTCCGGCTCCTCGCGGCGCTGGCCGCCACGACCCTGGCGCAGACCCGGCTGGTCGACCAGCTCCGTGAGGCGCTGGCCAACCGGGACCTGATCGGGCAGGCCAAGGGGATCGTGATGGCCCGCTACTCCCTCGACGCCGAGCAGGCCTTCGCGTTGATCCGGCGGTACTCGCAGGACCACAACGTCAAGCTCGCCGACCTCGCGGGAGCGCTGTCCACCCGGTTGGACTTCCCGACCTGAGGATCAGCCGGGGGCGTTCGCGCGGACCGTGCCCGCGGAGTCGGTGGCCTGGTCCTTGACCT
>NZ_BAABGT010000090.1:0-2021 GCF_039541715.1 Pseudonocardia xishanensis
TGAAGATCCGCGGCTACCGGGTCGAGCTGGGCGAGGTGGAACACGCCGTCGCGGCGGTGTCGGGAGTGGTGACGGCGGCGGTGGTGGCCAAGGAGCATCCTGAGGTGCCCGGCCAACGCCGCCTCGCCGCCTACCTCGTGGGTGGACCCGGGCCGGCCGCCGTCCGGGACGCGGTCGCGCGCCGGCTGCCCGGGTACATGGTGCCCACCCTCTGGGCCGCGGTCGACGCGCTCCCGCTCACGGTCAACGGCAAGCTCGACGTCGCCGCGCTGCCCGAGCCCGTCCCGCTGGCCACGGCGACGTCCCGGCCGCCGCGCACGGAGGCGCAGCGGCTGCTGTGCACCGTGATCGCCGAGGTCCTCGGCGCCGACGTGGTCGGGATCGACGACGACTTCTTCGCGCTCGGCGGCGACAGCCTCTCCGCCCTCGCCGTGGCCAACCGCGCGCGGAAGGCTGGACTGCGGATCCGCCCGCGACACCTCTTCGACGCCCGGACACCCGAGCGCCTCGCCGAGATCGTCAGCCCGAACGAGGCCGAGCGGCCGAGCCTGCGGCCCGGGCGGGCCACCGGCGACGGCAGGCTGTCCGCCGGGCAGCGTCAGATGATGGCGCTGCACCGGATCGACGGGGCGAACGCCGCCTACAACCAGCCGTCGGTCCTCCGCCTGCGGGGACGGCTCGACGCGGCGGCGCTCACGGCGGCCTGGGTGGACATCACGGCACGGCACGAGGTGCTCCGCACGGTCTACGTCGCGGCCGACGACGACCGGGACACCGTGGCCGTCGTGCTGCCACCGGACCGGCCGGACCCGCCGCCCCGCTGGATCACCTCGGCCACCGTCCGGCTCGACGAGCTCGACGCCCGCATCCACGAGGAGGCCACCCGCCCCTTCGACCTCGCGGTCGAGCCGCCGATCAGGGTGGCCCTGCTGGCGACTGCCCCCGACGAACACGTCCTGGTGGTCACCTTCCACCACATCGCCGTGGACGAGTGGTCCTGGCGCACCCTGCTGGCGGAGCTGGAACAGACCTACGCCGCGCGCCGCCGGGGAGTCCCCCCGGCGTTGCCGGCACCCCCGGTCCAGTACGCGGACTTCACCGCCTGGCAGGCCGACTGCCTCGCGGAGGAGACCGGCGGGTCCGCCACGTCGGCGTCGGCACAGCTCGGCTACTGGCGGGAGGCCCTCGCCGGGGCCCCGGCCCTCTCGACGCTGCCAGCGGTCCGGCGCCGGCCCGCGTCGCCCTCCGGGCGTGGCGCGGTGACGCCCGTGGAGATCGGGACGGAGCTGACCGAGGCGCTGCACCGCCTCGCGCGCAGCCACGACGTCACGACGTTCATGCTCCTGCACGCCGCCCTCGCCGTGCTCCTCGCGCGCCACGGCGAGTCCTCCGACGTGGTCGTCGGGAGCCCCGTGTCGCTCCGCCTGGATCCCGCGCTGGAGGACGCCGTCGGCTACTTCCTCAACACCGTCGCCCTGCGCGTCGACGCTCGGCCGGACCGGACCGTGGCGGAGCTGCTGGCCGCGGTGCGAGCGGCGGACCTCGACGCCTACGACCGGCCGGACCTCCCGTTCGCCGACGTCGTCGCCGCAGTGGCGCCGCAGCGGACGCCCGGGGTCACGCCGCTCTTCCAGGTCATGCTCGTCTGCCTCACCGGCGACGCGGACTACGCGGTCCCGGTGCTCGAGGAGCTGGAGGTCGAGGTCGACCTGGGCACCAACGGCACGGCGAAGTTCGACGCCGCCTTCTCCTTCCGGGACTCGCCGGAGCTCCTCGGCGGCCACCTGGAGTACTCCACCGACCTGTACGACGAGGAGACCGCGCGCCTGTTCGCGGGGCGTTTCGTCGAGGTGCTCAGGGCTTTCGCCGAGGCACCCGACCGACACCTGGGCTCGATCGACGTGCGTGCTCCGGCCGACCGGGACCGTGAACACGCCGCGCTCGCCACGGCCACGGTCCCGCTGCCGGACGCGACGGTGGCGGAGCTGTTGGGGGAGCGGGCGCGGGTGTGTCCTGATCGG
>NZ_BAABGT010000091.1:0-35146 GCF_039541715.1 Pseudonocardia xishanensis
CTTCAACACCCTCCTGCCATATCCCCGGCAGCCACGCCGTTAGGAATTACTCGTCTAGGGCATGTCTGCTCAGCGCGCCGGCTCGGGCGCGCGGTGTCGGGCCCGCAGCTCGCGCTTGAGGATCTTGCCCGCCCCGGACATCGGCAGCGCGTCGACGAACTCGACGCTGCGCGGCGTCTTGTACCCCGCGATCTGCGCACGGACGTGCGCCCGCAGCTCCTCCGGCTCCACCTGCGCGCCCGCGGCGAGCACGACCACGGCGTGCACGCGCTCGCCCCACTCCTCGTCCGGGACGCCGATCACCGCGCAGCTCGCCACGCCCGGGTGCTTGGCCAGCGCGTTCTCCACCTCGACCGAGTACACGTTCTCGCCGCCGGAGATGATCATGTCCTTGATCCGGTCCACGACGTGGACGTAGCCGTCCGCGTCCATCCGACCGCCGTCCCCGGTGTGCATCCACCCGTTGCGCAGCGCCTGCGCGGTCTCCTCGGGCCGCTCCCAGTAGCCCATCATGACGTGGCCGCCGCGCACCACGATCTCGCCGACCTCCCCGAGGGGCACCTCGACGTCCTCCGGGTCCACGATCCGCACGTCGGAGTGGGGCGCCGCCCGGCCCGCCGAGCGCCGGCGCACGGCGTCCCGGTGGTCCTGCGGGCTCAGCAGCGTCGCGACCGGGCTCAGCTCGGTCATGCCGTAGGCCTGGGTGAACTCGCAGTTCGGCAACACCCGCGACGCGCGGTCCAGCACCGCCTCCGAGATCGGCGACGCCCCGTAGATCACCCGCCGCAGGCTCGACAGGTCGGCGTCCCCCGCGGCCGGGTCGTCCACCAGCATCTGGATCATCGTGGGGACGAGCAGCACCTCGGTGACGCGCTCGGTCTCGACCGCGGCGAGCATGCCCGCGGGGGTGAAGGACGGCAGGATCACGTGCGTCCCCCCGAGCAGGCAGCGTGCCGACCACGCGGCCAGGTCGGCGAGGTGGAACATCGGCGCGACGTGCAGCAGCCTGCCGCCCGGCCCCAGGAACACCCCACTCGCCGCCGACCCCAGCGCCGAGGCGACGAGGTTGGCGTGGCTGAGCATGACGCCCTTGGACCGGCCGGTGGTGCCGCCGGTGTAGAAGATCCCGGCCAGGTCCTCGGGACCCCGGCGGGCGTCCGCGACCGGCTCGTGCCCGGCCACCAGGTCCTCATAGGACAGCGTGCCCTCGGGGGTCGGCCCGTCCCCGCAGTGGATCACCGTGCGCAGCCGCGGGGTGTCGGCGCGCAGCGCAGGGACCAGACCGGCGAACGTGTCGTCCACCAGCAGGACCCGCGTGTCCGAGTCCCGCAGCGAGAACGCGATCTCCTGCGGGCTCCAGCGCACGTTGACCGGGTTGAGGACCGCGCCCGCCCACGGCACCGCGAAGAGGTACTCGTGGTAGCGGTCGGAGTTCAGCGCCAGGACACCGACCCGGTCCCCCGCCGCGACCCCGAGGCCGTCGAGGGCGGCCGCGAGCCGGGCCACCCGCTCCGCCGACTCGCGCCAGGTCCGGGTCCGGCCCGCGACGACCGTCGCGGGGAGGTCGGGGTCTGCTGTACCGCTCGGTGCAGTGCCTGCGTGAGGGACATGCCGCTCCTCGCCCTTGGGGATGACATCGCGCAGACGGTTCCATGTGAATGATGACTAGTCAACGGTCGCGACGTCTTCTACGCTCGAGACCGTGCCCACGACCGTGTCTGCTCGGAGATCCACCCAGTACGAGAGCAGAGGTGTCGCCCGGGTCGGGGCGGTTCGGTTCGGTCCATGTGGGCGACGGTTCGGGAGACCCTGATGCCGGCCGAGCTGTCCGTCCCCGCCCGCGGGACCCGGCCGCGCAACCGGCGGGCCCTGATCACGGCCGCCGCGGTCGAGCTGTTCGCCCGCGTCGGGTTCTCCGGGGTGGCGATGAGCGACATCGCGCGGAGCGTGAACGTGGCCCCCTCCGCGCTCTACCGCCACTTCCCGGGCAAGACGGAGCTGTTCGTCGCGGCGGCCCGGGCCACCCTCTCCCCGTTCGCCGAGCACCTCGCCGCCGCGTCGGACACCCCCCTGGACCGGCTCGTCGTCGAGCTCGGCGCGCTCGCCGCGACCCACCGCACGGCGGGGGTGCTCTGGCAGCGGGAGGCACGGTTGCTGCCGGCGGAGGTCCGCCGCGAGGTGCGCGCAGACCTGCGCGCGGTGGCGCGGCTGCTCGCCGAGCGGATCCGCCGGGAGCGGCCGGGCCTGGACGCGGAGCGGGCGGACCTGCTCGCGTGGTCGGCGCTGGCCGCGATGGCCAGCGCCTCCTTCCACCGGCTGAAGGGGCCGGAGACGGTCCTGCCCGCGGTGCTGCTGCGCATCGTGCACACCGGGTTCGGCGAGCCCGCGGGCGCGGCCGTCGAACCGGTCGCCACCGGTGTGGCACCCCACTCCCGTCGGGAACGGATCCTGCGGGCGGCGAGCGTGCTCTTCGCCGACCGCGGCTATCCCGCCGTGACGATCGACGACGTCGGCGAGGCGGCCGGCATCAGTGGCCCGAGCGTCTACCACCACTTCGCGGGCAAGCAGGAGCTGCTGCTCGCCGCCCTGGACCGCGGCGACGAGTGGCTGTGGATGGAGCTCGGCACCGCGCTGGCCGCGGCCCGGGACGAGTCCGACGCGCTGCACCGGCTGCTCGACTCCTACGTCCGGCTGGCCTCCCGGCGCAGCGAGATGGTCGCGGTGGTGCTCGGCGAGCTGCGCGACCTGCCCGCGGCCGAGGTGCACCGGGCCCGGCAGTCCCAGCACGACTACGTCACCGAGTGGACCGAGCTGCTGCGCGCCGTCCGTCCCGAGCTGGACGCCGTCGCGGCGCGCACCGAGGTCCAGGCCGCGTTGATGGTCGTCACCGCGGGTGCGCAGACCCCGCACCTGGTCCGCAGGCCCGGGTTCGGTCGGGAGGTCCGCGCCGTCGCCGAGGCCGTGCTCCTGCCGTCCTGACCGCGCGCACCGGTCCCGCGACACGGACGCGCCCACACCCGCGCCGCAGGGCATGATGGGGCGACGACGGGGCGGACGGGAAGGCGGATCGGGTGGCGGTAGGACGGTTCGGGGTGGCCTCGTCCGACCGGGTCGCCGCCGTCCGCGCGACCCGGCTGCTCGAGACCGGTCCGGAGGAGGCCTTCAACCGGCTCACCCGGCTCGGCTCCGCGATCCTCGGCACCCCGATGGTCGCCCTCACCGTGGTGGACGACGTGCGGTCGTTCCTCAAGGGCGCGCCGGACCCGGCCGTGATCTGCGGCCCGGACGGCACCTACGAGTCGCCGGTGAAGGACGCCGCCTGCCATCTCGTGATCGACGCCGGGGACGTCGTCGCGATCCGGGACACCGCCGCGGACGCGCGCACCCGCGACCTGCCCCAGATCCACGACTTCGCCGCCGCCTCCTGGGTCGGGGTCCCGGTCCAGGATCCGGACGGCGTCGTCGTCGGCAACTTCTGCGCGATGGACGGTGTGCCGCGGGACTGGACGGACGCCGAGGTGGCCGCCCTGCGCGACCTGGCCCTGGCCGCCGCCGGGGAGATCGCCCTGCGGCTGGCCGTACTGGCGGCGGATGAACAGGCCGCCGAGGCGGCCGCGCTCGCCGAGGTCCTCGAGCAGAGCCTCGTGCCCACCGCGCCGCCGGAGGTGCCGGGCGTCGCGATCGGCACCCGGTTCCACGCGGGCGGCTCCGGGGTCGAGGTGATGGGCGACTTCTACGACGTCATCCCCACCCCGACCGGGTTCGGCGTGGTCATCGGGGACGTCTGCGGGCGCGGCGCGCTCGCCGCGCGGGCCACGGCGATGGCCCGGGCCGCGGTCCGCACGGCCGCCCACTCCGAGGCGGATCCCGTCCGGGTGCTCGGCACCGTCAACGAGGTGCTGCACGCCTGGTTCGCGGGTCGCGTCAGCTTCGTGACCTGCGCCTACGCCACGTTCACCGGGCCGACCACCGGCTCGGCCTGGCGGGTCCGGGTGGCCAGCGCCGGGCACCCGCCGGGCTTCGTCCGACGCGCGGCGGGACACGTCGAGCAGCTCGACGCCGGCGGCCTCGTCCTCGGGCTCCTCGAGGCCGCGCCGATCGCCGCCCAGGACCTGGAGCTGGTCGCCGGGGACAGCCTCGTGCTGCACACCGACGGCATCTCCGAGGCCCACCGGGCCGGGGACGACGAGCAGCTGGACGAGGCCGGGGTGATCGCCGCCCTCGGGTCGGCGGCCCCGGGGGCGGACGCGGACCGGCTCGCCGAGATCCTGGCCGCGGCCGCCTACACCCAGGCCGGCGACACCGCGTCGGACGACGCCGGGGTCGTCGTGGTCCGCATCGCCGTCGCCTGAGCCCGGCCGCCGAGCTCGGCGGTGACCGCCGGACGGGCTGCGTCGTCGGCGCAAACGGACGAACTTTCACCACGGGCGTTTGCCGACCCCTCGCAATCGGGCATCCGGGCCAGACCCGGTCGACATCGGCCGGGTCGTGCCACGGGGTCGAGTGTCACCAGCCGCGGGCAGTCCACGCACGAACGTCCGCACCATCAGGAGAAGACATGACCGTCACCGGAATCATCACCGCCATCGTGATCGGCGCGATCATCGGCGCGCTCGCCCGGCTGATCCTGCCCGGCAAGCAGAACATCCCGATCTGGCTGACCATCGTCGTCGGCATCGTGGCCGCCTTCATCGGCACCTTCCTCGCCCGCGCGATCGGCATCCCGACCGCCACCAGCGGAATCGACTGGCTGGAGCTGCTGGTGCAGCTCGTCGTCGCCGTCATCGGCGTCGCCATCGTGGCGGGGGCCTACGGTCGCCGCGGCGTCCGCCACTGACCTCGGAGCCCAGCTCCTCCCGGCAGCACCCGGTGGCCTCGGCCGCCGGGTGCTGTCGTGTGTGCAGGCAGTCAGGGTGACGACGGGAACAGCCGGGTGTGCGAGGCCGCGGACCAGTCGACGAGCAGCAGCGTCGCGTCGTCCTGCAACCGGCCCCGCTGGTGTTCCATCACCGCGGCGCCCAGCCTGCGAAGGGTCTCCGGGGCGGCGAGGCCGTCCCGTTCCGCCCGCTCGGTGAACTCCACCAGCCGCTGCTCGCCGAAGAACTCCCCCGTGTGGTCCCGGGCCTCGGTGATGCCGTCGGAGTACAGCAGCACCCGGTCCCCGGGGACCAGGCGCTCCTCGTGCACCTCGCCCGGGTGCCCGCCGCGGACCCCCAGCGGCGGGCGGGGCGGCTGGGCGAGCTCCTTCACCAGCCTGCCGTCCCGGATCAGCAGCGGGGCGGGGTGTCCGGCGAGCAGGTACCGCAGCACGCCCGTGCGGGTGTCCAGCGAGGCGAGCACCGCGGTGACGAACCGGAGCGGCTCCGGCTGGGCGAGCAGCATCTCGTCCGCGTGCGCCGCCAACGCCACCAGGTCCGTCACCCCCGCCCGCCGTGAGTTGCGGACGGCGGTGAGCGCCAGCGCCGTGCTCTGGGTGGCGGCGAAGTCGTGGCCGAGACCGTCGTAGACGGCGAGCGTGGCGATCCTGCTGTCCACGGAGTAGTCGTAGGCGTCCCCGGCCACGCGGTCGTGCGGTTCGAGGATGGCGGTGATCACCACCTCCTCGGTCGCCATCGTGCGCGGCGGCAGCATCTGCCACATCAGCTCGGAGGCCACCGAGAGTCCGCCCGCGTTGCGCATCCGGCGCAGCCGGTCGCTGTAGGGGATCTTCGCCATCACGATGTGGCCCATCAGCCCCGACAGCGACCAGACGTCCCGGCGCAGGTCCGCGTCGTCCCGCACGCTCGCGCCGAGCCCGATCCGCAGCACCCCGGCGCGTTCGGTGCCGTCGAGCATCGGCACCCAGAGCAGCCGCGTCCCGTCCGCGTCGGTCTCCTCGACGATCTCCCCGAGCTGGTAGGCGCGCCCCGCGGCACCCGTCTCGACGGGGGCCTGCGCGACACCGTCCACCCGGACCGGGGTCAGCACGGTCTGGCCCAGGTCGACGAGGTAGACCTCGGCCGTCAGGTGCAGGGCGTGCACGAGCTCGTCGACCATCGGGGACAGTTGATCTCCCGTGATCAGGTGGGAGCGGTCCACGACGCCGCGCAGGACGCCGGTCCAGCCCGAGTCCGAGGGAGCCGTCACAGGCGGACCCTAGCGGGTCGACCACCGCGGATCCCGTCACGGGCGCGACGGTGACCGGAGGCACAGCCGGCGGACCGTGTATCGATCTAGTGACGGGGCACCTTCCGAGTGTCACGCCGCGCGACCACCTCGCGCGGCTCGTGCACCACACTCCGAGAGGCACCTCCTTCATGGCTCAGACGACCGAATCACCGAACACCGACCGGGGCGACAAGGGCGGGAAGGGTGAGAAGGGGCCGCAGGGCGCCGTCGGCGACAAGGGCGTCAAGGGCGACCACGGTGCCAAGGGCGACTTCGGCCCCAAGGGCGACCTCGGCCCCAAGGGCTCGACCGGCACGGTCGGCGAGCACGGCCCGAAGGGCGACACCGGTGCCAAGGGGCCCGTCGGCCCCGTCGGCGACCAGGGCCCCCAGGGCGACGTCGGTCCCGTGGGGCCGGTCGGTCCCGCGGGCGACCAGGGCCCCCAGGGCGAGGTCGGCCCGGTGGGGCCGGTCGGCCCCGCGGGCGACCAGGGCCCCCAGGGCGAGGTCGGCGCGAAGGGCCCCGTCGGCCCGGTCGGTGACCAGGGCCCGCAGGGCGAGCACGGCCCCATCGGCGAGCGCGGCACGGTGGGCGAGCAGGGGCCCGTCGGCCTGATCGGCGAGCAGGGCCCGCAGGGCGAGCACGGCCCCGCAGGCGAGCCCGGCACCACGGGTGAGCAGGGACCCGTCGGCCCGGTCGGCCCGACGGGGGACCAGGGCCCGACCGGCACGGTCGGTCTGCCCGGCGAGCAGGGCGAGCAGGGACGTCCCGGCGTGACCGGGCTGCCCGGCGCCCGCGGCGTCGACGGCCCGGACGGCCCCACCGGCCTGCAGGGCGAGCGTGGGGCCCCCGGCTCGACCGGCCCGCGGGGCGAGGTCGGCGAGACCGGCGTGACCGGCCTGCCCGGGCTCCCCGGGGCGCAGGGCCAGCGCGGCGTGATCGGTGAGACCGGTGAGCAGGGCGAGCAGGGCCTCCAGGGTCCGACCGGCGTGCGCGGCCGGGAGGGCGAGGACGGCCTCCAGGGCATCACCGGCCCGCAGGGCGTCCAGGGCGACCGAGGGGCGGCGGGACCGGCAGGCCCCGTCGGTCTCCCCGGCGTCCAGGGCCCGGTCGGGGCGAGTGGCCCGGCGTGGCTGATCCAGCCCCGCCCGAGCGAGCTGTTCCGCGGCGTCGTCCAGGCCGCGGGCGAGCTCTCCCCGCGGACGGTCCTCGACCCGCGCGTCGGCGTCCGCTACCTGGCCTCCGTCGCGTCGGCGGTGGTGAAGCTGCAGGGTGGGCTGTTCCTGCGCGCGATCACCCCGACCGAGGAGACCCCCGAGGCCCGACCGGCCTCGAACGTGCGCTTCATCGCCTGACCCGCCGTGGGCGCCCGGGACGGTCCGTCCCGGGCGCTCAGGGTGTGCGCGCGGGGCTGAGCCCCGCCACCGCCGGACCGAGCAGCCGCCGGGAGAGGGCGAGCGGGTCGGCCGGGAACACGCGGTAGCGAGGACGTCCTCCGGAGCTTCCGGGCGCGGACGCAGCGGGCCTCGATCCGCTCGGTCGACTCCGCCGGGCGCCGGCGTGCCCGTGCTCCACCATCGCGTCACTCCCCGACGAGTGGCCGACCCCGCCGGATCCTGGTGTCGGCAGGCTACGCGGTGGGCATGCCGAGGTGGGCGGTGCGCGCCGTGGTGGTGCCCTCCTCCACCAGCGGGCGCATCCGGACGCGGCGGGCCTCGTCGTCGATCAGCGGGCAGCTGCCGCAGTAGCGCGGGGTCCCGTCCGCGTGGGTGCGGCCGGGGATCCGGTAGTGCAGGCAACAGGTGCCGCGGACCTGGGCGACGGTCTCCCGCCCCGGCCCGACCAGCGGGAAGGGCTCGGGCCGGGGGAACTCGACGCCGACCGCGGCCGAGACTCGGTCGAGCACCGCCTGGACCTGCGCGAACCGGACGTGCAGCGCGGCGGGCGGGTCCCCGCGGTGGCGCCCGGCCCACAGGGAGTGGGAGGACAGGACGTCCCCGAGCCCGCCCCAGAGGTGCCGCGCGCCGTAGCGGGTGGCCCCGTGCAGGGTGTCGACGATCGGGGCGGTCAGCGCGACCAGCCGATCCGCCAGCTCGACGGGGTCGGCCGGGTGGACCTCGCAGGCGAGCGCGGCGCGGTCGGTCACCCGGCCGCGGCGGCGCACGGCCGTGGTCGCGGCGTCGACGGCGAGCAGCTCGCCCCGGAGCACCCAGGCGACCGCGAGCGGCCGCAGCACCGGCCCGGTCACGCCGCTGAGCAGCGACATCGCCACCTCCGACGGCGCCCGACCCTCCCCGGTCAGCTCGGCGGCCCACTCCTGCAGCCGCGCCGGCAGCGTCGGGTACGGGTGCCAGTCCGGGCCCTCGGGGGCGAGGTCGAAGCCGAAGCGCGAGTGGACGGCCTCGAGCGCTCCCGCGGTGGCGGCGAGGCTGCTCACGGGGCCACCGGCCGGGAGGCCACTGACTGGCCGCGCGGCGGGGTGCCCGGAGTCTCCGGGGCCAGCGGCAGCACCGCGAGGACCCGGAAGCCCTCGGCCTCGAGACCGTGGTGCAGCACGCCGCCGACCGACCGCACCCGCTCGCCCAGCCCCGCCAGACCCACGCCACCGGCGCCCAGGCCGCGCACCGGACGCCCGGCCGGGCCGTTGACCACCTCGACGCGGATCGAGTCCGGCCGCCAGTCGACGGTCACCCGGACCCGCGATCCCGGGGCGTGCCGGGCCGCGTTGGTCAACGCCTCCTGGACCACCCGGTAGACGGTGTGGTCCGGCGCGACCGGCAGCGGACGCGGACTGCCGACGGTCTCCCAGGCCACGTCCAGCCCGTTCTCCCGGGCCCCGTCGACCAACTCGCCGACGGCGCCGGACCCGGCGCTGCGCGCGGGTCCGGCCAGACCCAGCGCGGTGCGCATCTCGGCGAGCGCCTCCTTGGCCTGCACCCGCAGCCGTTCGGCGGCCTCACGCACGTGCTGCTCCTCCGAGGACGCGGCCAGGGCCGCCGCCCCCACCGCGATCAGGGTGGCGTGGTGGCCGACGGCGTCGTGCACCTCCCGGCCGATCCGGGCGCGCTCCTCGGCGCGGGCGGCGGCCTCGCGGGCCAGCACCGTGGCCTCCCGGGCGCTCTCCAGCTCACGCAGGCCCGCCGTGAGCCGTTCCCGGGCCGCGACCAGCAGGCCGAAGCCGAGCGGCGTGCCCGCGGACAGGATGGCGAAGGCCACCGACAGGATGCTCGCCTGCCAGGTCAGCACCTCGCGAAGCTGCACGGGCACCACGGCCGCGAGGATCACCAGCACGAACCACGGCGCCGAGCGGGCGGGCGTGCTGCGCCTGCCGAGCACGAACAGCGAGACGATCTCGGCGGGCCAGCCGAGGCCGCCCGCGATGGCGGGCAGCGTGCCGAGCACGGCGAGCGGGGCCCAGAGGTGCCGCAGCGGCAGCAGCCCGCAGGCGACCAGGCCCGCGACCAGCGACCAGGAGTGCGGTCCCGGCGCCGACAGGAGCACGAACAGCGCGGGCAGCCCGATCGCGAGGATCTCCACGGCCACCACCCGCACGGGACCGCCGGGACGCAGCAGGGTCCGCATCACGCCCCCCAGCTCTGCGCGAGCAGCGCGGCCTGGACCCGGTTCTCCGCGCCGAGCTTGACCAACAGCGCGGACACGTACTTCTTCACCGTGGCCTCGGCCAGCCCGAGCTCGAGGCCGATGGCGGCGTTGGACACGCCGTCGGCGAGCAGCCGGAGCACCTGCGTCTCGCGCAGGGTGAGGTCGGCGGGGCGCGGCTGCGGCCGCGGAGCCTCCGGGACGAGCCGGGGCAGCAGCCGCGCGGTGATCCGCGGGTCCAGCACGGCTCCCCCGGCGGCGAGGTCCCGCACGGCGCGGATCAGGGCCTCGGGCTCGGCGTCCTTGAGCAGGAACCCCTGCACCCCGATGCGCAGCGCCTCGGCCACGTAGTCGTCCAGGTCGAAGGTGGTGAGCACCGCGGCGGGCACGGCGTCCGGGCGGGCACAGAGCACGGCCAACGCCTCCAGCCCGGTCATCAGGGGCATCTGGACGTCCGCCAGCACCACGTCCGGCCGGTGCTCGTCGACGGCCGCGATCAGCCCGCGCCCGTCCGCCGCCTCGCCGACGACGGCGACCGTCCCCTGCGCCTCCAGCACGGTCCGCAGGCCCATCCGGAGCAACGGCTCGTCGTCCGCGAGGACGACGCGCACCGGATGGGACATGGGGCGATCCTAGTCAGCGCTTCCGGCCCTTCCGCTCCCGCTTCTCGCGGACCCGGACGGAGAGGCGGATCGGGGAGCCCTCGAAGCCGAACTCCTCGCGCAGCCGCCGCTCCAGGAACCGCCGGTAGCCCGCCTCGAGGAAACCGCTCGTGAACAGCACGAACGTGGGCGGGCGGGAGGCCGCCTGGGTGGCGAAGAGGACCTTCGGCTGCTTGCCGCCGCGGACCGGCGGCGGGGTGGCGGCGATGACGTCCGACAGCCAGCTGTTGAGCCGACCGGTCGGGATCCGCTGGTCCCAGCTCGCCAGCGCGGTGCGCATGGCCGGGGCGATCCGCGAGGTGGACCGGCCGGTCAGCGCGGAGATGTTGATCGTCTGCGCCCACCGCACCCGGACGAGGTCCCGCTCCAGCTCGCGCTTCATCGCGGTCCGGCGGTCCTCGTCGACGAGGTCCCACTTGTTGAACACGATCACCAGCGCGCGACCCGCCTCCTCGACCATGGTCAGCACGCGCTGGTCCTGCTCGGAGATCGGCTCGCTCGCGTCGAGCAGCACGAGCGCCACCTCGGAGGCCTCGATGGCCGCCTGGGTGCGCAGCGAGGCGTAGTACTCCATGCCGCTGGCGGTCTTGACCCGCTTGCGCAGGCCCGCGGTGTCCACGAAGCGGAAGATCTCCCCGTCCAGCTCCACCAGGGAGTCGACGGGGTCGACGGTCGTGCCCGCGACGTCGTGCACCACCGAGCGGACCTCGCCGGACACCCGGTTGAGCAGCGAGGACTTGCCGACGTTCGGCTTGCCGACCAGCGCGACGCGGCGCGGCCCGCCGGGGGTGTTGTCGAAGGTCTCGCGCGGGGTCTCGGGGAGTGCCTCGAGGATCGCGTCCAGCAGGTCGCCGGAGCCGCGGCCGTGCAGGCCGGAGACCGGGTAGGGCTCGCCGAGGCCCAGGCCCCAGAGGGCGGCGGTGTCCGCGACGGCGCGCTCGTCGTCCACCTTGGTCGCGGCGACGAGGACGGGCCGGTCCGAGCGGCGCAGCACGTCCGCCGCGGCCTGCTCGACCGCCGTGGCCCCGACGCGGGTGTCCACGACCAGCAGGATGGCGTCCGCCGTGCGCATGGCCAGCTCGGCCTGCGCGGTGACCTCCTTCTGCAGCCCGGTCGCGTCCGGGTCCCAGCCGCCGGTGTCGACGACGGTGAAACGGCGCCCGTTCCACAGCGCGTCGTAGGAGACTCGGTCCCTAGTCACGCCCGGGATGTCCTGCACGACCGCCTCACGGCGCCCGAGGAACCGGTTGACCAGCGTGGACTTGCCCACGTTGGGTCGCCCGACCACGGCCAGCACCGGCGTCGGCCCGGCCTCGGCGAGGATCTCGCCGTCCGGTCCGATCTCGTGCTCGCCGACGAACTCGTCGGGGTCCAGGCCCAGCTCGGCCATGGCGGCGAGATCGCCGCCGCTGATGTCACTCACGTCCTGCTCCGTACCTCGTCTAGTTCCGTGACCAGGGCGGCGAGGGCGCCGCGCACGGTCTCGGTGGCCGCGGCGAGCTCCGCCCGGCCCTTCCCGGTGGGGGCCGGTAACGGCTCGCCCACCAACACGTCCACTCGGGGGCGGAAGCGGCGTCCGCCGGTCCTCCGCGTGCCCCGGACCACCATCGGCAGGATCTGCGCGCCCGCCGCCCGGGCCAGCCACGCCGCACCCTGCTGGGCGGCGTCTGCGTTCCCACTGCCGCGGGTCCCCTCGGGGAACACCCCGACCAGCCCGCCGCCGCGCAACACCCCGAGCGCCGCGGTCAGCGGCGCCCGCTCGGGTTCGCCCCGGCGCACGCTCAGCTGCCCGATCGCCCGCAGCCCGCGCCCGAGCGGACCCACGAACATCTCCCGCTTGACCAGGAACACCGACCGGCGGCCGAGTAGTCCGAACAGCAGCGGCCCGTCGACCATCGCGCTGTGGTTCGCCACCAGCACCACCGCGCCCGCGGCCGGGATCCGCTCCCGGTGGTGCACCTGCACCCGGTAGCCGGGCACGAAGCACCACGTGCCGACCCAGCGCGCGAGGTCGTGCAGCCGGGGATCGGCGCCCTCCGGCAGGTCGGTCGCGGCGAGAGTGGTGGTCATCCGACCAGCCCACGCTCCCCGACCAGGCGCAGCAGCTCCGCGTGGACCGCGTCGACGGACAGCTCGTCCGTGTCGAGGACCAGCGCGTCCGGCGCGGCGTGCAGCGGCGAGGTCTTGCGGGTGGAGTCCAGCCGGTCCCGGCGCTGGACGTCCGCGAGCACCGCGGCGCCGTCCGCCCGACGACCGGCCTTGAGGTCCTGCCGGGCCCGGCGGGCGGCGCGGACCTCCTCCGAGGCCGTCAGGTAGACCTTGAGCCCGGCGTCCGGCGCGACGACGGACCCGATGTCCCGCCCCTCCACGACGATCCCGCGGCCCTCGGCCAGCGCCTTCTCGATCAACGCCCGCTGCCGCGCGACCAGCGCTTCCCGGACCTCCGGCACCGCGGAGACCGCCGAGACGGCCTGCGTGACGGGCTGGTCCCGGATCTCGGACTCGACGTCGGTCCCGGCGAGTAGGATCCGCGGCGCGGCCGGGTCGGTGACCGACTCCAGGTCCGCGGCGATCGCGATCCCGGCCAGCTGCTCGGGCCCGCTCTCGGCGGTCAGCCCGGCGCGCAGGCAGGCGAGCGTGGCGGCGCGGTACATCGCGCCGGTGTCCAGGTAGGCCGCGGAGAGCTCGCGGGCGAGCCGCCGGGACACCGTGGACTTGCCGGTGCCGGACGGCCCGTCCATCGCGACGACCCCGGTCAGCACCATGCCCCACTCCCCACGCGACGAAATCCCTGCCCCCACCACCGCGCGAGCCTCACCGCCCATTGTGCCTGATGGGGGTGCGGCGTCAGCTCGGCAGGTCGCGGCGCAGGGCGGCGGCGCCGCGGAGGTAGACGTGGCGCAGGTCCGACCTGGCCAGGTCGGTCTCCACGTGCGCCAGCAGCCGCAGCACCCGGGGCATCGCCCCCGGCACCGAGATCTCGACCGCGCACATCAGCGGGACGTCGGTCAGGCCGAGCAGCCGGGCCGCGTACGCGGGGAACTCCGCGGTCAGGTCCGGGGTCGCGGTGAACAGGATGGAGATGACGTCGTCGCTGGTCAGGTCGTTGCGCTTGAGCACGGCGGTGACCAGCTCGGCGGACCCTTCGAGGATCGCCTCGCGGGAGTCGTCCTCCACCTGGATCGCGCCGCGGATCGCCCTGACACTCACCGCTCTCCCTCGCTTCGCTCGCTCGGCGCTTCGGCTCGCCGTGTCGACGGTTCGCTCGCACGCTCGCTCACATACCCACCGCCTTGTAGAGCGCCCCCACCTCGTTCTGGTTGAGCGGGCGCAGCTTGCCGGGCCGCTGGTCGCCCAGCCGGACCTCGCCGATCGCCGTGCGCACCAGCCGCTGGACGGGGTAGCCCACCTCGTCCAGCAGCCGCCGGACGATGTGCTTGCGGCCCTCGTGGATCACCAGCTCCACCATCGAGCGGCCGGGCAGCGAGTCGACGACCCGGAACGAGTGCACCCGCACCGGCCCGTCCTCCAGCTCGATCCCGTCCCGCAGCCGCTTGCCGACGTCTCGCGGCACCTGCCCCAGCACCTCCGCCACGTAGGTCTTCTCGACCTCGTAGGAGGGGTGCATGAGCCGGTGGCCGAGCTCGCCGTCGTTCGTGATGAGCAGCAGGCCCTCGGTGTCCTGGTCCAGCCGCCCGACGTGGAACAGCCGCCCGGCCTGGTTGAGCAGCTCGGTGCGGTGCATCAGCAGGTCGCCGACGCAGAGCCTGCCCTGGTCGTCCGACATCGTCGAGAGCATGCCCTCGGGCTTGTTCAGCGCGAGGTAGACCTGGTCGTCCCGGATCTGGATGCGCGACCCGTCGACGTGCACGACGGCGGTCTCGGGGTCGATCCGGCGGCCCATCTCGCGCACGATCTGCCCGTCGACGGACACCCGGCCCGCCGCGATCAGGTCCTCGGAGGCGCGCCGCGAGGCCACCCCCGCCTGCGCGAGCACCTTCTGCAGCCGCACACCCGTCGGTGCGGAGTCCACCATCTCGTTGTTCCCTCTTAGAGCTCGTCGATCGCGTCGATGTCCGGCAGCAGCGGCGCCAGCGGGGGCAGGTCCTCCAGCGAGGACAGCCCCAGCCGCTCCAGGAAGAGCTCGGTGGTGCGGAACAGCGTGCCCTGCGTGGGCCCGTCCACACCGGCCTCCTCCACCAGACCGCGCGACACGAGCGTACGCAGCACGCCGTCGCAGTTCACACCCCGTACCGCCGCGACCCGCGCCCGGGTGACGGGTTGGCGGTACGCGACGACCGCGAGCGTCTCCAGCGCGGCCCGGGTCAGCTTGGCGCGCTGGCCGTCCAGCAGGAAGCGCTCGACGTACGGCGCGTAGAGGTCGCGGGTGTAGAACCGCCACCCCTCCCCGACCCGGCGCAGGTCGATCCCGCTGCCCCGTTCGCGGAAGGACTCGGCGAGGTGGCGCAGCGCCCGCTCCACCCGCGCGACGGGCTCGCCCAGGGCCGCGGCCAGCGATGCCTCGTCCGCCGGGGTGTCGACGACCAGGAGCAGGGCCTCCAGCGCGGCGGCCAGCTCGTCCTCGCGGTGCAGGACCGGCAGGCCGGGCTCGTCGACACCGGGGCCGATGGTCGACTCCGCGGGCTCCGTCTCCGAGGACGGCGCCGCGAAGGCCGCCTCGAGCGCGTCGAGGTCGGTGGGTTCCTCAGGCTGGCTCATGCTCCGGCTCGCTCGAGGTCAGGGGTCCGGGTGACCACCGTACCGTCAGCGTCCCGAAGGCCTCGGGCTGATCGACGGCGATGCTCTGCTCGCGGAACAGCTCCAGCACCGCCATGAACCGGGCGACGATCTCGATCGTCTCGGTGCAGTCCTCGATGAGCACGGCGAAGGTGGCCTCCCCCAGCTCGGCCAGCCGCTCGCGCAGGATCGCCATGTGCGCCGGGACGCTGACGTCGTGCTGGTGGACGTGGTCCACCCCCACGACCGGCGGCGGCTTGGGCCGGAACACGCTCGCGGCGAGGTCGGCGAACGACGCGGCGTCCATCCCGAGCAGCACCTCGGGCAGCAGCCCCTCGAACCGCGGCTCGAGCGAGACCGAGCGCGGGAAGCGGCGCAGTGCGGTCTTCTCCAGCTCCGCGAACAGGCTCGCGACCTGCTTGTACGCCTTGTACTGCAACAGCCGGGCGAAGAGCAGGTCCCGCGCCTCCAGCAGCGCGAGGTCGTCCTCGTCCTCCACCTCGGCGTTCGGCAGCAGCCGGGCGGCCTTGAGGTCCAGCAGGGTCGCCGCGACGACGAGGAACTCGGTGGTCTCGTCCAGGTCCGCGTCGTCCCCGAGCGCGGTCAGGTGGGCGATGAAGTCGTCCGTGACCTTGTGCAGCGCCATCTCGGTGACGTCGAGCTGGTGCTTGCCGATCAGCTGCAGCAGCAGGTCGAACGGGCCCTCGTAGTTGTGGAGCCGGACCGTGAAACGCGGCCTGACCTGCGGGGTCGTGTCGTCGGCCAGGGTCACCGGGCGATGACCTCGCGGGCCAGCATCCGGTACGCCGCGGCCCCGCTGGAGGTGGGCGCCCACGTGGTGATCGGCTCGCCGGCGACGGTCGTCTCGGGGAACCGGATCGTGCGGTTGATGACGGCGTCGAACACCAGGTCCCCGAAGGCCTCGAGGACCCGCTGGTGCACCTCGCGGGTGTGCAGCGTGCGCGAGTCGAACATCGTGGCCAGCACGCCGATCAGCTCCAGGTCCGGGTTCAGCCGGTCCTTGACCTTGTCGATCGTGTCCATCAGCAGCGCGACGCCGCGCAGCGAGAAGAACTCGCAGGCCAGCGGGATGAGCACGTTGTCGGCGCAGGCCAGGGCATTGATCGTGAGCAGGCCGAGCGAGGGCTGGCAGTCGATCAGCACGACGTCGTAGTTGCCCAGCACCCGCTTGAGCGCCCGGCCCAGCGCCTGCTCGCGCCCGACCTCGGTGACCAGCTGCACCTCGGCCGCGGAGAGGTCGATGTTGCTGGGCAGCAGGTCCATCCCGGGCACGGCGGTCTCGAGGATGACGTCCTCGGCCTCGACCCCGCGGTCCATCAGCAGGTTGTAGATCGTGGCGTCCAGCTGGTGCGGCTGCACCCCGAGCCCGACGGACAACGCGCCCTGCGGGTCGAAGTCCACGAGCAGCACCCGGCGGCCGTACTCGGCGAGCGCGGCGCCCAGGTTGATGGTCGACGTGGTCTTGCCCACCCCGCCCTTCTGGTTCGCCACCGCGATCACCCGGGCGGGCCCGTGCTCGGTCAGGGGCTCGGGTTCGGGCGCGCCGACGCGGTGCCTGCCCGCGGTCTGCAGCGGCTCCTCGACGGTCGGGTCGTAGTCGGGGCCCGGACCGTCCCCAGCGGGTGGTGTGTCCATGTGGCTCCTCATGATCTCCCTACCTGGGCCGCAGCGTAGGAACTGCAGGTCCCGGGGGCAACGCGCCACGCCCAACGGGCATGGAGCAACCTATCCCGTGAGGGTCGGCTGACTTCGGAGAGGGGATCACGGTGGCGGTTCCGGGACTTCAGGTGCCCTGGCGGCGGCGGATGGAGGGTCGGGACCCCGCGGAGTCCCACCGGGCGTCGACGCCGCTGGAGCTGTTGTTCGACCTGTGCTTCGTGGTCGCGATCGCCCAGGCCGCGGCCCAGCTGGCGCACGGGATCGAGGAGAACCACACGGTCGCGGCCCTGGTCGGGTTCGCGATGGTGTTCTTCGCGATCTGGTGGGCCTGGATGAACTTCACCTGGTTCGCCTCGGCCTACGACGTCGACGACGTCCCCTACCGCCTGCTCGTCCTGCTCCAGATGGCGGGCGCGCTGATCCTCGCGGCGGGCGTACCCGCGGCGCTGAACGACTACGACTTCACCATCGTGACGGTCGGGTACGCCGTGATGCGGATCCCGCAGGTCGCGCAGTGGCTGCGCGCCGCGCACGACCACGTCGAGGGCCGGGTCACGGCGCGCCGCTACGCCCTGGGCATCGCCGTGGTGCAGCTGGCGTGGATCGCGCGGCTGTTCGTGCCGGGGGTCGCGGGGATCGTGCTGTTCGGCGTGCTGGCGTTGGCGGAGCTGGCCGTCCCTGCCTGGGCGGAGCGGGCCCGGCCCACGAGCTGGCATCCCGAGCACATCGCCGAGCGGTACGGGCTGTTCACGATCATCGGACTGGGTGAGGTGATCCTCGCCACCACCGTGGCCTTCCAGAGCTCCATGACGACGGGCCTCTCCCTCGAGCTGATCCTGGTCGGGCTCGGCGGGCTGCTGCTGATGTTCGGCATCTGGTGGGTGTACTTCCTGGGTGGGGACGAGCACGGCTTCGACTCCGTGCGCACCGCGCTAACCTGGGGCTACGGGCACTACTTCGTCTTCGGCGCCATCGCCGCCCTCGGCGCCGGGCTGGAGGTCGCGGTGCAGGTCGCCGAGCACGACGCCCACGCGTCGCCGCTGGTCTCCGGGTTCGCGGTGGCCGTGCCCGTCGCGGTGTTCCTCGTCGTCATCTCGGTGTTGCGGCGGCTGGTGTGGCCGGCGGGGACGCTCACCCCCGCGCTCGTCGGGTGCTGTGTGGTCCTGCTGCTGCTCTGCCCACTGCTGGCGCCCGTGGCGGGGATCGGGGTGTCGGTCCTGGTCATGGGCCTGGTGCTCGCCGCCGCGCTGGCCGGGTTCCTGCGGCTGCGGCACGCGTGAGTGCCGCGAACAGCGGCGACCCGGGGCCCGAGACGCTGCGCGCCGCCCGGGTCGACGGCGCCGTCGTCGACCTCACCCTGGCAGGCGGTCTGATCACGGCGATCCGGCCGCACGAGCCCGGCCCCGGTCTCGATCTCGGGGGCCGGACGGTGGTGCCCGGACTGTGGGACAACCACGTCCACTTCGACCAGTGGGCGCTGGCCCGGCAGCGGCTCGACCTGTCCGCGGTCGGGTCCGCCGCCGAGGCCGTCGCCCTGGTGGCGGCGCGGCTGCGGACCGCGCCGCCCGCGGAGGGGGTACTGGTCGGCGCCGGGTTCCGGGACGGGCTGTGGCCGGACGCCCCGCGGCTCGACCTGCTCGACGCCGCCTCCCCCGGCGTCCGGGTGGTGCTCGTGTCCGGCGACCTGCACTGCTGCTGGCTCAACTCCGCGGCGGCGGCGCACTACGGCATCGCCCCGGAGCCGAGCGGAGTGGTCCGGGAGCAGGACTGGCACCCGATCATGGAGGACGTCCGCCGCGCCGCGGACCTGGACCGGTACGCCGCGGAGGCGGCGCGGGCGGCCGCGGCGCGCGGGGTGGTCGGGATCGTGGACTTCGAGGCCCCCTTCCCGCTCGACGCCTGGCGGTCGCGGATCGCGGCCGGGTCCCGGTCGCTGCGAGTGGTGTCGTCGGTGTGGCCGCCCGCGCTGTCGCAGGCCCTGGAGCGCGGGGCCCGGACCGGGGACGCCGTGCCGGACACCGACGGGCTGCTCACGATGGGCCCGCTGAAGATCGTGACCGACGGCTCGCTCAACACCCGGACCGCTTTCTGCGTGGACCCCTACCCCGGTCTCGAGGGCACCGCGCACCCGTGCGGGATGGTGCTGGTGGCGCCGTCGGAGCTGGTCCCGCTGCTGGAGCGGGCCACGGAGGGCGGGCTGGACGTCGCGGTGCACGCGATCGGGGACGCCGCCAACGCCTTCGTCCTGGACGCCTTCGCCGCGACCGGCGCGCGGGGCCGGGTCGAGCACGCCCAGCTGCTGCAGCACGCGGACGTGCCGCGGTTCGCCGCGCTGGGCATCGTCGCGAGCGTGCAACCCGAGCACGCCGTCGACGACCGGGACGTCGCCGACCACTACTGGGCGGGCCGGACCGGACGCGCCTTCGTGTTCCGCTCCCTGCTCGACGCGGGCGCGGCCCTGGCCCTGGGCTCGGACGCCCCCGTCGCCCCGCTGGACCCGTGGGTCGCCATCGCCGCCGCGGTCCACCGCAGCGGCGACGACCGCGCCCCCTGGCACCCGGAGCAGCAGGTCACGCTCGCCGAGGCGCTGGCCGCGTCCTGGGGCCCGGACGGCCCCCTCCGCGAAGGCCGCCGCGCGGACCTCGCGATCCTGGACGCCGACCCGGCGACCTGTACCCCGACCGGGCTCCGCGAGATGCCGGTCGCGGCGACGATGCTCGGCGGTGCCTGGACCCACCGGCTCGCCTGGCCATGATCCAGCCTCCGGGAGCGGGACGGTCGCACAGCGACCGCTCCGCTCCCGAAGGACGGATCACGCCGGGTGCGAGCGGAGGGAGTCGCCCCGCGCGCGGACCAGGTGAGCCCCCGCACGCGACAACGTTGCAGGCTGGCCTCACCATGGGTAGCTGTGTTCACCAGCCGGCGACCGGTCCGTTCGGGGCGCTATCCCCGCGCTCGTGGATGCGACGTCGCGTAGACCTCGCGGAGCGCGTCGACCGTCACGTGGGTGTAGATCTGCGTGGTCGTGACCGAGGCGTGGCCCAGGAGCTCCTGCACCACCCGGACGTCCGCGCCGCCCGCGAGCAGGTGGGTCGCGAAGCAGTGCCGCAGGGTGTGCGGGGAGACCGCGGTCGGGTCGAGGCCCGCGGCCTCGGCGGCACCGCGCAGGACGTGCCAGGCGGACTGCCGCGAGAGCCGGGCTCCGCGGGCGTTGAGGAACAGCCCGGGCGTGCCTCTGCCCCTGAGGGCCAACCCGGGCCGGGCGCGAACGAGGTAGGCGTCGACCGCGGCGAGTGCCGGGCGCCCCACCGGCACGATGCGCTGCTTGCCGCCCTTACCCCGCACCAGCACGGTGCGCTCCCCCGCGTCCAGGTCGTCGAGGTCGATCCCGATCGCCTCGGAGATCCGCGCCCCGGTGGAGTACAGCACCTCCAGCAGGGCGCGGTCCCGCAGCGCGAGCGGGCCGTCCCCGACGCAACCCGCCAACAGCTGGTCGACCTGGTCCACGGTCAGGGTCGCGGGCAGCCTGCCCGGGAGCGCCGGAGCCGTCACGGGCTTGGCGACGTCCACGGCCACCAGCCCGTCCCGCGCCGCGAACCGGTGCAGCCCGCGGACCGCGGCCAGTGCCCGCGCCGCCGAGGACGCCGCGAGCGGGACCGGCCCGCTGCGCAGCGCCGAGACGAACTCGCCGACGTCCGTCTCGCGGACGGCGGCGAGCTCGTCGAGCCCCCGCTCACGCAGGTGCAGCACGTACCGGTCGAGGTCACCTCGGTACGCGCGCACCGTGTTCGCGGAGCTGCCGCGCTCCACGGTCAGGTGCGCGAGGTAGGCCTCGACCGCACTCGCGACGCTCATGCCAGCTGCGGGATGACCTCGCGCTCGAACAGCTCGATGTCGGCGCGGTCGTAGGCGGCCTCGGGGAAGTAGAAGATCCCGTAGGTCATTCCGCGCTCCTGCATCTCCTTCAGGTTCGCCGTGACCTGCGCGGGCGTGCCGACGGCGGGCAGCCCGCGGTACGCCTTGACCTGCTGCTCGGCCTTCTCGTCCCCGACGTACGGGCGGAGCCGGTCGACCATCTTCTGCAGCTTCGCCTCCACCTCCTCCTCGGTGGGCGCGATCGCGACGTTGTAGTTCGCCGAGCGGACGATCGCCGCGAAGTCCGTGCCGACGGTCTCGCAGTGCTTCGCGAGCAGCTCGGACTTGCGGGTGAAGCCCTCCGGCGAGCCGTCGAAGTTGGTGAAGTCCGCGTACTTCGCCGCGATCTTGAGGGTGACCTTCTCGCCGCCGCCCGCGATCCACATCGGGATGCCGCCGGGCTGGATCGGGCGGGGCTGCACGATGGCCCCGTCGACCTGGTAGTGCTTCCCGTCCAGCGTCGCGACGCCCTGCTCCCAGGCCTGCTTGAAGATCTGGACGCCCTCGTCCAGCATGCCGAGCCGGTCCGGGGCGGGCGGGAAGCCGTAGCCGTAGGCGCGCCACTCGTGCTCGTACCAGCCCGCGCCGATGCCCATCTCCACCCGGCCGCCGGACACCACGTCGATGGTGGCGGCGACCTTCGCCAGGTGGGCCGGGTTGCGGTAGGCCATGCAGGTGCACATCTGGCCGAGCCGCACCCGCTCGGTGACGGCGGCGAACGCCGACATCAGCGTCCAGGCCTCGTGGGTGGGCTGGTCGGTGGGCGCGGGGACCGTGTGGAAGTGGTCGTAGACCCAGATCGACTCCCAGGGCCCGGCGTCGGCGTGCCGGGCGAGGCCCTTCATCACCGACCACTGCTCGGCGGGCTCGATGCCGACGAGATCGTGTCGCCAGCCCTGGGGAACGAAGAGACCGAAGCGCATGACGGCGAATCTACTGAGCTGCCCCCCGCCGCGCGCGGGTACCGTCGGGGAGGTGACGGAGCCCGAACCCTCGCCGCCCGAGCACCGCCCCGAGCGACCCCCGATGCGGATCGGCCACGCCGAGCGCGAGGAGTCCGCGCAGGTCCTCGCGGAGCACTTCTCCCACGGGCGGATCGACGGGGCGGAGTACGAGGAGCGGGTCACGCTGGTCTGGGCCGCCCGCACCACCGTGGACCTGGGGCCGGTGTTCGCGGACCTACCCGGCCCGCACCCCGCCGTCCTGCTGCGCCCCGAGAACAGCCCGGCCACCCCGCCGACCGGCGGCGCGATGACCCCCTACGGCCCGCCCGCGGGCCTCGCAGGCTACCCGGGCCCCGTCGGTCCCCCGGCCTGGGGCGGCCATACCGGTGCCCCCACCTACGGCGCGGCGGGGCTGCCCGCGCCGGGCTACTCCTCGGGCCTGCCCGCGTACGGCCACCCGCAGCCGTTCGATCCCGCGCCCTACGGCCGCGAGCCGGGCACCGGCGCGCCCTACTCGGACAAGTCGAAGGTCACGGCCGGCGTGCTGCAGCTGTTCCTGGGCGGCGCCGGGATCGGCCGGTTCTACACCGGGCACACCGCGATCGCGGTCGCCCAGCTCATCGTCACGCTCGTGACCTTCGGCCTCGGCGCGGTGTGGGGGTTCGTCGACGGCATCGTGATCCTCGCCAGCCGCTCCACCGACGACCGCGGCCGCCCGCTACGGCCGTAGCCGTACCCGCCCCCGGACGCACGAACGGCACTTTCGTGCGCTAGGTCCGCACAAGAGTGCCGTTTGTGCGTAGGAGAGGGGGCGGGAGGGTCAGCGGGTGCGGGCGGCGAAGTTCGTGGGGCGGTCCGGCCAGGGGCTGTCGAGGGCGCGGGTGGTGCCGTGCCCGTCCCGGACGACCTGGAGGGCCAGGACGCCCGCCACCGTCGTCGCGTTGACGATCTCCCCCCGCAGCACCATCGCGACGGCCTCGGCCAGCGGGACCCAGCGGAGCTCCAGGTCCGACTCCTCGTCGTCCCCCAGGTCGGGGCGGTCGACCCGGGTCAGCCCGCTCGCCAGGTAGACGCGGATCGACTCCTCGGAGAACCCCGGCGAGGGGACCGCGTCGACCAGCACGGACCACTCCGTGGCCCGCAGCCCGGCCTCCTCCTCCAGCTCGCGCGCGGCGGCCTCGACGGGGTCCTCCCCCGCGTGGTCGAGCAGGCCGGCGGGCATCTCCCACAGCCGTCGGCGGACGGCGTGGCGGTACTGCAGGATCAGCATCAGCCTGTCCTGGTCGTCCACGGCCGCGACCGCCACCGCGCCCGGGTGCTCGAGGATCTCCCGGGTCGCCTCCCGGCCGCCGGGCATGACGACCTGGTCCGCCCGGACGGCCATCACACGGCCCTCGTAGATGTCCTTCGACGAGGCGATCGGGAAGGTGTGCTCCCCCGGCTGCACCTCGGTCACGACGCGGCGACCTTCTTGCGAGGGGTCAGCTCGACCGGGAGCCGGTCCTCGGCGTTGTACGCCAGCGACGCCTTGACGAACGCCGCGAACAGCGGGTGCGGCCGGGTGGGCCGGGACTTGAGCTCCGGGTGCGCCTGCGTACCGACGTAGAACGGGTGCCTGTCGGCGGGCAGCTCCACGAACTCCACGAGCCTCCCGTCCGGCGAGGTCCCGCCGAACACCAGGCCCGCCTCGGCGAGCCGGCCCCGGTAGGAGTTGTTGACCTCGTAGCGGTGCCGGTGCCGCTCGGACACCTCGCGCGCGCCGTACGCCTTCGCGACGACGGTCCCCTCCCCCAGCGTGGCCGGGTACGCGCCGAGCCGCATGGTGCCGCCCATGTCCCGCTCGCCCGCGACGACGTCCAGCTGCTCGGCCATCGTCGAGATGACCGGGTGCGGGGTGCGCGGGTCGAACTCACTGGAGCTCGCGTCCTGCAGGCCCGCCAGGTTCCGCGCGGCCTCGATCACCATGCACTGCAGGCCCAGGCACAGCCCCAGGGTGGGGATGCCGCGGGTGCGGGCGTGGGTCAGGGCACCGAGCTTGCCCTCGATGCCGCGGATGCCGAACCCGCCGGGGATCAGGATCCCGTCGACGCCCTCGAGCGCCGTGGCGGCCCCCGACGGGGTCTCGCACTCGTCCGACGGGACCCAGCGGATCTCGACCTTGGCCCGGTGGGCGAACCCGCCCGCGCGCAGGGCCTCGGTGACGGAGAGGTAGGCGTCGGGAAGATCCACGTACTTGCCGACCAGCGCGATCGTGACCTTCTCGTCCGGGTTGTGGACGCGGTCGAGCAGGTCCCCCCAGACCGTCCAGTCGACGTCCCGGAAGGGCAGGCCCAGCCTGCGGACGACGTAGGCGTCGAGCGCCTCGCGGTGCAGCACGCGGGGGATGTCGTAGATCGACGGGGCGTCCGGGCAGGCCGCGACGCCGTCCAGCTCCACGTCGCACATCAGCGAGATCTTGCGCTTCATCGCCTCCGGGATCTCCCGGTCGGCACGCAGGACCAGGGCGTCCGGCTGGATGCCGATGTTGCGCAGGGCGGCGACGGAGTGCTGCGTGGGCTTGGTCTTGAGCTCGCCGCTCGGCGCGAGGTACGGCACCAGGCTCACGTGCAGGAAGAAGCAGTTGTCCCGGCCGACTTCGTGGCGCACCTGGCGCGCGGCCTCGACGAACGGCAGCGACTCGATGTCGCCGATGGTGCCGCCGACCTCGGTGATGACGACGTCCGGGACCTGCCCGTCCGCATCCGGCTCGCCCATGGCGAGAATGCGGTCCTTGATCTCGTTCGTGATGTGCGGGATGACCTGCACGGTGTCGCCGAGGTACTCGCCGCGGCGCTCCTTGGCGATGACCTCGGAGTAGACCTGGCCGGTGGTGACGTTGGCCCGGCCGTGCAGGTTCCGGTCGAGGAACCGCTCGTAGTGGCCGATGTCGAGGTCGGTCTCGGCGCCGTCCTCGGTCACGAAGACCTCACCGTGCTGGAACGGGTTCATCGTTCCGGGATCCACGTTGAGGTAGGGGTCCAGCTTCTGCATGGTGACCCGGAGACCGCGAGCCGTGAGGAGTTCCCCCAGCGACGAGGCGGTGAGGCCCTTACCCAGCGAGGAGGCGACCCCGCCGGTGACGAACAGGTGGCGAGTCGCGCGTGTCTGCACGGAATCTCAGCCTACGCCGGCCACCACCCGGACCGCCCGCAACCCCCGCGTCTCCGCGAGTCCCCCACTCCCGACGCGCGAGTCCCACCCCACCGCGCGCGAGTCCGACGCCACGGCGCCTGAGTCGGACGCCCTGCGAGCCCGCTCAGGTCGTGGGGACGGCGCCGTTGCTCGCGGTGCGGTCGGTGCCGTAGCTTCCCGCCTTGCCGTCCAGCTGCTCCTTGAGCGCCAGGACGGTCGCGACGCGCCCGGTGCCGGTCTGCACGTCGTCCACCGTGGACAGGCCCGCGGTGGCCGCACCCGCGGCGCGCGCCACCCCGATCGGCCCGGTCGCCGAGGCCGAGCCGTCGCGGCCCGCGAGGACCGCGCCCGATCCGGCCCGGTCCAGCTGTGCGGCCAGCCGGGCGAGGACGGCGGCCGAGTCACCGGCGTCGGCACCCTGCTGGGCGCCCCCCGTCAGCACGACGATCAGGTCGGCAGGCCCCGGCGCGGTCCCGGGCTGGACGAACCCGGCGTCGGCGAGGCCCTTCCACACCGCACCCGACTGGTCGGCGGTGGCGGCGTTCTTCGTGGTCATCACGCTGCCGAGCAGGCCGCCCGCGAGGCTTCCGGTGTCCGAGGCGGCGGGCAGCTGGGCGCCGGCGGGTAGCAGCCGGGCGGCGAGCTCGTTGAGCTGGTCCGCCCGTGCCGGGTCGCCGACGGCGTCGGTGAGCGTGATCGAGCCCGTCACCGTGCCGCCCGCCTGGCCGACGAGCCGGATCACCGACTCCTGGTCGGTCTGGTCCCCACCGGCCTGCACGAGCGCGACGCTCCGGCCCGACAGCAGCCCGGCGACGGCGGCGGGCCCGACCCGCGCGGCGAACTGGTCCGCCGCGGCCTGCTGGTCCAGCAGCCCGTCGCGCTGCGCGGTCAGGGTGTCGACCTGGGTGGACAGCGAGTCCCGGTCCGTCGAGACGGCCGAGAGCAGCCGGTCCGACAGCCCGCTCGCCCCGAGCACCACGCCCACCGCGAGCGCCAGGAACACCGCCGCGATCGAGATCGCGTGGTAGCGCAACGAGATCACCGGCCGAACCAGCCTCGGACCGTCTCGAACAGGGCGTTCCAGGTGGTGGTGACCCAGGTGAGCACGGCGTCGCCCGCCTGGGACATCAGCAGCGCCGCGACGACCGCGACCAGCGCCGCACCGATGAGCAGCAGCAGCGCGCCGGTGGAGATCCGGCTGCGGTAGAGCTGCGCGATCACCCGCCCGTCGACGACCGTGCCGCCGACCTGCAGCCGGGTCAGGAACGTCGAGGCGTTGCTGCCCGAGCGACCGCGGTCGAGGAACTCGGCCATGGTCGCGGACAGCCCGACGGTGACGATCATCGACGCCCCGTGGTGGTGCGCCAGCAGCAGCGCCAGGTCCTCGGGGTTCGCGCTCGACGGGAAGGTCACCGCGCTGGCGCCGAGGTCCTGGACCTTGTGCAGGCCGGGCGCGTGCCCGTCCGCGAACGCCGGCACGACGACGTCCGCGCCGCAGGTCAGCGCCTCGTCCGAGACATCCGACGGATCCCCGACGATGAGGTGCGGGGTGTGCCCGACGGCCCGCAGCGCGTCCGCCCCGGCCCCCACCCCGACCAGCACCGGCTGGTACTCGCGGATGAAGTGGGCGAGCTTCTTGAGCTCCCTGACGTGGTCGAACCCGGCCGCCACGACGAGCACCTGCCGGTTCTCCAGCACGACGTCGACGTCCGGGACGCCGTAGCCGTCGAGCACCAGTGCGCGCTCCTGGCGCATGAACTCGGTGGTGTTGGCCGCGAACGCCTCGAGCTGGTGGGTCAGCCCGGCCTTGGCCTCGACCAGCGCGTCCGCGACCGAGTCGGTCGTCTGCGCGGTGCCGCGGCCCAGCTCCAGCTCGCCCGCGTACACGACCCCGTCGTGGATGCGGATGCGCGCGCCATCCTTGACCGCGTGCAGGATGTCCGGCCCGCAGTCGTCCACCAGCGGGACACCGGCGGCCATGAGGGCCTCGGGGCCGAGGTTCGGGAACCGCCCGGAGATCGACGGAGCCGCGTTGACGACGGCCGCGACCTCCGCGCCGATCAACGCGTCGGCGGTGGTGCGGTCCATGTCGATCTGGTCGAGTACGGCGACGTCGCCCGGCTTGAGCCGCTTGAGCAGGGCGTCCGTCCGCTTGTCGACGCGCGCGGTCCCGGCGAGCCCGGGCAGCTCGGGTCGCGAGCGGTGCAGCAGGCCGGAGAGCTTCATGCCGGGCACGATGACACCGGCGCCGGACGGATCGGTGAAGGCGCGCCGCAGCGTGACCGCCCCGTCACCCACTCCCGCGAGCCCCACACCACCGCACCCGAGGCCCGCCGTCAGCTGCGGGCGCGGCGCTTCCTCGGTGCCGCCCGGTCCTCGTCCCGGTGCTTGCGGGCCGCGCCGAGCAGCTCCTCCGCATGCGCCCGGCCGGTGTCGGTGTCGTCCAGCCCCGCCAACATCCGCGCCAGCTCGACGATCCGGTCCGACTCCGGCAGCGTGCGCACGCTGGACCGGGTGATCCCCTCCCCGCGCTTCTTCTGCACGACGAGGTGCCGGTCCGCGTAGGCCGCGACCTGCGGCAGGTGCGTGACCACGATGACCTGGTGGCGCTGGGCGAGCCGGGCCAGCCTGCGCCCGATCTCCACCGCCGCCCGGCCGCCGACGCCGGCGTCCACTTCGTCGAACACCATGGTGGGCACCGGGTCCGAGCCCGCGAGCGCGACCTCCAGCGCCAGCATGACCCGGGACAGCTCGCCGCCGGACGCGCCCTTGTGCAGGGGCTGGGGCGCCGAGCCGGGGTGCGGGACCAACCGCAGCTCCACCTCGTCCACGCCGTCCGCCCCCGCCACGAGCAGCTGCCCGGCGACCTCCACCGAGTCCGCGGCGTCCGCTCCGGAAGCGGTCCGCGGCAGCACCGCGACGTGCAGCTCGGCGTCCTTCATCGCAAGCCCGCCCAGCTCGGCGGTGGTGTCCTCCGCCAGCCGCTCCGCGGCCTCGGCGCGCGCCGCGGAGACGGCGGCGGCGTGCTCGGCGAGGTCCACGGCCAGCGCGTCCCGCCGGGCGGCGAGGGCGGCCAGCGCCTCGTCCGAGGTGTCCAGGCCCGCCAGCCGCACCGACGCCTCCGAGGCCCACTCGAGCACCCCGTCGACGTCCGCCGCGTACTTCCTGGTCAGCGCCTTGAGCTCGGCCTGCCGGGAGAGCACCGCGCCGAGCCGCTCGGGATCGGCGTCCAACCGGTCGAGGTAGCCGGTCAGCTCTCCCGCGACGTCCGCCAGGATCGCCAGCGCCTCCTCGAGCCGCGGGTCGAGCGCACTCAGCGCGGCGTCCCCGGAGGACTGCAGCCGGTTGCGCGCCTCGCCGACCAGTCCGACCGAGCCGGGGTTCTCGCCGTCGTCCGACCCGGCGAGCAGGGCCTGCGCGACGCCCGCGGCCTCCCGCAGATCGTCCGCCGCCGCCAGCCGCTTGGCCTCCTCGACCAGCTCGCCGTCCTCACCGGGCTCCGGGGCGACCGCCTCGATCTCGGCCAGCCCGTGCCGCAGCATGTCCGCCTCCTGGGCCAGCCGCCGGGCCCCGTCCCGCCGCTCGACGAGCTCGGCGGACACGGCCTGCCACTCCGCACGGGTCTCCCGGTACGCGGCCAGCGGCTTGCCCACGGCGTCCCCGGCGAACCGGTCCAGCAGCGCACGCTGGTCCGCCGGTCGGAGCAACCGGAGTTGGTCGTTCTGGCCGTGGACGGCCAACGACGCCTCCGCGAGCCTGCCCAGCACCCCCACCGGGACGGACCGCCCGCCCAGGTGCGCGCGGGACCGCCCGTCCGCGGAGACGGTGCGGACCGCGATCAGCGTGCCGTCCTCGTCCGCCTCGGCCCCGACCTCCTCGGCCAGCTCCAGAGCACCCGGCCCGGCGCCGGAGAAGCGCCCCTCGACCACCGCCTTGGCGGCGGAGACCCGCGACGCCTCGGCCCGCCCGCCGCCCAGCAGCGACAGACCGGTGACCACCATCGTCTTGCCCGCGCCCGTCTCGCCCGTGAGCACGGTGAGGCCCGGGTCCAGCTCCAGCGTGGCGTCGTCGATCACGCCGAGGCCCTGGATGCGCATCTCGGCCAGCATGGGCCGCACGATACGACGCCCGACCGACAGATCCCCACCGCGCCGCGCCGCCCTGTGGACGAACGGGCGTTCGAATCAGTCGGACGGGGCGTCCGGCGCTCCCCGCCAGCCGAGCACGGGGAGGTCGAACTTGCGGACGAGCCGGTCGGCGAAGGGCTGTCCGTCCAGCCGCATCATCCGCACCGGCTCGTGGCCGCGGCGGATCTCCACCCGGGCGCCGGGCGGCACGTCGATGACCCGACGGCCGTCGCAGTCCAGCACGGCGGGCGGCCCCGTCGCGTCGATCTCCACGGCGATCTCGCTGTTCGGCCCCACCACCAACGGCCGGGCGAACAGCGCGTGCGCGTTCGACGGCACGACGAGCATCGCCTCCACCTGCGGCCAGATCAGCGGGCCGCCCGCCGAGAACGCGTACGCCGTCGAGCCGGTCGGGGTGGAGCAGATGACGCCGTCGCAGCCGAAGCTGGACACCGGCCGCCCGTCGATCTCCAGCATCACCTCGAGGATCCGCTCACGGGTGCTCTTCTCCACGCAGGCCTCGTTCAGCGCCCACGTCCGCTCGAGGACGCGGCCCTGGTGGCGGACCAGCGCGTCCACCGTCATCCGCTCCTCGACCTGGTACTTCCCGGCGACGATCGCGTCCAGCGCCTCGCCGAGGGACTCCTGCTCGGCCTCGGCCAGGAACCCGACCCGCCCGAGGTTGACCCCCAGCAGCGGCACCTTCGCGGGCCGGGCGAGGTCCGCGGCGCGCAGCAGCGTGCCGTCCCCACCGAGGACGAGGACCGCCTCGGTCTCCGCGGCGCAGGCGGGCGTCCCGTCGACGACGACCGGCCGCAGCTCCGGAGGCAGGTCGTGGCCGTTGCCGACCTCCGCCCACTCGTCCGCCAGCACGCGCAGCCGGATGCCGTCCTTGGCCAGCCGGTCCGCGACGCGCGCCGCGACCCGCCGGTTGGTCGCGCGGCCCGCGTGCAACACGACCAGCAGCTCCCTCATGCGGGCCCCTCCTCGACGGCGGTGGCCAACGCCCCGTCCCCGACGTCCGTCCCGGCTCCGAGCCGCAGGAAGAACTCCACGTTCCCCGACGGCCCCGGCAGCGGGCTCGCGACCGCCCCCAACACGGCCAACCCCAGCCCGCGGGCGGCGTCGGCGACCTCGGTCAACGCGGCCAGCCGCAGCGCCGGGTCCCGCACGACCCCGCCCGACCCGAGCCGCTCCCTACCCACCTCGAACTGCGGCTTCACCATCGGCAGCAGCGTCCCCGCGGTGCACGCCGCGAGCGCGGGCAGCACCGTGCGCAGGGAGATGAACGACAGGTCCGCCACGGTCAGGTCGACGGTGCCGCCGATCTGCCCGGGCTCCAGCGCGCGGACGTTCGTGCGGTCGTGCACCTGCACCCGCGGGTCGTTCTGCAGCCGCCAGATCAGCTGCCCGTACCCGACGTCCGCCGCCACCACCTCGCGAGCCCCGCGGCTGAGCAGCACGTCGGTGAACCCCCCGGTGGACGCGCCCGCGTCCAGACAACGCAGACCCGCGGGATCGACCCCGAACGCGTCCAGCGCCCCGATCAGCTTGTGCGCACCGCGCGAGGCCCACTCCGGCTCGCCCGTCTCCGCGACGACGACGGGCGCGCTGCGCTCCACCTGCGAAGCCGCCTTCCGGGCGGGCATCCCGTTGACGGACACCAGCCCCGCGCCGATCAGCTCGGCCGCGTGCTGACGCGAGCGGGCGAGCTTGCGCCGCACGAGCTCGGCGTCCAGCCGGGCGCGCGTGGTCACGAGCCCGCGGTGAGGGCGGCGCCGAGCGCGGTGTGCACGCGTTCGAACGCCGCGACGTGCTCGGCGGCGGGCCGGTCGGCCACCGCGTCGAGCGCGGTGAGGGCGGCCTCCACGTCGGCACGCACGGCCTCGAGGGGCCGGGCGGCGGGCGGTCGGGGGTCGCCCGGGACGGGTGCGGTCATCGGCGGGTGCTCCAGCGGGACGGGGTGATCGCCACGGTAGCTCAGGCCAGGCCGAGGCTGTCGAGGGCGTGACGCGCGGCGTCCCCCTCGCCCCGGACGGTCGCCGGGCCCCCGCCCGCCGACCAGTGCGCGGCGCAGAGGGCCCGCAGCGCCGCGATCGGCTCGCCGTCGCCGGTGAGGACCCCCTCGCGCACGGTCCACCCGTCCGTCCCCGGGTCCTGGGTGAGGACGCCCAGGTCGGCGCCGATGTAGGTCGGGCGCAGCTCCGGAGCGGCCTCGAGGGCCTCCCGCGCGGTGGACACGCCGGTGAGCACGAGCAGCGTCGGGAGGCCCGCCGCGTTGCCGCCCTCGATGTCGGTGTCCAGCCGGTCCCCGATCACCAGCGGGCGCTCGGCGCCCACCGCGGCCTGGCTGAGCAGGGTGGGAGCGGGCTTGCCCGCGACCTGCGGCTCCAGCCCGGTCGCGATGCGGACCACGCCGACCATCGACCCGTTACCGGGCATGGGGCCGCGCTCGGTGGGCAGGGTCGGGTCGATGTTCGTGGCCACCCAGACCGCGCCCGCGCGGATCGCGAGGGTCGCCTCGGCGAGCTGCCGCCAGCCGGTGTCGGGCGAGTGGCCGTGGATGACGGCGTCCGCGCCCGCGGCCGTGTCGATGGGGGTCAGGCCGCGCTGCGCGACCTCGTCCCGCAACGCGTCCGTGCCCAGGACCAGCACCTTCGCCCCGGCGGGCAGCTGTTCGGCCAGCAGCGAGGCGCCCGCCTGGGAGCTGGTCCGGACGTCCTCGGTGGCCGCCGGGAACCCCAGCTCGCTCAGGTGGGCGGCCACGTCCGCGGGACGGCGGGACGCGTTGTTGGTCACGTACGCGGTACGCACGCCCCGCTGCGCCGCCCCCGTGATCGCCGCGACGGCGCCGGGGACGGCCTCCCTCCCGGCGTAGAGGGTGCCGTCGAGGTCGGCGAGCAGCAGGTCGAAGCCGGAGAGGAGATCGCTCACGAGGAGCGATTCTCCTCCTCGTCCGCGGGCCAGGTGTCGACGGGCGGGAGGGGGTCGCCGTCCTCGTCCGGCTCGGCCGTGGGAGAAGGCGCCGCAGCACGCCCGTCCGCCGTGGTCTCGGCGACCGGCTCGTCCACCACCGCGGTGTCGTCGACCTCGGCGGCTTCGACGTCCGCGGCGACCTCCGCGACCTCGGTGTCGTCGACCTCAGCCACCTCAGCCGCCTCAGCCGCCTCAGCGACCGGGGTGGTCGGCTCGGCGATCTCGGCATCGCTGACCGCGACGGCCGTGTCGGACTCAGCCGCCACGGTGTCGGACTCGCGGGGCTCGGTGTCGGACTCGCGGGGCTCGGTGTCGGACTCGCGGGCCTTCGCGGCGGTGTCCTCAAGGACGGCGGGGCGGGTCCGGCTGACCGCGCCGACGAGCTCGCCGTCGTCTTCGTAGACGTCGCCGATGACGAGGTCGTCCTCGTCGTCGAAGTCCTCGCCCGTCAGCTCGGCGAGCCGACGGCGGGCGTCGGTCTCCACCTCCACGTCCGCGTCGACCGCGTGCGCGAACCACTGCACGGCGTCCGACTCGCGGCCCGCGGCGAGCAGGTTGTCCGCGTAGGCGTAGAAGAGCCGCCCGCTCCACGGGTCCCGCTTCTTCGGGTCGAGGTCCGGGCCCTGCAGCCCGACGACGGCGGCGTCGATCTCCCCGAGATCCCGCCGCGCCCCCGCGGCCACGATGGCGAGCTCGACGCGCTCGGCGTGCCCCAGCTCCTTGGCCTCGGGGCTGCGGGCGAGCTCGAGTGCCCGCTCCGGACGCTCCAGCGCCCGCTCGATGTCGGCCATCACGGCCAGGTGCCCGGGACCGCCACCCATCCGACGGGCGGCGCGCAGCTCACCGAGAGCCTCGCTCCACTCCCCCGCGTGGTAGGCCGCGATACCCGCGGCCTCCCGCACCAGCGCGATGCGCGAGGCGCGCTTGCGGGCGTAGCGGGCGTGCTCGAGAGCCTGCTCGGGATCCTCGTCCACCAACATCCCGGCCGCGACGAGGTGCAGCGCGACGAGGTCCGCGGTCTCCTTCTGGAGCCCCCGCAGGTCCCGCCGGACGTCGGTGTCGAGCGCGGACGCCCGCACCCCCTCCGGCAGCTCGGGCTCGGCCATGAACGGCGTCTGCACGCCCTCGGCCGCGCCTGCGGGCCGGCGATCCCGGTCGTCCCGGAACCCACGGGAGTCCCGTGCGCCCCGCGAGTCGCGCCCGGGACGGCCGTCCGCCCGACGGTCCCGGTCGAGAGACCGCCCGCGCGGACGGTCGTCGTCCCGCCGGGCGGGGCGCCGCTCGAACCGGTCGCCGCGATCCCGGGACGGCGCCCGGTCGGCGCCGCCGGATCGCTGGGCCTCCGCGTCGGTGAGCCGCTCCGCCCCGGTGTCCTCCGACGTCGGCTCGGCGGCCGCACCGGGTCCGGCCACGGGTACTGCACGGTCGACGACCTGGGCCGACTCGGCGGGCCCGTCCTGAGCGGACGGGGACGCTGCGGCCTCGTCCGGGGCGCTCTCCGGCTCCCAGACGGCCTCCACCTCGCGTGGTGCGTCGCCGTGGTCGCGGAACGAGCGCCGGTCGTCGTCGGACTCGCGCATGGGGCGACGGTCGTCGCGGTCACGCGTCGGGCGACCGTCCTCCGAGGCCCGAGGACGCCGTCGGTCGTCGCGCTCGCGGCTCGGGCGCCGGTCGTCGCGGTCCGGGCGCTGGTCACGGCGGTCACGAGCCGGGCCACGGTCCTCCCGGTCGCGGGACGGACGCCGGTCGTCGCGGTCGCGGGTGAAGCCGGAGCGGGGGGAACCGGCGCTCTCGGGGCGGCGCGGTGCGCGGTCGTCGCGCGACCCCGCGCCATAGCCGCCGCTGCGACGATCGTCGCTGCCGGAACCACGCGCGGAGCGGTCGCCGAAGGACCGTCCGCGGTCGTCCCCACGCGACCCCTTGTCGTCCCGGTAGCCGCCGCGCGAGCCCCCCTCGGAGCCGCGGTAGCCGCCGCGGGAACCGGAGTCGTCGCGGCGGTAGCTGCTCGAACCTCGATCGTCGGAACGGTACCCACCGCGCGAACCCCGGTCGTCCGAGCCGTTGCCGCGGTAGCCGCCGCGCGAGTCCGCGTCGCCGCCGCGGTAACCGCCACGGGCACCACTGTCGCGGTCGGCCCCCCGGTAGCCGCCACGCGAGCCGCGGTCCTCCGAGCCGTACCCGCCGCGCGAGCCACGGTCATCCGAGCGGGAGCCGCTGTAGCCGCGCGACTCGCGGTCGCCGCGGTACCCAGCGCGGGCGCCGCTGTCACCACCGCGGTAGCCGCGGTCGGAGCCGCTGCGCGGGGACCGGTCGTCTCCACCGCGGCGGTCGTCGCGGTAGCCGCCCCGCCGATCGTCGGACGGACGGTCGTTGCGGGCGGGCCGATCGTCGCGGCCCCGGTAGCCGCGGTCGTCCCCGCCGCCGGAGCGGGCACCGCGGTCCTCGGAGCGGAACCCGGCGCCGCGGCGGTCGTCGCGGGAGCCGCCGACAGCGCCCTTGCGGTCATCCCGCCGGTACCCGCCGGAGCGGTCGTCGCGGGTGCGGTCGTTCGACGGCCCACCTCGACGCGGGCGGTCGTCCTTGCCCCAACGGTCGACGTAGACCTTCTTGCTGGGCTCGCTGCGCCCACCACGGGGGCGGTCGTCACGCGAGTCGCGGGAGTCGGAGCGGCGGTCGTCACGCCCTCGGCCCTGGCGGTCTCCCCAGCCGTTGCCGACGCGACCGTCCTGTCGACGGTCGTCGCGTCCTCGGGACTCGCGGCGATCGCCGGAGCCCGACTTGTCATCCCGATCAGTCACTCTTCAATTCCGATTCTGTCGCGTCGCGGCCGTGATCGCGCTGCATATCTCAACCGCGATTCCCAGCCTCAGAGAAAACACAAAAAAGGGCGCCCCCACCACCCGGTGGGGACGCCCTTCGATGTTTGATGTCGGCGGCGACCTACTCTCCCACACCCTGGCGAGTGCAGTACCATCGGCGCTGGAGGGCTTAGCTTCCGGGTTCGGGATGGGACCGGGCGTTCCCCCTCCGCCATAACCACCGACAACACTATCGAATTGTCCCCCGACAAGACGCCGGAGATCGAACACGCAACCGACACGAACCCTCCGGAGAGGATCGTGATGGTTGTGTGCTCAGGGTCACACAGTGGATGCGAACAACATGTTGTGGCAAGCCCTCGGCCTAT